>JAFRYL010000021.1 GCA_017437605.1 Ottowia sp. | reverse complement strand
GCCGTGCAGCGCGGCGAACAGAAGGAGGAGGAGGCGAGCCACCGCGCGCGCCTGCTCGCCAGCGCCGCGCTGCTGGCGCTCACGCGCCTTGCGGTGCCAGCGTCGCTGCACCGGCTGGCGGCGCTGGCGACGGCGGCGCCACTCTACAGGGAAGGCATGCGCGAGCTGCGGCGCGAGGGGCTGAACTCGCATGTGCTCGAGGCGCTCGCCGTGGCCGTGGCCACCGCCAGCGGCGACCGGATGGCGGCGGGCGCCACGCTGTTTCTGCTCGCACTCGGCGGGCTGCTGGAGCACTCCATCGTGCGCCGCTCCGACACCATGCTCAAAGACCTGCTGCGCCCGGACACGGGCAGCGTGTGGGTGGAGCGCGATGGCGCCGAGCAGCAGGTCGCCGCCAGCGAAGTGCGCGTGGGCGATACCGTCGTCTGTCCAGCGGGCAGCGTGATTGCCGTGGACGGCACCGTGCTGCGCGGCGAAGCCAGCGTCAACGAAGCCAGCATGACGGGCGAAAGCCTGCCCGTGCGCCGCGTGCGCGGGCACCATGTGCTCTCCGGCACCGTGGTGGAGGAAGGCGCACTGCGCGTCTACGCCGAGCATGTGGGCGCGGGCACCGTGGCGGCGCGCATCGCTGACTACGTGCACAGCGCGCTGCAGGTGAAAAGCGCCACGCAGCTTGCCGCCAGCCGACTCGCGGACCGGCTCGTGCCCGGCGTGCTGGCGCTGGCGGCTGCGTCCTGGCTGCTATCGGGCAACTGGCGGCGCGGCGCCGCCGTGCTGCAGGCCGACTACGCCTGCGCGCTCAAACTCGCCACACCCGTGGCCTTCAAATCCGGCATGTATGCGGCGGGCAAGGGCGGGCTGCTGTTCAAGGGCGCCGATGCGCTGGAAAAACTCGCCAGCGTGGACACCTTCATCTTTGACAAGACCGGCACCCTCACCAGCGGGCGCATGAGCGTGACGGACGCGCTCACCTTCAGCCGCGACTTCGGCCCGCACGACGTGATAGACCTCGCCGCCTCGCTGGAAGAGCACTACTTTCACCCCGTGGCGCTGGCCGTCGTGGAAGCGGCGCGCAAGCGCGGCGGGCGGCACTTTGAGCACGCCGATGTGGACTTCATCGCCGCGCACGGCGTCGCCAGCGTGGTGCGCGGGCAGCGCATCGTCGTCGGCTCGCGGCACTTTGTGGAAGACGACGAAGGCGTAAACGTCGCCGCCCACGACGGCGCGCTCGCCCCGCTGCTGGCCGCCGGTAAAACCCTGCTCTACATCGGCCTGGGCGGGCGGCTCGTGGGCGCCATTGCGCTACGCGACAGCGTGCGCCCCGCTGCCGCCGCCACACTGCGGCGCCTGCGCGCGCTGGGCGTGCGGCGCATCCTCATGCTCACAGGCGACCAGCCCGAGCGCGCCGCAGCGCTGGCCGCCCAGGTGGGCGTGGACGAATACCACGCCAGCCTGCTGCCCGATGACAAGGCCGCGCTGCTCGCGCGCCTCACGCGCGAAGGCGCGCGCGTGGCTTTCGTTGGCGACGGCGTCAACGACGCCCCCGCGCTCGCTGGTGCGCATGTGGGCATCTCCATGCAGCGCGGCGCCGACCTCGCGCGCCTGACCTCGGACGTGGCGCTGCTCGAAGACGACATCGCCCGCGTCGCCGACGCGCGCCACATCGCCTGCGCCACCATGCGCCGCATCCGCAGCAACTTCCGCTTCACCGTGGCTGCCAACACCGCCATCCTCGGCGCAGCGGCGCTGGGCGCCCTCAGCTCCGTGGCTGCCTCCGTGCTGCACAACGGCAGCACCATCGCCATCCTCCTCAATGCGCTGCGCGGCGGCCTCACGCCCGCGCCCGCTGGCGCCGCGCGAGCGCGCAGGCGGCGCACGCTAAGCAATACTCCTGCAATAAGCACTTGATTGCCGGCATAACAAGCCGGCGACCATACATAAAGTATTGAAGTATCTGGAACACAATAGATACTTCGCTGCACAGCATTCCATTGCCAGCAATTTGTACCGGCAAACAGTAGATACCCTACAACTACATCATCACGGCAAACCAGCAGGTATCACAGCATCGCCCGCCCTTCTTGCGGGCAGCAACAAACAGGTGCAGACAGCATGCAGTCGTCCGTTTTTAGCGCCTCATGCGCGCCTTTGAAATAGCTTTTCAAAAAACCTGAACAGCATCAAGTTTGTGAGATTTCTCACACATCTTTGCTGGCGCTTTCCGTGCGCTTCTGCGCGCTTCTACCATCGTGAACAGGCGTTGCCTGACGCCAACGCAGCGCCAGTACATGCGGTAGAGAATGCGAACCATTCCCATTAGACTTGAGCGCATCCATACCCAATGGTGAATATCGCGGCACGCCGCGCCTTGTGCCATTGCATTCAGTTTTCCGGAGCCTTTTCATGTACGCACGCACACCACTTTCCCTGGCGGCCTTGGCCTTGTGCGCCGCCCTGCCTTGGGGCGCCGCCTTCGCGCAGGACGCCGCTCCTGCTGATGACGCAGTTGACAACACCGCCGAAACCGCGCCCGCTGGTGAAAACACCGCTGGCGCGCTGCCAGCAGTTACGGTCACAGCTACGGGTTATGAAACGCCTGCCGTGGAAACGCCCGTGGGCACCACCGAACTTGACCTACACGGCCTCCAGCAACGCCAGGCGGCCAACGTGGGCGAGGCGCTGCGCGGCGAGCCGGGTCTGGCCGCCTCGGGCGACAGCGCGCAGGGGCAGAACGTCGTTATCCGGGGGCTGAAAAAAGAAGGCGTGGTGATGCTGGTGGACGGCGTGCGGCTGAACTCGGCGCAGCCCGTGGGCGCCGTTTCTTCCTTCATGACGCTGGGGCTGGCGGAGAAGGTGGAGGTGGTGAAAGGGCCGTCTTCCGTGCTCTACGGCACGGGCGCGCTGGGTGGCGCCATCAACGTGCGCCTGCCGCAGGCGCGCTTCGTGCCCGGCGTACAGTGGCGCACCGGGCTGGGTTTTGACAGCGCCAGCAAAGGCGTGCACGGCGCGCTGGTGATGAACGCCGGCAGCGAGCGGCATGCCTTCATGGGCGGCGTGGCGCTGCGCGACGCCAGCGACTACCGCTCCGGCAGCGGCAAGGTGCCGCGCACGGGCTACGACTCGCGCGCCTTCATCGGGCAGTACCGCTACCGCATCGACGCCGACCAGCAGTTGCGCTTCTCGGCGCAGCAGCAGCGAGATGACGATGTGTGGTACCCCGGCACCACGCAGCCGCACCCTCTGCCCGTCGTGGGCAGCACCACCATTCACTCGCCACGCACCGAGCGGCGCATGGTCGAGGCGGGCTACACCAAGGCACGCAGCAGCACCTCGCCCGTGGGCGTGGATGTGCGCCTCTGGCGCCAGGAAATGCACCGCACCATCTACGGCTTTGGCAACAGGCTGGGGCGCGATGTCAACACCAGCGCCGTGAAGTTCAAGACCGACGGCCTTGACGCCAAGGGCGAATGGCTGGCGCATCCACAGCATCTGCTGTCCTTTGGGCTGAACCTCTGGCAGATGAAGGCCAGCCCGAACACGGTGCAATACGCCCCGCCCGCCTTCACGCAGGCCATGGCCAACAGCCCGTTCCGCAACGGGAAAATCCGCGCCAGCGGCGTTTACCTGCAAGACGACATGCAGTTTGACAAGCTGCGCGTGCTCGCCGGCGTGCGCTACGACCGCGTGCGCGGCAGCGCCGACTGGCTCAACAGCGGGCGCGTGACCGAGGGCATCAACCGCAGCGACAGCGCCGTCTCCGGCTCACTCGGGCTGATGTATGAAGTGCAACCCCTGCTGCGCCCCTATGTGAACGTGGCGCGCGGCTTTCGCGCCGCCGACATGCGCGAGCGTTTCCAGTCCGGCCTGCGCTTTGACGGCTCCTACTACGCCGGCAACCCGCAGCTTGCGCCGGAAAAAGCCACGCAGTTCGAGCTTGGCATCAAGGGCGCCAGCCAGGACGTGGAATACGCCGCCTCCATCTACCGCAACCGCATCAGCAACTACATCACCGGCCAGCCGCTTGAGGGGCAGACCGCCATCGCCGCCTGCGGGCAGCAGCAGGCGGCCATTTGCAGGCGCAACGTGAACCTGGGCAGCGTCACCATCAAGGGCTTTGAGGCCGGCGCGCGCTGGCAGGTGAAAAGCGGGCACTGGCTCACGGGCGCGTACACGCGCATCCGTGGCGACAACAACGACCTGCACGAGCCGCTCTACCAGATGCCCGCCGACACGCTCAGCGTCGGCTGGGAAGGGCGCGTCGCCCCCGGCTGGACGCTGGACGCGCATGTGCGCGCCACCGCGCGGCAAAAGCGCGTGGCCACCGTGTTCTCGCGCGGCACCGAAGACGCCACCAGCGGCTACACCCTCATCGACATCGGCGCCACCTGGCAGCCGCGCGCGGGGCAGAGCCTGCGCTTCGCCATCCGCAACCTCACGGACCGCACCTACCACGACCACCTCGCCGTCGGGCGCCCCGGCTTTGAGGTGAAAGCGCCCGGGCGCAGCCTCGCCATTTCCTGGAACGCCGAGTTTTGAGACGCACCGCCATGACCCGCCACCACTCCCCTGCCCCCACCCGTCGCGCGCTGCTCAAGGGCAGCACACTCGCCGCCGCCATGCTCGCCGCCCCCTGGCTGCGCGCGCAGGAAGCGGCCTCTGCTCCCGCGTCCGCCACCGCAGCGGCAGTGGAACGTATCCCCAAACTCACCCTCGCAGGTCCCTACGCCTCCGTCAGCACCGGCTTCATCCGCATCGTCGAGGCCGGGCTGCTCGCAGACGTGGCGGACAGCGTCGAGTTCCTCACCTGGAAAGACCCTGACCAACTGCGCGCCTTTGCGCTTGAAGGCAAGGCGGACTTCATCGCCATGCCCAGCAACGTCGCCGCCAACCTCTACAACCGGGGCGTGGCGCTGCGGCTGCTGTGCATCAGCGTGTGGCGCATCCTCTACATCGTCAGCAGCGACCCGGACATCAAGACGCTGGATGACCTCAAGGGCAAGGAAGTGCTCATGCCCTTCCGTGGCGACATGCCCGACATCGTCTTCGCCACGCTCTGCGAAAAACTCGGCATTTCCATAGGGCAGGGCGCGGACGCCGTCACGCTGCGCTACACCGCCACGCCGCTGGACGCCATGCAATTGCTGCTCACGCGCCGCGCCAGGCACGCGCTGCTGGCCGAGCCTGCCGCCTCGGTTGGCATGCGGAAGTCGCGCTCCCTGCCCGTGAGTGCCATCGCCCCCGCGCTGCTGCGCAGCGTCGACATGCAGCAGGAGTGGGCGCGCGCCTTTGGCAGCCAGCCGCGCATCCCGCAGGCGGGCATCACCGTCATGGGGCCGCACATGGACAACGCACCGCTCGTCGCGCGCTTCATGCAGGCGTATGAAGAAGCGCAAAACTGGTGCAACGCGCAGCCGGATGAATGCGGCAAGCTCGTCGCCGCGCGCGTGGACATGCTCACCCCCGAAGGCGTGGCCGACAGCATGCGCGCCGCCCCCGGCGAAGTCGTCAGCGCCGCCAAAGCGCGCGCCGAGCTGGAGTTCTTCTTTGAAAAGCTCGCCGCGCGCCAGCCCAAGCTCATCGGCGGCAAGCTGCCGGGCGACGCCTTCTACTGGAACAGCGAAGCATGATTGGTATTACTTCATTACCGGCAACATAAGCCGGCAATGAAATGAACAACCGTATAGTATCTTTGCATTCAAACATACTATGCAATACAACATCTGATTACCGGCTTATCAAGCCGGTGATGAAGCAAAACATCTGACAGTATTCTCCCATGCGGCTCATCTTCAACTGGCTCGCCCGCCTGCCCGCCTACTTCTGGAGCGGCTGCGGCGCCGTGGCCAGCCTGCTGCTGATGCTCGCGCTCTGGGACGCGCTGGCGCTGCACTTCGGCTCGCTCATCCTGCCCTCGCCACAAGAGACGCTGGCCGCCATGCACGAGATGGCGCAGCAGGGCGACGGCTGGCTGCAGACGCTCGGCATCACGGTGCGGCGCGCCTTTCTTGGGCTGGCGCTGGCGCTGCTGCTCGGCAGCGTGGCGGGCGTGCTGCTGGGCATCTCCATGACCGCCTCCATGATGGCGCGCCCGTGGGTCACAGTGCTGCTCGGCACGCCGCCCATTGCCTGGCTGGTGATGGCGATGCTGTGGTTCGGCACGGGCGACGGCACGCCGCTCTTTACCGTGTTTGTGGCGTGTTTTCCAGTGGTGCTGGTGGCGGGCATCCAGGGCGTGCGCACGCTGGAAGGCAAGTGGCGCGACCTGGCGCGCGCGCTCGGCCTGCCGTGGTGGATGGGCGTGACAGACGTGGCGGCGCCGCATGTGCTCTCGTACCTGTTTCCGGCGTGGACGGTGGCGCTTGGCAGCGCGCTCAAGGTGGCGCTGATGGCGGAACTGCTCGCCGCCAATGACGGCGTGGGCGCCGCGCTTGCCGCCAGCCGCGCACAGCTTGACATGGCCACCTCGCTGGCGTGGATTGCGCTGCTGGTGGGTGCGCTGCTCGTCATTGAATACGGCGTGCTGGAGCCCGTCAAGCGCGAGTTCGAGCGCTGGCGCACCGACACGCCGCAGGGGTGACGCGCCATGCTTGAAATCCGGGACGTGGAACACCGCTTTGGCGCGCATCAGGTGCTGGCGCCCATCAGCCTGCAGCTCGCGCCCGGGCGCTGCGTGGCGCTGGTGGGGCCGTCGGGCTGCGGCAAGACAACGCTGCTGCACCTTGCCGCCGGGCTGCTGGACGTGCAAAAAGGCAGCATCACCAGCAGCTTTGCGCGCTGCGCCTTGATGTTCCAGCAGCCGCTGCTGCTGCCCTGGCTCACGGTGCTGGACAACATCGCCCTTGGCCTGAAGGCGCAGCGCGTGCCGCGCTCCGAGCGCCAGCAGTGCGCCGCTGGCATGGCCGCCGCAATGGGACTGGAAGCACGCGCGCTGCGGCAGTTTCCGCAGCAGCTCTCTGGTGGCATGCAAAGCCGCGCGGCGCTGGCGCGCGCGCTGGTGGTGCAACCCGATGCGCTGCTGCTCGATGAGCCATTCGCCGCGCTGGACATTGGCCTGAAGGCGCACATGCACCGCCTGCTGCAGCGCCAGCGCCAGCAAAGGCCACTGGCGGCGCTGCTGATTACGCACGATGTGACGGAGGCGGTGACGCTGGCCGACACGGTGCTGGTGATGGCGGCGCGCCCCGGGCGCATCGTCTGGCAGCACGACGTGGCGCCGGACGCCGCGCCGCGCAGCGACGGCTGGGCGCTGCAGCAGGCGGCGGCGCTGCTGGCGCAGCCCGAGGTGCGGCAGGCGTTTGAGTTGCCGCAGGAAGTGGAGGCACCGGTATGACATCGCCGCACACACAGGTGACGCTGGACATGCTCTATAGCGCTCCGCGCTGGCGCGACGTGCGCTGGCGTGGCCTGACGGATGCGGCGCACCCGGTGTGGCAGTGCGCGTTCCGCCCGTTTTTTGCCCTCGCCGTGCTCGCGGCGCCGGGGCTGATGCTGCTGTGGGTGGCGTTTCTGGCGCTGGGGCTGCCGCTGCCCGCCAGCGCGCCGGGCGGCCCCTACGTCTGGCACGCGCACGAGCTGCTGTTTGGCGTGGGTGGCGCAGCGGCGGCGGGCTTTGCGCTCACCGCCGCGCCCGAGTTCACGGACACGCCCGAATTCGCTCCGCGCCCAGTGCAGCGCCTCGTGCTGCTGTGGCTGGCAGCGCGGCTCGCGTTCTGGTGCAGCGGGTTGTGGGCGCCACTGGCGCTGCTCTCGGGCGCGGCGCAGGCGGCATTCCTGCTGGCGCTGGCGGGCATGATTTGGCCGCGCTTCTGGGGCGACGCCGGGCGGCGGCACCTGTCCTTCGTCTGGGCGCTGGCACTGCTGGCGTTCTGCGCCGCAGGCTTTGGCGTGCAGGCGGCGCGCGGCGCCTACCCCATGCCCTGGCTGCACGCGACGCTGGCCGCCTTCCTCGTGCTCATCATCGTGGCGGCAAGCCGCATCTCTATGGTGATGGTCAACGCCGCGCTGGAAGACATCGACGCGCGCGACGACGAGGGTGAGCCGCTGCACTACCTCGCACGCCCGCCACGACGCAACCTCGCCATGCTCTGCATCGGTTTGTACGGCGCGGCGCAGGTACTCGAATGGCCGCCAAGCGTCAGCGGTTGGCTGGCGCTGGCAGCCAGCGCTGCGGTGCTGAACCTCATGGGCGACTGGCACGTAGGCCGCGCACTGCTGCGGCGCTGGCCGCTGCTGCTGTATGCAAGCTACGCACTCATGGCGGCGGGTTTTGCGCTGATTGGGCTGGCGCAGCTCGCCCCCGGCTGGCTGGGCGCGCCGCCAGCGGCTGGCCTGCACCTGCTCACAGCGGGCAGCTACAGCCTCATCATCTTCGTCGTCATGGTGATTGCGGGCTACACGCACAGCGGGCTAAAAAAAGACCGCCGCCCCTGGGTGCTGTGGGCTGCTGGCGGCATCATGCTCGCCGCCGCGCTGCGCGCGCTGGCCTACTGGCACGCGCCGCTGCTGCTGCACAGCCTCTCCGGGCTGCTGTGGACAGCCAGCTTTGGCGCGCAAGCGTGGCACATGCTGCCCGTGTGGCTGGCCGAGCGCGTGGACGAGCGCCACGGCGGGCACGGCGTGCTGCCGGAGTTCACCGACAGCGCACTGCGCCACGCCGGGCTGGAGCCGTAGGCTGCAGCCTCCATATACCCATCGAAATATCACGGCATCACCGGCACAACAAGCCGGTAACCAGCGTCATTCAATGGTAGTATGACGTTGGGCGCCATTCTTGCGCGCACGTTGCGCCCGGGCAAGCAAGCACACGCGCCATGTGCGCTAAGGTGTGCACCATGAAGATGTCGTTTTGGGCCCTTGGCTGGCGCACGCTCTGGCGCGACGCGCGCGCGGGCGATGTGCAGGTGTTGATGGCCGCCGTGCTGCTGGCGGTAGCGGCGCTGTCTGCCGTGGGCTTTTTTGCTGACCGGCTGGAGGGCGGGCTGCGGCGCGATGCGCGCCAGTTGCTTGGCGGCGATGTGGTGCTGGTGAGCGACCAGCCGCCGCCAGCCGCGTGGCGCGAGCGCGCGCAGGGCGCGGGGCTGCGCACGGCGCAGGCGCTCACTTTCCCGACGATGGCACGCGCCGATGAAGCGCAGGGCGGCGCGGCGCGGCTCGTGATGCTCAAGGCGGTGGACGCCGCCTATCCCCTGCGCGGGCAGGTGCGCCTTGCGCTGGACGCCGCCGACAAGGAGGGCCAACCCGCCACGGGCGCGCCCGCTGCGGGCACGGCGTGGATGGACGCGGCGCTTGGGCGCGCGCTGCATCTCAATCTCGGCGACGAGGTGCTGCTGGGCAAGACGCGCCTGCGCATCACGCACTGGATTGCGCAGGAGCCGGACCGTGGCGGCGGCATGGCGGCGTTTGCGCCGCGCGTGCTCATCGGCATAGACGATTTGGCCGCCACCGCGCTGGTGCAGCCCGCGAGCCGCGTCCTTTGGCGGCTGGCCGTGGCAAGTGAAGACGATGCGGCGCTGCGCGCCTTTCAGGATTGGGCGAAGGGCGCGATGCAGGGCGTGCGCGGCGCGCGGCTGGAATCGCTGGAAAGCGGGCGCCCGGAAATGCAGCAAACATTGGAGCGCGCCAGCCTCTTTTTGCGCCTCGTGGCGCTGCTGGCGGCGCTGCTGGCAGCGGTGGCTGTGGCGCTGGCAGCGCGCAGCTTTGCCGCCCGCAGGCTGGATGACTGCGCCATGCTGCGCGTGCTTGGCGTGCCGCAGCGCACGATGGCAGCAGCGTATGCGCTGGAGTTTTTCCTCGCCGCGCTGCTGGCCAGCGCCGCCGGCGTGCTGCTTGGGCTGCTCGCGCACAGCGCCTTTGTGCGGCTGCTTGCCAGCGCCATGCCCAGCGTGACGCTGCCCGCGCCCGGCGCGTGGCCGGCGCTGCTGGGCGTGGGCGCGGGGCTGGCGCT
>JAFRYL010000005.1 GCA_017437605.1 Ottowia sp. | reverse complement strand
TGGCGGGCGTGCGCGGGTCGGGGGCGTGTTGCGCGGCATCGTCCAGGTCAATGCCCTGCTCCAGCGCCCACGCCTGCAGCAGCGGCGAGGGCAGGCACGGTTCGCCCTCGCGCAGCCCCTGCCGACGCCAAAGCACGTCCACATGCGGCACGCGCAGCGCCAGCGCCCAGGCGTGCTTTTGCTCCTCGTGCCGCTCCTCGCGCAGCGGCAGGTGCAGCGCCTCGCGCTGCTGGCGCGTCCACATGCCTTCGGGCGCGGGCGCGGCGGGCAGATGCTCGCTGTCGGCACCGGCGAGCACCAGCGCCGCAAACGGGCGCCCAAAAAGCTGCGCCAGCGGCAGCATTTCCACCAGCGTGTGCGCGTGGCGCGGCGCGCGCCAGTCCTCGGCTTCCAGGCTCTGCGCCACCCACGCCGTGAAGTCGGCGTGCCGCATGCCCTGCCCGGCAGCGGGCAACGCGCGCCACGCCGCCAGCCCGCCTTCTTCCAGCCCAAGCGCCGTGATGAGCTTGCCGCCCGCGCCGTCGGCAGCCAGCGGCGCCCACAGGCCGCTTTCATGCAGCGCGCGCTGCAGCGCGTGCAGCCACTCGTGCAGCGGCGCTCTCTCCTGCGGCATGAGGGCGCGCAGCGCCTCAAACTGCTGCGCGGCGGGCTGCGAAAGACGCTGCGCCTGCGCCCACTGCCGCACCTGACGGCGGCGCAGCAGCGCCTCCAGCGCGTCCACCTCGGCGCGCGTAAAGGCGGGGGCGTGTTTGAGAAACGCCAGCACTTCGTCGCTGGACGCACCCGGCGCGCACGCCGCCAGCAGCGCCATCACCTGCGCGGCGGCGTGCGTGGTGGAGAGGCGCCAGCCCGTTTCATCGTGCAGTTCATGCCCCAGGCGCACACCGCGCGTGGCCAGCAGCGCGGCGCAGCGGCGCAGCAACTCGCGGTCGCCCGACGCCAGCGCCACGGGCGTGCGCCCCACCTCAATGTGGCGCAGCACGCAGGCGGCGGCGCGGCTGGCTTCGTCCTCCGCATCCGCGCAGGGGTGCAACGCCGGGCGCTGCGCGGGCGCGGCCAGCAGCAGCGGGAGCAGCTCCACGCGCTCGGCCTGCTCAAAGTAGTGCTCGGCAAGCGAGTTCAGCAATTCATCACGGCGCAGCCCGGGCACGAGAATGAGCGCGTCCAGCCCCGCGCTTGCCTTGGGCGTGAACAGCACGTCGCCCTCGTAGTCCGAACTGCCCGCCCACGCCACGGCAATGTGCGCCAGCACGCTCTCAAAACCCAGCACGCCGCCGCGCTGCGGCAGCACCTCGCGCGCCTTTTCCATCCAATTCGGGCGCAGCGTCGGCGGCACGCTGCTGGCAAGCTGCGCGAGCTGCTCGGCCACATCCGCCAGCGGCTCGGTCAGCAGGCGGCGCTGCGCGCCCTGCCCCGCGCCCGCCAGCATTGACGCAGCCACCGCCAGATTGCGCGCGCGGTTGGCGCTGATGTCTGTGTCGCCCGGCCTGAAGCTCCAAAGCCGCCCGGCCCAGGTGCGCGTGGTCTCAAAGCGCGGCACGTAGGCGCTTGGAAACTGCTGCATCCACTGCCGCCGCGCCAGCGGAATGAGCTGCTCATACGGCAGCACCACCACGCTGCGCGCCGGGTGCGCGGCAAGCTGGCGCAGGCGCGCGTCTATGTCTGCCAGCAGCGCACGCCATGCCTGCGGCACGCCATTCCCCACTGCGTGAGGGGAAAAAAGGGAAGGAGTTGTTTCTGTCACAATGCCCCGCACTTTATCCACTCCAAACGCCAGCCCGCTGGCTGACTTCATTCATATGGCAGACATCAAACATTCCACCGACGCAACTTTTGACGCCGACGTGCTGCAGTCCGACAAGCCCGTGCTCGTCGATTTCTGGGCCGAATGGTGCGGCCCGTGCCGCGCCATCGCCCCCACGATTGAAGAAATGGCTCAGGAATACGACGGCCAGGTGCAGGTGGTGAAAGTCAACGTTGACGAAAGCCGCGCCATCGCCGCCAAGATGGGTATCCGTGGCATCCCCACACTGATGATGTTCAACGGCGGGCAGCTTGCCGCCACCAAGGTCGGCGCGCTCACGCGCTCGCAGATGAGCGACTTCATCAAGGCGCACATTCCGCAGCAGGCGTAAATTGCGGCGCTGCCAGCGTCATCTATAGAAATCAGCAGCAGGCACAAAAATTTTCCCCTCGCCCCCGCCGTGCGCTCAGCGCACGGGCTGGGGGAGAGGGTGCAGGGAGAGGGGGTGCCATGCCGCCGCGCGGCATGGCGTCTCGTTCGGCACATTGCAACGCACTTGCAACCCGTGCCCGCCGCATTGCTGACGCAATGCGGCACACCCCCTCCCTGCCCTCCCCCTCTGCTGCCGCGAGGGAGAGGGGCTGTTTTTTTGCGCGCCCGCGCATCCCACGCGCCGGCGGCGCTTTTTCTTTTGCCGCGCGTGGCGGGCCGCCTGCGGCGCTGCCATAATCGCGCCTTTCGCTGGCAGCCGCAGCGCGGGCGCACCGCCCGCCACCAAGCATCTCGGCGCTTTTTCCGCCACCGGGCTGCCGCACTTCCCCACATTTTTTCTCCCACGCTGTTCAGGCTTTTCTTGCTGCGCGCTGCGCTCCGGCAGCCCTACCGCCATGCACCTCAACGAACTCAAAATCCTCCACATCTCCCAGTTGCTCAAACACGCCGAGGAGCTTGATATTGACAACGCCAGCCGCATGCGCAAGCAGGAGCTGATGTTTGCCATTATCAAAAAGCGCGCGCGCGCGGGCGAACAGGTCTTTGCCGACGGCGTGCTGGAAATCCTGCCCGACGGCTTCGGCTTCCTGCGCAGCCCCGAGGCCAGCTACACCGCCAGCACCGACGACATCTACATCAGCCCCAGCCAGGTGCGGCGCTTCAACCTGCACACCGGCGACATGATTGAGGGCGAAGTGCGCATCCCCAAAGACGGCGAACGCTATTTCGCCCTCACGCGCCTCGATAAAGTCAACGGCGGCCCGCCCGAGCAAAACAAACACAAAATCATGTTTGAAAACCTCACGCCGCTGTTTCCGGACCAGCAAATGCGGCTTGAGCGGGAAAACTTCAAAGGCGACGAAAACATCACCGGGCGCATCATTGACGTGATTGCCCCCATCGGCAAGGGGCAGCGCGCGCTTATCGTCGCCCCGCCCAAAAGCGGCAAAACCGTGATGATGCAAACCATCGCGCACGCCATCTCCACCAACTACCCCGACAGCCACATGATGGTGCTGCTCGTGGACGAGCGCCCCGAAGAAGTCACCGACATGCAGCGTTCGGTGCGCGGCGAAGTCATCGCCTCCACCTTTGACGAACCGGCCACGCGCCACGTGCATGTGGCCGAAATGGTCATCGAGCGCGCCAAGCGCCTCGTGGAGCTGAAACAGGACGTCGTCATCCTGCTTGACTCCATCACGCGCCTTGCCCGCGCCTACAACAACGTCGTGCCCTCCAGCGGCAAAGTGCTCACCGGCGGCGTGGACGCCAACGCCCTGCACCGCCCCAAACGCTTCCTCGGCGCCGCGCGCAACGTGGAAGAAGGCGGCAGCCTCACCATCATCGCCACCGCCATCATTGACACCGGCAGCCGCATGGACGAAGTCATCTTTGAAGAATTCAAGGGCACCGGCAACAGCGAAATCCACCTCGACCGGCGGCTCTATGAAAAGCGCGTCTTCCCCTCCATCCAGCTCAACCGCAGCGGCACGCGCCGCGAGGAACTGCTGCTGCCGCCCGACGTGCTGCAAAAAACCCGTATCCTGCGCCAGTTCATGTACAGCATGGACGAAATCGAAGCCATGGAGATGATTCTCAAGACCATGAAAGCCACCAAGACCAACGCCGAATTCTTTGACATGATGAAGCGCGGGGGCTGATAAAACCATTCCCCTCGCCCCCGCCGTTGCACCAGCAACGGACTGGGGGAGAGGGGCGGGGGTGAGGGGGTAATCATTCATCGCCTGCAACACAAGCCGGCAATTTGATACTTGCAGCATAAGTATCAGGCAAAAGAATACATACCATTTGAAAATGCCACTGCTTGCCGGCGTAACAGGCCGGCAAGCAAACAATACCCCACAAAACACCATGAAAAAACGCCTCGCTGCCCTACTCATTCCCGCCGCCACCCTCCTGCCTGCTGCAGCCTTTGCTGCGCCGTGCGACACAGCGATGGACAAACACGCCCCCACGCCGCTGATGTATTCCGCATTCGCGGGCGACACCGCCAATGTGCGCTGCCTGCTGGACGCAGGCGCCGATGTCAGCGCCACCGACGAGGAAGGAAAAACTGCGCTGATGTTTGCCGCAAGGAGAGGCAACACCAACGCCGCCCACTTGCTCATCAAAAAGGGGGCGCAGCTTGGCGCTGCTGACAAGAGCGGTTTCACCGCGCTTGCGTTCGCTGCGTTTGGAGGTCACGCCGACACCGCACGGCTACTCATTGACAAAGGCGCGCAGGTCGATGCAGCAAACAGTTACGGCAACACCGCGCTGATGCTCGCCGCCAGCAACGACCACGCCGACACTGCCCGCCTGCTCATTGACAAGGGCGCGCAGGTGGGCGCTGTAAACAAGCGCGGCCAGACCGCGCTGATGTTCGCGGCGCTGCAAGGCAGTGCCGATACTGCCCGCCTGCTCATTGAGCGCGGCGCTGATGTCAATGCTGTCGACAGGAACGGCACGACTGCACTGATGGCCGCCGCGCATGAAGGCCACACCGACACCGCACGCCTGCTCATTGAAAAGGGAGCCAACGTCAGCGCCGCCGACAAGGACAGCGACACTGCGTTGAGCCTCGCCACGCAGAGAAAACACACCGACATCGCAGACATGCTGCGCGCCGCTGGCGCAAAAAACGCCAAAAAATAAGCGCGCCGCGCCGCACCAACACTTCCCCTCGCCCCGCCGCGCGCAGCGCGGTCAGGGGGAGAGGGTGCAGGGTGAGGGGGTTGTTGCTAGGGTATCAAAATATCGCCGGCAACATAAGCCGGTGACCAAAAGCAATGTTGCGTAGTATACGTCACACAACGCCATTTTCAAGCCTCCATCAACACCGCCCCCGCCGCCCGGCGCACAATGCGCCCCCATGCCCAACGATGACGACCGCCTGGCAGCCATAGACCTTGGCTCCAACAGCTTCCGTCTGGAAATTGCCCGCTTTGATAGCGGCCAGTTCCAGCGGCTGGCATTTGTAAAAGACACCGTGCGCCAAGGCGCCGAGCTGGACCACCAGTGGCACCTATCCGACGCCGCCATGCAGCGCGGCTGGGAATGCCTCGCGCGCTTTGCCCCGCTGCTGGAGGGCATTCCGCCCGAGCGCGTGCGCGCCGTTGCCACGCAAACCATGCGCGAGGCGCGCAACCGCAGCGACTTCATCACGCGCGCCGAGGAAGTGCTCGGCCACCCCATCACCATCATCAGCGGGCACGAGGAAGCGCGCCTGATTTACCTCGGCGTCGCGCAGCACCTGCCGCCCTCGGACGAGCGGCACCTCGTCATGGACATCGGCGGGCGCTCCACCGAACTCATCTTGGGCAGCGGCGCCGCCGCGCAGCGCACCGCCTCGCACGCGATGGGTGCTGTCTCTTGGTCCATGCAGCACTTCGCGGACGGGCGCATTGACGCCGCGCGCTTTGACGCCGCTGAAGACGCCGCCCTCGCCCTGCTGCAGTCCAGCGGCTGCGTGCGCTGGCGCAACGCCTGGGAAGCCGCCTGGGGGTGCTCGGGCACCGTCGGCGCCGTTGCCGACGTGCTGCTGGCCACGGAGCGCGCCGAACAACGCTACGCCATCACGCGCGAAGGCGTGCGCTGGATACGCGAGCAGCTCATCGCCGCCGGCCACGTGGAGCGCATCGCCATCCCCGGCATGAAAGACAGCCGCAAACCCGTGGCCGCTGGCGGCATCGCCATCCTTTGCGCCATCCTCGACGCGCTGGATATTGAAGAACTTACCTACAGCCCCAGCGCCCTGCGGCATGGCATGCTGGTGGACATGATGCAAAAAGCGCACGGGTGAAACGCATGCCCCCTGCAATAAACCCGCTGCCTACCCCGCAAGCACCTTGGCGCCTTGCCTCCGTGCAGCCGCTGCCGGGCTTGCGGCTGCGCGTGCAATTTCTGGATGGCACACAGGGCGAAGTGGAACTGGCGCCCCTGATTCATGCGCCAAACGCAGGCGTTTTCAGCGCACTGCGCGACGAAACGCTGTTCGGACAAGTGCATCTGGAATATGGCGCCGCGTGCTGGCCGGGCGAACTGGACATTGCGCCAGACGCCATGTATGACGCCGTGAAACACGGGGCGCCGCTGTAATGGCCTCCAGCGCCGAATATCTGGAGCACGTCCTCGCCCTGCTCGCTGGCGTGCCGGCGGTCACGCACCGCAAAATGATGGGTGAATACCTGCTCTACGCCTCTGGCAAACTGTTCGGCGGCATTTACGACAACCGCTTTCTGGTCAAACTCACAAAAGCATCCAGCGCCGCGCTTGCCGTGCGCGAAACACCCTACGAAGGCGCCGCTGACATGCTGCTGGTGGACATGGAAAGCAGCGCCGCCATCGCCGCACTCGTCACCGCCATGCTGCCCGAACTGCCAGAGCCGAAAAAACGCCGTAAATCATAGGGTATAGCATTATCGCCGGCAACTTATGCCGGCAATGAATGTTTGGAGCATGTGGTATGCGTTTCCCCGGCGCTATTCCTGCGCATTTGGCTGATATTCCGGCAGCCTCGTTTTCAACCACGCGCGCACGTCGTCCGCGCTGGCGGCGGCGCTTTCTGTCCATGCGCAGGCGGCGGCGATGACATCGGGCGGCGGCGCGCCGGTTTTTGCCACGCGCAGTTTGGGGTGCGGGGTGGCGTCGGTGGTTTCGTCGTTGGCGAGCAGTTCTTCGTAGAGTTTTTCGCCGGGGCGCAGACCCGTGAACACAATGGGTATATCGCCTTCATTTTTCCCTGACAGGCGTATCAGCATGCGCGCCAGGTCCTGTATGCGCACCGCATCGCCCATGTCAAGCACGAATATATGCCCGCTGCGCCCCATGAGCGAGGCTTGCAGCACGAGCTGCGTGGCCTCTGGAATGGTCATGAAGTAGCGCACCATGTCCGGGTGCGTGACGGTCACAGGCCCGCCCGCCGCAATCTGCCGCTCAAACAGCGGCACGACGGAGCCGCTGGAGCCGAGCACGTTGCCAAAGCGCACGGAAACGTAGCTTGTGGCGGGGTGCTCGGCGGCCACGGCCTGCACGATTTGTTCCGCCAGCCGCTTGCTCGCGCCCATGACGCTGGTGGGGTTGACGGCCTTGTCGGTGGAAATCATCACAAAGCGCGCCGCGCCCACCTCGCCCGCCGCGCGCGCGGCGTTGAGCGTGCCCAGCGCGTTGGTGCGTATGGCTTCCAGCGCGTTCACGCCCTCCATCAGCGGCACATGCTTGTAGGCGGCGGCGTGCAGCACGGCGGCTGGCCGGTGCGCGGCAAAGATGGCGCGCAGGCGCTCCATTTCGCGCACGTTGGCGGTGTAGTAGTGCGCGCGAAGCTGCGGAAACTCGCGCCGCAGGCGCTGTTCCAGCCGGTAGATGGCGAACTCGGAAGCGTCCACGCACACCAGTTCAGCGGCGCCCTGCAGCGCCACCTGGCGGCAAAGCTCGGCGCCGATGGAGCCGCCCGCACCCGTGACCAGCGCCACCTGCCCGCCCAGCATGGCGGCTAGCCCCGCTTCATCAAGCTGCACGGGCGCGCGCCCAAGCAAATCTTCCAGCCGCACGCGGCGCGGCGCGCTGCCGCTGCCATTGCCGGCGGACAGCAGTTCGTCGGCACTTGGCAAGGTGAGCAAAGTGAGCGCGCTGCCCGCGCCGCTGGCGAGCACGTCGCGCCGCAGCGCGCTGCCGGGCGCGCCTGCCAGCAGCAGCGTGGGCACGTCGTGCGCGG
>JAFRYL010000020.1 GCA_017437605.1 Ottowia sp. | reverse complement strand
TGGCGTCGTCCTCGGTCAACAGTATGAAATCCACAGGGCGCGGCCACGGCTCGCGCAGGGGACCGGCGGGCAGCAGCCAGCCGTTGCCAGTGCCGCGCGCGTCAAAGACGCAGATGTCCACGTCGCGCGCTAGCGCCGCGTGTTGCAGCCCGTCGTCGCATATCAGGATGTTGGTGTCGGGGTGCGCGGCGAGCAGGGCGCGGCCCGCGTCGGCGCGGCGCGCGGCGACAAAAACGGGGCAGCCGCTGCGCCGGCGCAGCAGCAGGGGTTCGTCGCCCACGTCTTGCGGCGTGCTGTCTGGGAGGACTTCGCGGCAGTCGCGCGTGCTGCGCCCGTGGCCGCGCGAGATGAGGCCGACGCGCCAGCCGCGCTTCGTCAAATGCTGCGCGATGGCGAGCGTGGTGGGCGTTTTGCCCGCGCCGCCAGCGATGACGTTGCCGATAACGATGACGGGCACGGGCAGGCGCTGGGCGTGTTTTTTCTGCTGCGCCTGCTGGTGTTTGGCAAGTGCGCCGTAGAGGACGGAAAGTGGCCAGAGCAGACGCGCTGCGGCGCCGCGTTGCTGCCACCTCTGGCGCAGGCCGTGTTCAAGGGTGGCGTGGGCGCCCTGCCCTATTTCGCCAGCGGGGGCGGGGAAACGCCCGAAATCAGTCGGCACCGGTCTGCGCGGCAAAGGTGATGCGCGTCAGGCCAAGGCGGCGCGCGGCGTCCATGACGGTGACGGCGGCCTGCACGGGGGCGCTGGCGTCGGCGCTAATGACCATGAGGGTGTTTTCGCCAGCGCCTTGGGCGCGCAGCGCGTCCATGATGGCGTCCACGCTACGCAGCTCCATCTCGTGCCCGCCGACGGCGTAGCGTCCGTCCGAGGCCACGGAAACCACGAGCTGCTCGGGCTGCTCCTGCCCTGCCTGCGCGCTGGCGGTGGGCAGGTTCACGCGCAGCGTGGTGTAGCGGCTGTAAGTGGTGGTCAGCATCAAAAAGATGAGTATCACCAGCAGCACATCGATGAACGGAATCAGGTTGATTTCCGGCTCTTCGAGCGGGTTGGGGTTGAATCTCACGAGCGCGCCCCCGTTCCATTGGCTGCCGGGCAGAGGCGGTCAAGGTGGTGGGCGAAGCGCTCGGCGGCCAGCTCCATCGCCAGTGTGTAGCTCTCCACGCGCGTGCGGAAGTAGCGCCAGAAAATCAGCGACGGAATGGCGACGATGAGGCCAAACGCCGTGTTGTAGAGCGCCACGGAAATGCCGTGCGCGAGCATCGCCGGGTCGCCGCCCGTGACCGCCCCGGTGCCCGCCTGCGAGCCGAAGATTTCAATCATGCCAATCACGGTGCCAAGCAGCCCCAGCAGCGGCGCAGCCGAGGCGATGGTGCCGAGCGCCGGCAGGTAGCGCTCGAGCCTGTGGCGCACGGCGCGGCCAGCGGACTCCATCGCCGCTCGCATGTCGTCGGGCGTGCAGCGCGGGTTCTGATTGATGGCGCGCCAGCCGGCGGCGAGCACCTCGCCCAGCGACGAGCTGTCCGCGAGCTGGTTGACCACGTCGGGGTTGGGTACAGCGTTGCGCGAGACGCCGATGGCCTCGCCAAGCAGGTCGCCCGTGCCGAGCACGCGCTCTTTTTGAAGTTTGACGAAACGTTCGATGATGAAGGCCAGCGCCAGGATGGAGCAGAGAATCAGCGGCCAAATCGGCCATCCGGCGGCTTGTATGATGGAAAGCACGGTTTTTTCAGCAAAAAAAGCGCCCGCGTGCGGGCCGAGGTTCTTCAAGCGAGCGCGGATTATGGCGCACTGCGCGGCGGCGCCCGGCGGCTCTGGCGGGCTGTGGATAACTTTGTGGGAAACCGCGTCCCCGGCGCGCGCCAGCGCGCTTTCTGCCACGCCGCGATGCACAAACCATGCCAGCCGCGCGGCGAAAAATTGCCTTATGAATCAATCAGTTGCTACGAGCGCCTGCGTGTTTCAAAACGATACCCCAACCACTGTGCCGCCGCGCGCCGCCTGTGGACTACTCGCGCGCCGGGGGGGTGCTGTGGCGCGCTTTTTGAGCGCCTTTGGCGCTCCGATTTCTTCCCCTCGCCCCCGCTGCGCGCAGCGCGGACGGGGGCGCGCTGCACCAGCAGCGCGCGTGCGGCGTTTGTACCAGCGCCAGGCATCCACGCCGCCATGCAGTAGCATGGCGGCGCACCCTCACCCTACCCTCTCCCTCTGCCGAGCCGCTTCGCGGCACGCGAGGGCGAGGGAATGAATTGCGTATGTGCCGCCCTGCGCTGCAATGCGTGCAAACAGCGTCTAAAACGCTGAGTATTACTGCACCACCCGCAACTTACGCCGGCAAACAAATGTTTTTCATTAGAGTATGGCAACACTGTTTGACGATTTGGAGCACGCGCCCGCCCCGCGCCCGCAGCCGCGCGTGTGGAGCGTCGCCGCGCTCACGCGCGCCATTGCCGATGCCTTGCACGCGCGCTTCACCCCGGTCGCCGTGCGCGGCGAAGTCAGCGGCCTGCGCCGCGCGCCGAGTGGTCATGTGTATTTCAGCCTCAAAGACGAGAGCGCCCAGCTTCGCTGCGTCATGTATCGCAGCGCCGCCATGCGCCTTGGCGCCCTGCCCGGCGAAGGCGCGCAGGTGCGCGCCGACGGGCGGCTTGCCGTCTACGAGCCGCGCGGCGACCTGCAGCTCGTCGTGGAAAGCCTGCAAACCGGCGGCCAAGGCGCGCTCTACGAGCAGTTTTTGCGCCTGAAAGCGCGGCTGGAAGCCGAAGGGCTGTTCGCCTCCGCGCGCAAACGCCCCCTGCCCGCCATGCCGCGCGCCATCGGCCTCGTCACCTCGCTGAACGCCGCCGCGCTGCACGACTTCTGCACCACGCTTGCGCGCCGCGCGCCGCATGTGCGCGTGCTGCTCGCCCCCGCCGCCGTGCAGGGCGCAGACGCCCCCGCGCAACTCATGTGCGCCCTGCAGCGCCTCTACACACGCAGCGACATTGATGCCATTGCCCTCGTGCGCGGCGGCGGCGCACTGGAAGACCTGCACGCCTTCAACGACGAACAGCTCGCGCGCACCATCGCCGCCAGCCCCGTGCCCATCGTCAGCGGCGTCGGGCACGAAACCGACTTCAGCATCGCCGACTTCGTCGCCGACCAGCGCGCCCCCACGCCCACTGCCGCCGCCGAACTCATCGCACCCGAGCGCGCGCAACTCCTCGCCGCGCTTGCTGCCACCGGGCAGCGCCTTGCCGCCGCCCTGCACCAGCGCATCAACCGCGAAGGGCAAAAACTGGACTGGCTCGGCGCCCGCCTCGCGCGCCCGCAAACCGCCACCCACGCCGCCGCGCTGCATCTGGAACGCCTGCACGCACGCCTGCGCCACGCCGCCAGCGCGCGCCTTGGCGCCGAACACACGCGGCTGGCACACCTCACCACGCGTCTGCCGCACGCGCGCCGCGCGCCACTGCAGCGTGAAGAAACGCGCCTCGCGCAGCTTGGCGCGCGGCTCGACGCCCTCAACCCGCAGCGCACGCTGGAACGCGGTTTCGCCTGGCTGCAGGGCGACGGCGGCGCCCCCATCACCCGCGCCGCCGATGCGCGCGAAGGGCAAGACATCGCCGCAATCCTCAGCGATGGCAAGGTTTTGGCGCGCGTCACCGGGCGCGCACCACGCTGACGCGCCTACACTGCACCGTTTTCACACAGCTCCCACAAGGAACACCCACTATGGAACGCACCCTCACCCCACCGCCCTACGCCCTCGACGCCCTCGCCCCCGCCTACTCCAAGGAAACCATGGAATACCACTGGGGCAAGCACCACAAAGCCTACGTGGACAAACTCAATGAATTGCAGGCGGGCACCGAATATGAAAACCTGCCGCTGGACGAAGTCATCAAAAAAGCGCAAGGCGCCATCTACAACCAGGCCGCGCAAATCTCCAACCACGACTTTTTCTGGAAGTGCATGAAGCCCCAGGGCGGCGGCCAGCCAAAAGGCGCACTGCTCGCCGCCATCGAGAAAAAATGGGGCAGCTTTGACGAATTCAAAAAAGCCTTCGCCGCCAGCGCCGCTGGCAACTTCGGCAGCGGCTGGACCTGGCTCGTCAAAAAAGCCGACGGCGCGCTCGACATCGTCAACATGGGCGCCGCCGGCACACCCATCACCACCGGCGACACGCGCATTTTGTGCATTGACGTGTGGGAACACGCCTACTACATCGACCACCGCAACGCGCGCCCCAAATTCATTGAAGTGTTTCTGGACAAACTCGTCAACTGGGACTTTGCCGAAGCCAACTTTGGTGCTTGAGGCGCATTTCAAAAAAATGCAAAAAGCCGCCCGAGGGCGGCTTTTTTGTTGCCTTGCCCAGATAGCCAGGCGCTGACGCATGACTGTATGATGCCGGCTCCCCTCATCTCGCCCGGTCGGGACAGATGGGTGAGATTGACAAGGAAAGGAAACTCCATGGCCAAAGCCGAAGCCACTGTTGAAGAACTGGTCTCCATGATTGAGCGCGGCGAGTTGCGCTTGCCTGAAATGCAGCGTCAGTACGTCTGGCGCTCCACGCGCGTGCGCGATTTGCTTGACTCCCTGTATCGGGGCTATCCATCAGGGGCAATCCTGCTGTGGGAAACCGATGAGGACGTGCCTCTGCAGAGCTTCGCGGTAAGCCAAAGCAGCAACCCATACCAGAGCAGGCGCCTGTTACTTGACGGGCAGCAGCGCCTGACGTCCTTGTCTGCCGTTATCCGTGGTGAGCCGGTGACGGTGCGCGGCAATCGCCGTCCCATTGAATTGCTGTTCAATCTGGAGCACCCCGAGCAATTAGCCGTCGTGACCGAGGTGGAAGAGAACAGCGACGATTCCGAAGGAGAGGAGGACGGGGAATTGAATAGCGACGAAGCTGACGCCAATGAGGACGAGCTTCTTAAACGCTTCAACAAAATGACTTTTGTGGTAGCAACGAAGGCGCTGGAGCAGTTACCACAATGGGTGAAAGTATCGGAAGTATTCAAGACGAACGATAACGCGCCTTTTTTTAGACATGCTGGCGTTACAAGTTTTGACGACCCTCGGTACGAAAAGTATAACCAGCGTTTGAGCAGGTTACGCGACATCCGCAAATACATGTATCGCATGGATGTGCTGGAGCGAAATCTTTCCTACGATGAGGTTACGGAAATCTTTGTTCGCGTCAATTCGCTGGGTGCCAAGCTGCGCAGTTCCGACTTGGCGCTGGCGCAAATTACAGCAAAATGGCGGCACTCGCTGCAAATGTTCCAGGACTTCCAGAAGAAATGTACCCAAGAAACAGGATTTGACCTTGAACTCGGGCTGCATCTAAAAAATCTGGTGGCATTTGCAACAGGGCAATCGCGTTTTCAGGTTGTTGGCAAACTGTCTTTGGAGGCATTGCAGCAGGCTTGGGAAGACGCCCGCAAAGGGATGGAATTTGCCCTCAACTTCGCCCGCAACAATCTTGGTATCGACAGCCCCGCCCTGTTGTCGTCTCCTTTTTTGTTGATTGTCGTGGCTTATTTGGGGCATCGCCGCAACTATGCTTTGAGCACTGATGAAGCGCAGCAGTTGCGCTACTGGGCGTTGACCGCCAATGCCAAAGGTCGCTTCTCACGAGGCTCCGCCGAGAGCATTCTGGACCAGGATTTGGCAACTATCCGCGATGGCGGCGGCACCAACGAACTCATCGAGAGGTTGCGTCAGCAGTTCGGTCGCCTTGACATCACGCCAGAAGAACTGGAAGGGCGCAACCAGCGCAGCGCCTTGTTCAAAACCATGTTCCTGGCATTTCGTGCGGCGGGCGCCAAGGACTGGCGCAGCCAGTTGGCAATTTCTTTGGGGCACTCAGGCAGTCAGCACCGCCTGCAGTTTCATCACATTTTCCCCAAGGCTTTGCTGAAAGGCAGCTACACGACTCGAGAAGCAGACGACATCGCCAACCTTGCGTTCATCGGCGGCAAAACCAATCGCGCCATCAGCGACAAAGCGCCTGTGGACTACCTTTTGCCACTGGTGGCGCAGCAGGGTGCCACGCCGTTTGAAACGCAGTGCATTCCGGTGGAGGAGAAGCGTTTGCTGGAACTGGAACACTACAAAGAGTTCTTGCAGGAGCGCCGCAAACGCATTGCGGAGAGGTTGAATGCGTTCATTGGTGCGAACACATGATGAACTGCCTGCTCAACGCCTGAAATCCAATGGTATTCTTGCATCTCCGGCAACATAAGCCGGCGATGACATGTTTATTGATTGGGTATCTACTCTGCCGCTTCCACCAAGCGCCCATCACCGCTGAGGAAGGCGGCGCGCACTTCGCTGCCGGGGTGCAGGGCGCGAATGGCGGCGCGGTAGCGCGCGAGTTGCGCGGCGAGGTCGGGGCGGGTTTCGGGGCGGTGGGCGCTTTTGTAGTCCAGCACCCACCAGGTTGTGCCGCCTCCGCCTTCCTTGCGCTGCACGAGGCGGTCGAGGCGCAGCAGCGCGCCGTCGTGTGTCAGTTCCACTTCATTGAAGGCTTGTTCAAGCTGCGCCGCATCCCACGCCCAGGCGCCAGCGCCGTGGCGTATGCGCGTGGCCGTTTCGCTGGCGCGCTCAAGTTGCGCGGCGTCGAGCGCAAAGCGCCGCTGCGCCTGCGTGAGCTGCGCGTCGCTCCACTGCCCGCCGCTGCTGCCAGCGGTTTCCAGCAGCCAGTGCATGGCTTGCCCGATGCGGCTGTCGTCGGTATCGGCGTCTTTTTCTGGCGCGTCTTCTGGCACTTCCGGCAGGGTGATGGCGGGCAGGCGCTGCGCGGGGAAAGTGGCGGCGCTGTGCGCCTCTTGCGACGCGGGGGTGGCGGGCTTGGACAGTTCCTTGCAGTGCGGCTCAAGGCGGCTCCACCATGTGCCTTCCATGTTTTTGGCTTCCACGGCCGACAGGGTGAGGCTGCGCGCGGCGCGCGTGGCGGCGACGTAGAGGATGTTGAGTTCTTCGCGCGCCTGCGCTGCCTGTTCTTGTGCCCAGAGCGCGTCCAGGCTTGGAGGGCATTGCTTGCCGCTGGCGATGAAGGCAAGGCTCTGGGGCGCGGAGGCGCCGGCGGGCCAGTCCAGGAGGGCGGCTGGCTCGCCTTCGCTGCTGCGGGGTTTGGTGGCCGAAGAAAGCAGCAGCACTTCCGCTGCTTCCAGCCCTTTGGCGCCATGCACGGTGAGCAGACGCACGGCGCCCGTCTGCGCCACGGAGGGCGCGGGGGGCGGGGCGCGGCGCAGTTCGCGCAGCCATTGCCAGGCGTTCAGATGCCGCCCGCCCTGCGCGGCGAGCGCGTGGGCAAGGAGCGCACGCAGGTGCGCGGCGCGGACGGCGCGCTCGCTGGCGGGCGCGGCGGCGGCGAAGCGCTCAATGGCGTCAAGCCCGGCGCCGTCTTTTTCGGCAAGGATAGCTTGTAGCGCGTCGTGCGGCGGCAGGGTGAGCAGCAGACTTTGCCAGCGCATGAGTTGCGCGTGCAGCGCGGCGGCGCCAGCGATGGGGGCTGTTTCAAGGGTGTGAAGCCAGGGGGCGCGCGCCTTGGTTGGGGCGTTTTCCGCCCGCTGCGCGGGCGCCCCCTCACCCTGACCCTCTCCCCCTGTCCGCTGCGCGGCGGGGGCGAGGGGAGAAGAAACTGGCGCCCCCTCACCCTGACCCTCTCCCCCTGTCCGCTGCGCGGCGGGGGCGAGGGGAGAAATATCGGGCGCGATAAATCGCGCCCCTACATCGGCGGGGGAAGAAGAAGCAGCACGCGCCAGCGCCATGAGTTGTGCATCGCCCCAGCCAAAGAGCGGCGATTTGAGCGCCTGCGCGAGCGCGAGGTCATGCCCGGGTGAAAGCAGCGCGTCGAGCAGCGCGAGCACGTCCTGCACCGCCGCTTGCGCGGCGAGCGTCTGTTTTTCCGTGTGCTCGCTGGCGATGCCGAGCTGCCGCAGTTCGCCGTGCAGCACGTCGAGCGGCGCGTGGCGGCGCGCGAGCACCATCACGTCCTGCGGCAGCACGCCAGCGGCGATGCGCGCGGCTATCCAGCGCGCGGCTTGCGCGCATTCCCGTGCGAGCAGGGTTTCTTCAGCTTCCTGCTGGGGCGTTTCCAGGCTGTCGCGCCACGGAGGGAGTTCGTCGCCGCCACCAGCGGCTTCCTTGTCCGGGCGCACGATGGGCGGCAGCCTCTGCACTTCGCCCTGCTCTGCCGATGCGCCTGTGTGCGCGATGTAGCCCTCAAATTCGCCCACTTCCTGCGCCTGCAGCATGACGGCATTCACCGCCGCGAGCACGGCGCGCGCATTGCGCCGCGTGTGCTGGCACGAGAGCACGGCGCCCTCAAAGGCGCTTTGCACAAAGGCTTGCGCTTCTTCAAACACCTTCGGCTCCGCGCGGCGGAAGCGGTAGATGCTCTGCTTGGCGTCGCCCACGATGAACACGCTCGGGCGCTGCTGCCCGCCGCCCGCGCCCGCGTAGCTCTGCAGCCAGGTGCGCAGCGCCTGCCACTGCAGCGGGTTGGTGTCCTGAAACTCGTCAATGAGCAGGTGGCGCACGCGCGCGTCCAGCCGCTCCAGCACGGCGGCGCTCACAGCCTCCTCGCCAAGCAGCCGGTGCGCGGCAAGCTCCACGTCACTCATGTCCACCCACCCGCGCTGGCGTTTGAGGCGCCTGTATTCATCATTCATGGAGCGCAGCAGCCGCGTGATGCGCCCGTGATGGTCGCTGCCCGCCTGCTGGAGCTCGGCGGCGAGCAGGCGCCGCACTTCCTCCTGCACCTCGCGCACCGTGGCAATGCCCGCCAGCTTGTCTGAAAACTTGCGCGGCTCGCCCTTCTGCGTGAGCAACGCCGCCTGCACGCCCGTCCAGTCGCCCGCCGCAAGCGCCGCCTCCAGCGCCGCGCCCTGCTTTTGCAACGATGGAGTGCCCTGCCCCAACGTCTGCGCCGCCGTGTGCAGCATCGCGCGCCCCGCTTCGCGCAGCAGCAGCCAGTCCGCCGGCTTTTCCACACCCGCAAACTGGGGGAAATACTCGTCAAAGCGCGGCACCGCGCCCTCCACAGCGTCCGCATCGTCTGCCAGCACAAACTCCGCGCGCCGCGCCAGCGCACCCACCAGCGCGCTGTGCGTGTTCGCGCGCCCCAACGCGGCAATCAGCGCGCCGTAGTCCGCGCGCAAAGCCGCATCGTCCGCCACGCGGCGCAGCCACGGACGCCAGAGCGCCGCAATCGCCACCGCATCGTCCTCCACCAGCTCATACGAGGACGGCAGCCCCAGCGCCTCCATCACGCCAAGCGGCGCGGCTTTCAGCAAACTGATGAACCACGAGTGAAAGGTGCAAATCTGCACCTCGCGCCCCGCAGCGAGCACCTGCCCATAAAGCGCGCGCAGGCGCGGGGCCGCCTCGCGCGCTTCCGCCGCCTCCATGCCGCGCGCCACAAGTTCGGCGGCAAGCGCCTCGTCGCTTTCCTCGCGCGCCCATTGCCGCAGCCACTCGTGCAGGCGCGCACGCATCTCGCCCGCCGCGCGGCGCGTGAAAGTAATCGCCAGAATCTCATGCGGCGCACTGCCCGCCAGCAGCGCCCGCACGATGCGCGACACCAGCAGCCAGGTCTTGCCCGCGCCCGCGCATGCACTCACCGCCACGCTGCGCTGCGGATTGCACGCGGCGGCATAAAACGCGCGCGGGGTACACGGCTGCCCGTCGTACTCGTAGGAAGGAGAAAGCGCCTCGTCCATCAGTCAATACCCTTTGCAATAGCGCATGGTCGCCAGCTTATGTTGCCAGCAGTACCACATATACCCTATTGCAGAAGCGTCCGCCACTGCATCACACGAGCAAAACACACGGCTCTTTGTAGCCCTGCAGCAGAGCGTCGTGCGTCAGCAGCCTGAAATCTTCTTCCACCTTTGCCTGGCAAATCAGCATCCGGTCAAAAGGGTCGTGGTGCTCTTTGGCACCTTGTTCAAGGCGCAGGGTTTTGAGCGCGGCAATATGTCTTCTTGCGAGGGGCACAAAACCAAATCCAAGACTATCCGCATAAGTGCAGAATTTTTCATCTGAAATCGGCATTTTCTTGGGGGCAATACCATGCTTGATTGCTATCTCCCACACTGACACCACACTGTAATGCACGCTGCGCGCGCCCCCATGAATCAAGTCCCTGGCTTTTGCTGGCAGTCTGCGGTCGCCAAGAACGTACCAGAGAGCTATATGGGTATCGAGCAGCAGTCTCACAGCCGCCCCTCAAACAAGTTGGCAATCATTTCATCATCCGAATCAAAATCTTCCGGCAGGACAAATTCACCCGCTGCAATGCCTGGCTCACCCCTGACGGCAGGCAGGCCATCAAGCTGAATTGCCTCTGAATCTGCCCCCACAACAGGGGCAGCGTGTTCGCGGAGCTTGGCGCCGTCGTTGCCCCAGTTTTCAACGACTCCACGCATGAGGCCGACAAGCCACGACAACATCTCCTCGGGAAACTGTTGAACAAGGTTGCTCGCGTCGTGGCGCAGCACAGCATTTGCGGCATTCGTCATGGCACTCTCCTTTGTCTCTATTGTTCATCAATGCGGAAAGTTTGCGCCCGCTGCGCCCGCAGGTCAAACAGGTGCGGGCAAACAGCGGCTTCAACACTATACCTTATGCTTTTCCGTTTCATCACCAGCTTATGTTGCCGGCGATAAATGTATACCCCGCCATTCATCACTTTCTTCCTCCTCCTGCGCAGCGCTCCACCAGTCGCGGCGGCAGAGGCCGCGCGCGGGGCACCAGTCGCATACGCTGCCTTCTCCCAGCGGCCGCAGGGGGGCGCCAGCGTCGATGCGCTGCGTGTCTTCCGTCATGCCGTGCAGCAGTTGTTCGGCACGCTCGTGCAGCAGCGCGGCGAGTTCTTCGGGGGTGCGGCTTTTCACGTCCTTGCCCCGGCCAGTCGGCTGGCCGCCATATTCAAAGAGCGCCGGTTTGCCCTCGCTGCGGCTGGTGCTGAGCGACAAATAACCTGCGCGCGCTCCCTGTGGCATGCCGCGCAGCAGGGCGTAGAAGGGCAGTTGCACGTCTTCGGCGTCGCGCGCGGTGCGTTTTTTCAGCGCGCTGCGGCTGCCCGTCTTGTAGTCAAGGATGAATTCGGCGTTGCCGCCGCCATCGTTTTTGTCAAGGCGGTCCAGCCGCCCTTTGAGGGGCAGTCCGCCGCCGCTTGTCTTCTCGTTCTGCTCACCTGCCACAAAGCGCCAGCCTTGCTGCTCGTGCTCCTGCAGCCAGTCAAGGTAGGCGTCGCGCAGCGCGGGCCACGCCAGCGCATAGGGCAAAAACTCGCCTTCATCAAGCTGCTGCTCGCGCGTGGCTTCCTGCTCCGCCTCGTCCATGAGGGCGGCGCGCTCGGCTTGCGGGTTCGCCGCCAGCTTCCGGTGAAAGTGCAGCAGCGCCGTGTGCAGCCATGTGCCCCAGTCGCTTTTGTCCAGCGCGGCGTCCAGCTCGTCCACTTCGGCGAGGCGCAGCAGGCTCAAGGCAAAAAACTGGTACGGGCAGGCGCGCAGCCGCGCATAGCTGCTGGCGGAAAGCGGCGCCCACGGCAAGCCAGCCCCTGCAGGCGCGCTGGGCGCGGGCGGCTCCTGCGGCGCAG
>JAFRYL010000215.1 GCA_017437605.1 Ottowia sp. | reverse complement strand
TTTCGCGCTTGAGTTCACGCTGAATCAAAGCTGTTTTTGCCATGTTTCTCGCCCTCTCAGTTCTTGAACGGGAAACGGAACGCCTGGAGCAGCGCCTTCGCTTCTTCGTCTGTTTTGGCAGTGGTCGTGATGCTGATGTTCAGACCGCGCAGCGCATCGACCTTGTCGTATTCAATTTCGGGGAAAATGATTTGTTCTTTCACGCCGATGTTGTAGTTTCCGCGCCCATCAAAGGAGCGCCCGGAAATACCACGGAAGTCGCGCACACGCGGCAGCGCCACGGTCACGAAGCGGTCGATGAACTCGTACATGCGCACACCGCGCAGCGTGACCATCGCGCCGATGGGCTGGCCTTCACGAATCTTGAAGCCAGCGATGGCCTTGCGCGCCTTGGTAATGACGGGTTTCTGGCCGGCAATTTTGCTCAGGTCGGCCACGGCGCTGTCCATGACCTTGCGGTCAGCCACCGCTTCCCCGACGCCCATGTTGAGCGTGACCTTGGTGATGCGCGGAACCTGCATGGGGGATTTGTAGCCGAACTTTTTCATCAGTTCGGGCGCCACGGTTTCGCGGTAGTGTTTCTGCAGTCGTGCCAACATGATGCTCACACCTTGATTTCTTCGCCGCTGGAACGGAATATGCGCACGCGGGTGCCGTCTTCCAGAGTCTTGACGCCGACGCGGTCGGCCTTGCCTGTGGCCTGGTTGTAGATGGCCACATTGGACTGGTGGATGGGCATGGCCTTTTCGCGCACGCCACCCGTTTCGCCACGCATGGGATTGGGCTTGACGTGTTTCTTGACCAGGTTGATGCCTTCCACCACGACGCGCTCGGCGCTTACGCGCTGCGTGACAGTGCCGCGCTTGCCCTTGTCGCGCCCGGCAATCACGATGACTTCGTCGCCCTTACGGATTTTGTTCATTTCGGCAGCCCTCTTTAAATCACTTCCGGCGCCAGCGACACGATTTTCATGAAGCGCTCGGTACGCAGCTCGCGCGTGACCGGCCCGAAAATGCGTGTGCCTATGGGTTCGAGCTTGTTGTTGAGCAGCACCGCAGCGTTGCCGTCAAACTTGATGAGCGAACCGTCAGGACGGCGCACGCCCTTGGCGGTGCGCACCACGACGGCGTTGTAGACCTCGCCCTTCTTGACGCGGCCACGCGGAGCGGCTTCTTTCACGCTCACTTTGATGATGTCGCCCACACCAGCGTAGCGGCGCTTGGAGCCGCCCAGCACCTTGATGCACAGGACGGACTTGGCGCCTGTGTTGTCGGCGACCTCGAGTCGAGATTCTGTCTGGATCATTTGAAGTATTCCCAACTTGCACCTGTCAGCCACATGGCTGGCAGGCCAGTCTTGGGCCCGTCGCTGCGGAAGCGCAGCGTTTGGGGCAGAGTTCTCCGCCCGGCAAAGGGCGAAGCGGTGGATTATGGCAAGGAGATACAAGCCTGTCAAGCCCCCGGCCACAAGGCGGCGTCGCCAAAGCGAGACAGTGCAACACCGCTGAGCGCGGCATGTGCAAAAAAGCAAAAAATGGCGCTTCCAAAGCGTAACGATACGGTGTATACTTCGGCCATCGCACGCTTGCCGTGCTTCACTTTCCTGGAGAACCGTTATGGATGCCGAAACCATCAAGGTCAGAAGAAAAGCCCTCTGCGCCCGCCTCGCTCGCATTGAGGGTCAGATACGCGGCCTGCAAAAACTCATCAACCAGCAGGCCGAGCCGGACAAGATTTCGCAGCAGATGGCTGCTGCGCGCAAAGCGCTGGACAAGGCCTTCTTCGCCATGGTCGCTGACTTGATGGCAAGCGACCAGATTCCTCCAGCCAAGGCGGCTGACCTGCTGCTGCGCTTCGCCTGAACGCGCTCTGCAAAAAAAGGGCGACGCTTCCGCGCCGCCCTTTTTTATTGCCTGTTCACACCGCCAGCGGCTCAATGCCCGCCACGCGCCACGCGCCCTGCCCTGCTGCCGGGCGCGCCATGCTCCAGACTTCGCGGAACGGCACATAGCCGCCTGAGGCGCCTGCGCCCTGCATACCGCTGAACTCAACGCTGGCCTCTTCCCCATCGTCACCCTGCCGGACTTCCAGCAGCCGCGCCTCCAGCGTGAGCACTTCACCGGCGGGCGGTTGCGGCGGCTGCGCCTGCTCCCGCGCAAAGGTGTCTTCATCCATCAGGGCGCGCAGCGCCGCCGTGTCTGCACTGCTGCGGGCGTACTGCACGCGGGTGTAGCAGTCCTTGGCAGCACTAAGGAAGGCTGCGGCGTCAAAACCCTCGGGAATGCGCGCGCCGTCCGTTGCGGCCTGCACACGCTCCTCTGCCGCGCCCTCCCACGGACGGGCTGATGCGTCGTTGCCCACTTTCTCCGGCTTGTACTGCGGCGGCGCTGCCGCTGCCTTGCGCTGCGCGGCAGTGCGCTGGCGCTGCACGCTCCGCAGCAGCCCCCAGGCCACCGCGAACAGCACGATGAGCGCCAGGCCGCCCCAGGCGATGTCGCTGCCGTCCGTCGGCGCGGCCAGCGCAACCGCCGGCGCGCAGCCCAGTGCAGCGGCAGGAAAAAGGCGGGAAAGGCTCGTATTCATGCAGGTGTCCTCTGGCAATGCCTCAAAGCGCCCGTGATGCTGCCACGCCTTCCGCACTGCTGGCTGACACGGCACAGGAGCGACAAAATTGGGAGCGCAAATGCTGCATTTTTACTGGTCGTTGCGCACGCGCGAGAGTGCATCGCTGGCGATGGCGGCGATGCGCTCCAGAAAGTCCGTGCCCATGCCTGCCTGAAAACGCTGGCTGTCGGGCGAGGCCAACACCAGCAGCCCGAAGGCGTGTTCCGCGCCCTCGTCGCGCAGCGCCAGCAGCGCCAGCGACGCCGCCTGCGTCGGTTCCGCCAGCCACTGCGCGGCGTCAAACGCGGCATTCACACCGCAGTAGGGCTGGCGCAGGGAATCGGCCAGGCTCTTGACGTTTTCACTCGCGCCCAGCGCGAACGGCTCGCTCTCGTACACATCGGCCACGTCCCAGAGCTTCATCGCCACCTGCGGCACGCTGAAGATGTGCTCCAGCCCGTCCATGATGGCGGCGGGCAAGTCCACCGGGCGCCCCACGCGGAAAAGCTGCCGCGACCAGCGCAGCAGCTTGTCGGAGATGAGCATGTTCTCCCCGCCGTAGCGCACGAAATCCGTCAGCCTCTGCTCCTGAATGCGGAGCTTTTCGCGCAGCATCTCTGCCTGGCGCTCCTGCAGATTGACCACACGGCCACTGAGCGGGCTGTGCAGCCGCACCTCAGCGAGCAGCTCGGCATGGTGCTCAAAAAACTCCGGCGTGCGCTGCAGGTAGCGGGCGACATCTTCCTCGGTCAAAGGTGTGGCGGCGGTGTCAGCGGTATCGGTCATGGTTGGGGTGGGCAAGTCAGAAAAACTATTCATTGTGGCGTGTCGGATGGTGCGGGCGGCGCAGCAGCTTCGGGAGCCTCCGCCACGTCAGATGCTACAACTTCTGAAGCTGAAGGCGCTTCTGGTGCAGGCGCAGGCGCGGCCTCCAGCGCCTGTAACGTCTGCGGCGCCCGCTCCGCTGCTGCTGCAGCCTCCTCGCGCAGCTCGCGCCGCCCTGCATGGCGGAACAGCGCCCATGCCGCCATGAACAGCGCGGCAATGGTCGGCCCAATCACAAAGCCGGAAATGCCAAACAGCGACATGCCGCCCAGCGTGGTCAGCAGTACCAGATAGTCCGGCAGCTTGGTGTCCTTGCCCACCAGCAGCGGGCGCAGCACGTTGTCGGACATGCCGATGACCGCCGTGCCCCAGGCAATCAGCGCCACGCCCTGCCAGGTCGCGCCAATCGCCAGCAGATAAATGGCCACTGGCCCCCACACCAGCGACGCGCCCACCGCGGGCAGCAGCGACAGGAACGCCATCACCACGCCCCAGAGCAGCGCGCCGCGTATGTCCAGCACCCAGAACGCCAGCCCGCCGAGCAGCCCCTGCACGATGGCGACCACCACATTGCCCTTCACCGTGGCGCGCGCCACGGCGGAAAACTTGTCGGCGAGGTAGTGCGTCTGCTCGCGCGCCATCGGCACCGTCTCGCGCACCATGCGCGCCAGCGCGCTGCCGTCGCGCAGCAGGAAGAACAGCAGGTAGAGCATCACCACCAGATTGACGACGAACACCAGCGCGTTCTGCCCGAGTGAGAGCGCGCGCGTCGTCAACGCCTGCCCGCCCGCCAGCAGCCCGTCAGAGAACTTTTCAATCACGCTCTGGATGTCAAACAGGTCAAAGCGCGCCATCTGCGCGCGCACCGCAGGCGGCAGCGCATCCAGAATCTGCTGCGCGTAGGCGCGGAAGTTGATGTCGCCCGCGCGCACATGTGCCACCAGTGCCGACACTTCGTTGACCAGCGAAATGGAGATGAACACCATCGGCAGCACCACAATCAGCACGATGATGAGCAGCGTGAGCAGCGCCGCCGCATTGCGCCGCCCACGCAGCGCGCGCGTGAGGCGCTCGAACGTGGAATGGAACAGCAGCGCCATGATGATGGCCCAGAACACCGCGCCCGAATACGGCGCCAGCACCCAGAAGAAAGCCACCGTAATCGCTGCCAGCAGCAGCAGGAACACGGCGCGTTGCAAAGCAGAAGCAGTCATGGGCGCGCACTATATCGGCGCGCAGGCCGCGCTGCAGTGTGCATTGGTATCTATTGCTTGCCGGCTTTTATTGCCGGCGATGAATGCTTGCATTCAACAGTATATGAAGGCATCAATATACCCAACACCATGATATTTCATCGCCGGCTTATGTTGCCGGCAATCACAAGCAAATCACAGGGGTATGAAACTCAGCCGCCAAGGAACAGGCGGTAGGCGGGGTTGCTGGTTTCGTCTTTCCACGGGTAGCCGAGTTCACGCAGGAAGGCCTGCAGCGCGGCATCGTCCGCAGGCGGCGCCTGGATGCCGACGAGCACATGCCCCTCGTCCGCGCCCTGGTTGCGGTAGTGGAACAGGCTGATGTTCCACGAGGGCTGCATGAGGGCGAGGAACTTCATCAGCGCCCCGGGGCGCTCGGGGAAGGAGAAGTGCAGCAGCCGCTCATCGCGCGCCAGCGCCGAGTGCCCGCCAATCATGTCGCGCAAATGCTCTTTGGCGAGTTCGTCGCCGCTCAAGTCCAGCGCGCGGAAGCCCGCGCCTTCAAACGCAGCCGCCAGCGTCTTGGATTCGCCCGCCTTGTGCGTGCCCACGCCCACGAACACATGCGCACGCCGCTCATCGCTGATGCGGTAGTTGAATTCGGTGATGGCGCGCGGCCCGCCGGGCAGCCGCTCGATGGTCTGCAAAAAACGGCGGAAGCTGCCGCGTTCTTCGGGAATGGTGACGGCGAGCAGCGCTTCGCGCGCCTCGCCCACCTCGGCGCGCTCGGCCACGTAGCGCAGGCGGTCAAAGTTCATGTTCGCGCCAGAAAGAATGGCCGCGCAGCTTTGCCCCTGAATGTCGTGCGTGGCGGCGTACTGCTTGATGGCCGCCACGGGCATGGCGCCCGCCGGCTCCACGATGCTGCGCGTATCGATGAAGATGTCGCGGATGGCGGCGCACACGGCGTCGTTATCGACGATGACGAAATCGTCCACCACCTCGCGCGCGAGGCGCAGCGTCTCATCGCCCACGCGCTTCACGGCGGTGCCATCGGCAAACAGCCCCACATCGTCCAGCACCACATGCTGCCCCGCGCGCACGGAGCGCGCCATCGCGTCCGAGTCGCCCATCTGCACGCCTATCACGCGCACTTCGGGGCGCACGGCCTTGATGTAGGCGCCCACACCGCCAATCAGCCCGCCGCCGCCGATGGCGGCAAACACCGCGTGCAGCGGCCCCTGATGCTGGCGCAGGATTTCCATGCCAATCGTGCCCTGCCCTGCGATGACGAGCGGGTCGTCAAACGGGTGGATGAAGGTCAGCCCCTGCTTTTGCTGCAGCGCAAGCGCGTGCTCGTAGGCGTCGGAATAGCTGTCGCCTGCCAGCACCACTTCGCCGCCGCGCGCGCGCACCGCGTCCACCTTCACCTGCGGCGTGGTCGTGGGCATGACGATGACGGCGCGCGCGCCAAGCCGTTGCGCCGCCAGCGCCACGCCCTGCGCGTGGTTGCCGGCGCTGGCGCAAATCACGCCTTTTTCAAGCTGCCCGGGCGTGAGATGCGCCATCTTGTTGTAGGCGCCGCGCAGCTTGAAGCTGAACACGGGCTGCTGGTCCTCGCGCTTGAGCAGCACCTCGCAGCCAAGGCGCTGGCTCAAATTGCGCGCTTTCTCCAGCGGCGACTCAATCGCCACGTCATACACGCGCGCCGTGAGTACACGCTTCAAATAGTCAAAACTGGTGAGGGCAGCGGCATCAGGCATGGCGCAATCACTCTTGAAGTCAGTCAGGCAAAGCCGCGCATCATAGGCGTGTGCCGCCGCTTGCGCTGCACTGCACAAAAAAACGGGCAAAAAAAGGCTCCCGAGCCTTGCGGCGCGGGAGCCGAATCCACCTATATAAAGGGGGTGGAGGAGACAATCGCCTCGTGACCACACAGCACAGGTCACGACGAAGCGCAGTGTAGGGCGGCATTTCGGGCGCGGGAAGGGGTTTATTGCGCCGCAACAACGAACCGCAGCAAATTCTTTTGTGCGGCGCAGCAAAGCGTGAGATTTTTCACGGTTCGCGGAAAGCAGCCGCCTTGCAGCACTCGTATACCTAAACAACACTCATACGGTTTCCGGCAACTTATGCCGGAAACCAACATATACCCAACCAATGTTTGCGCCGCAGCACACATCTTTTCCGGCATGTAATCGCGTCAACACCCATCAAACAAGCCGGCAGCGCGCTCCTGTTTTGCATACGCTGCCGCCCTGCCCCGCTGCACGCTGCCCGCGCCGGCTCGCTATAGTCGCCGCCGCAAGCGCCCCGTGCGGGCGCGTTTTTTCTTCCAACCAAAGCAGGAGCCACGCATGAGCTACGAATTCATCCAGACGCGCACCGAAAACGGCAACACCGGCGTCATCACCCTCAACCGCCCCAAACAACTCAACGCCCTCTGCAGCCCGCTCATGGACGAGCTGGGTCAGGCGCTCAAAGCCTACGACGCTGACCCCGCCATCGGCTGCATCATCATCACCGGCAGCGAAAAAGCCTTTGCCGCTGGCGCCGACATCGCCGAAATGGCTCCCTTCAGCTTCGCGCAGGTCTACAACAACAACTTCATCAGCGGCTGGGAAGTCATCCGCACTATCCGCAAACCCGTCATTGCCGCTGTGAGCGGCTTCGCCCTGGGCGGCGGCTGCGAACTGGCCATGATGTGCGACTTCATCATCGCCGCCGACAGCGCCCGCTTCGGCCAGCCCGAAGTCACCCTTGGCATCATCCCCGGCGCCGGCGGCACCCAGCGCCTGCCGCGCGCCGTCAGCAAGGCCAAGGCCATGGACCTCATCCTCACGGGCCGCATGATGAAAGCTGAAGAAGCCGAGCGCGCCGGGCTTGTGAGCCGCGTCGTGCCCGCCGACAAGCTGATGGAAGAAGCGCTGGAAGCCGCTGGCAGGATTTGCGCCTGTGGCCGCGTGGCCATCATGGCCGCCAAGGAAAGCGTCAACCGCGCCTACGAAGGCACGCTGAGCGACGGCGTCATGTTCGAGCGCCGCCTCTTCCACTCCATGTTCGCCACCGAAGACCAGAAAGAAGGCATGGACGCCTTCATGAACAAGCGCAAAGCCGCCTTCAAGAACCAGTAAAAACGCGCGCCGCGCGCTATAATGCGAGGCTTGCCTCCGTGGTGGTATAGCTCAGTTGGTTAGAGCGTGGGATTCATAACCCCAAGGTCGGTGGTTCAATTCCACCTACCACCACCAAACACCCAGAGCCTCCTTGCCAACCGGCGAGGGGGCTTTTTTCATGGGCAATCAGGGCGCCGCCTGCACGCTGGCAGCAAGCGTCGTACCGTGCAACAGACCGTGCAACACAGCCCCTTTTCCCCGGTACCGGGCAAGCAGATGCGCCGATGCGCTGCCTGCACTCTTGAGCCGCAGCGGGTGAACGTATGATGCTGCCCCTGTTGCCCACAAGCTCACGAGAGGACTTGCACCATGACCAGACTCCTTCCTGCCGCCGCTATCGTTTTTGCGCTGTGCGCGCCGGGCTATGCGGTGGAGCTTGACGTCAAATTTGGAGAAGGGGTCAAGTTGCCTTCCAGTCTCAAATGGCAAAGAGCTGGTATTACATCGAAGCACAAAGATGGTTTCAATACAGGCAACATCGACGCTAAAAAACAAGAATACCTCTATAACCTTTGGGCAAAAGAAATTGCCGAAAAAGACAAAAGGGGCAATGCTGTGTGCAAAAACGACCCCCGATGTTCTTTTCCCGAGAACCTGCTTTTGGCTGAATTTTCTCTCAATGGCGTAACCCATCGTTTTAGTTCAGCCTCAATGGTTTATGATGGATGCAATGCTGGATTTATTAATGATGTGCAAGAATGCCTGTGGCGCTACGAAAGCGTTGATGAAAAGACAGGCGACATTACACACACCAAGTCGTTTCGTATGTGCGCGAACGTTGGGTTCAAAGAAGATCCTCACCCCGACGTGCTTGAGTTTGCTGTTGATGACAAAAACTCTGTTGTCTACTTTACGGTCAACGCCAAGTCATCTGGATATGACCTCAAATATCTTTGCTCTGCAGCCATATCCATAAAATAAAGAACACAAACATGAACACACGCATCAAGGACTTTACCATGACCAACACCATCCTTCCCCGCGCCGCCACTCTTGCTGCAACCCTCTGCGCTGCGCTTGCGCTCTCCACTCCCGCCTTCGCCCTGGACGTTCAGATTCAGGAAGGCGCCGCCGTCAAGTTCCCCAAGGGACTGAAGTGGGAGCCTATGGTGAAAACAGAAACCTTTCGTGGCAATGGCAAAATAAAAAGCCTGCCTGCGGGCGCGTCCTCCAAAAAAGAACAAGCCCTAGCTCTTTCCGTTTGGAAAAAGGAACTTTCCCTACCCGTCACCCATAATGACCGTCCTAACTCAATCATTTCAAAACTAATAAAATCAGATAAAATTTTCTATTTTGTTACAGCCCCATTCAATCCAGGTTTCGACGACATTATCCATGGTAATGCAAAAATAATAGTCTCGCATGACGAGAAATTTGCATCTCCTACTGTCATTGACGCAGGGAGCATCTGCGTCACGACCGGCGCAGACGATGAAGACAGCGGCATCGATTACCCTTACGAAGTTTTACACCAAGAAATCGCTTTTGATGCAAACGTCAACACAATCTATATGCGCCAACGTTTCGATAAACAATTTCCACAAGAATGCAACCGCAAAATCACGCTGACGCCGGGCGACAAAACCAGCGGAGGCGCCGCGCAAAACGCCACCACTCCCGCTCCCGCCAGCCAGTCACAGTCAGGCGCCGCGATTGCAGGCGACATCACGCCGCGCAGGGCGCTGGAAGCTCTCTACGGCAGTGTTTCAACCGCGAACACGCCCGACCGTGACTGCAAGGAATACGCCTCCTGGAAGCCGCCACTGAACACGGAAAAGTTCAAGAACTATTTCAGCATGGGCGAGCAATACAAGAACCAGCCCCTGCTTGTGTGCAACAAGTTCAGCGCCACCTACACCGAGCAGGACAAACAGAAGTTCGTGCTGGTGACGAGGGCAGGCATCAGGGACGCTTTTGACACCGTCAACTTCAGCACGACCGACGTTCCGCCGCCCATCATCGGCATGGCGGTGTTTGTCAAGGACGGCGGCCAGTGGAGGCTGGAAGTGGAAGACAGGTTTGCTGCCTACACAGGCTTCTCCGAAACCATGAAGCTGCAAAAAGTCGGCGCCAACAAATACGGCGTGCTGCTCACGGATGTCTCGCACTATGGCGCTGGCTGTGACAACGTGGAAGTCAAACTTCTCATGCCGCATGCGGGCGGTGTCACAGCGCACGAACTCAACGTGCCCCTGACCGAAAAAGAAGAAATGTCCTTCAGCGAGTGCAAGGCGACCTCTGTGAGCTTTGATACCAAGTCACGCGATGAGCACTATCCCGTCACCGTGAAGCAGACCTTCACCGATGAGAGGGGGCGCAACCTCAAGAAGAGCGCGCGCCTGACGTTCTCAAACGGCAGCTACGTGAAAAGCAAGTGAGGTGCGCTGCCAGCTTGCTGCCGCGCCCGCGCACAGGGCGCAAGGCAAGAGCCAAGGCAGTGCTGACCAATGCCCAAGCCTCTCCGCCTGCTGCGGAGAGGCTTTTTCTTTGCGTTTGCGGCACATACTGCCGCAAAATATCATTGATTGCCAGCTTATGTTGCTGGCGAAGAATGAATACTCGTCAATGCTGGCTCTGTTCGCGCACCGTTGACGTAAAAAATGCCCACCTTGTAGGGGCGAAATTGGCTACGCCGAAACCAGAGGTTTTCATTGCGCCCGCCCGGATGCCATACGCGCAACGGGCGCGATGAATCGCGCCCCTACGCATTCCCGAATTCACGGGTCAGGCAACATGTCAACCGTGGTTTAACAGCGCCTCACTGCCCATCCATCACCGCCCATTCCAGCAGGCGGTCGAGCGCGGGGCGGGCGGCGCCAGCATTGGGGTGGTTGACGAGGCCGATGACGGCGTATTTGCGCCCGCTGTATCCGTAGGCGTAGCCAGCGACGGCGGCCACGTCGCGCAGGGTGCCGGTTTTCATGGTCACG
>JAFRYL010000214.1 GCA_017437605.1 Ottowia sp. | reverse complement strand
GTGAGGAAGGCGATGCCGTACATGCCGGCGGCGCGCTGCGCGGCGGCGACGCCCTCAATGGTGTCGTGGTCGGTCAACGCCCAGAGGTCAACGCCCACAGAGGCAGCGCGCGCGGCCAGTTGCTGCGGCGAGAGCGTGCCATCGGAAAACTTGGAATGACAGTGCAGGTCAGGATTGCGTGGAAAATTCATGCCCCGATTATCGTGCAGCGCAGCAGGGGTGCGCTCCTACAATTCAAGCGCCGCGTGTGCGGCGCAACAACAAAGAAAGGGTTCTCTCCATGTCCGTCGTCCGTTTTTCCGATGTGTGCGCCCAGGGCGCGGCCAAGGCCAAGCGCGTCTTCATCCGCGCCGATTTGAATGCGCCACTTGCGGACGGGCGCGTGAGTGACGACACGCGCATCCGCGCCAGCGTGCCCGCCGTGAAGATGGCGCTGGACGCGGGCGCGGCGGTGATGATTACCTCGCACCTTGGCCGCCCCAAGGAAGGCGAATTCAGCGAAGCGGACTCGCTCGCGCCCGTGGCGCAGCGTCTGGGCGAGCTGCTTGGGCGCGAGGCGCCGCTGGTGCGCGACTGGATAGACGGCGTGCAGGTGGCGCCGGGGCAGGTGGTGGTGCTGGAAAACTGCCGCTTCCTCAAAGGCGAGAAGAAAAACGACGAGCAGCTTGCGCGCAAGATGGCGGCGCTCTGCGACATCTATGTGGGCGACGCTTTTGGCACCGCGCACCGCGCGCATGCGAGCACCGAGGGCGTGGCGCGCTTTGCGCCCATGGCGTGTGCTGGCCCGCTGCTTGCTGCAGAAATTGAAGCACTGGAGCGCGCGCTGGAACAGCCAAAGCGCCCGCTGTTGGCGATTGTGGGCGGCAGCAAGGTCAGCACCAAGCTGACCGTGCTGCGCTCGCTCGCGGAAAAAGTGGACCAGCTCATCGTGGGCGGTGGCATTGCCAACACCTTCATGCTCGCCGCCGGTCTGCCCGTTGGTAAAAGCCTGTGCGAGCCGGATTTGGTCGCGGAAGCGCGCGCCGTCATGGACATGATGGCGGCACGCGGCGCGCAGGTGCCCATTCCGGAAGACGTGGTGGTTGCTGCGGGCATGGACGCGCCGGGCGCAGTGAAAAAAGCCGCCGATGTCGCCGCCGCCGACATGATTTTTGACATCGGCCCGCGCACGGCGGAAAAACTCGCCGCGCTCGTGCAGGCGGCGGGCACCGTGGTGTGGAACGGGCCGCTGGGCGTGTTTGAGCGCGACGCCTTTGCCAGCGGCACGCGCGCCATCGCGCAGGCGGTGGCGGGGAGCAGCGCCTTTAGCATCGCCGGTGGCGGCGACACGCTGGCGGCGCTGGCGCGCTTTGGTGTGACCGACAAGGTCAGCTACATCACCACCGGCGGCGGCGCCTTCCTTGAAGTGCTGGAAGGCAAGAAACTGCCCGCCATCGCCGTGCTGGAAGAGCGCGCGGCGGGTTGAACCGTCCGATATGAAGCAGCGGCGCTTTTTCAGGAAAGAAAACGCGCCGCTTTTTTATGTTTGTTTGTGGGAATGGTGCCATGAAGAAATACCTGAAACTGCTGCGCCGGGTCAAGAAAACAAAGGGCAAGGAGAGGTTCTGGGCGCTGCACGATTTGTGGGTATTCTCCTCGGGTGAGGAACGCAGCCCGAAAATTGCGCGCATCATCCGTGACCAGATTGTGGGGCTGTACCCGGAGTTCAGCTACAAGCAAAAGCACATGGCGTTGTGCGTATTGGGGGACATCAATTGCCGCGTCCCGGAGCTGGAAGAATTGGTGTTCGCTTACCTTGGGCGCACCTGCAAAAAGCAGCACCGGCTTGGCGAGAGGCTGCACAGTTACGTAGAGTGGTGGAGTCGTTTTCGCCCACAGTGGCGTGAAGCGTACGAGGGTATTGAAATGCATGATTTCACCCGAACTTTTGACATGGCATGGGACATGCTCCAGCAGGGCGGCTCCCCGTATGTGCCGGCACCGGCAGCGCCGGATTGAGCCGGTTGTGCATGACGGCGCACTGAACGCTGCTGTTCAGTGAGTATCATGCCACTGCCAGCATAACAAGCCGGTGATGAAGTATCCCATTCAGCAGTATATGAATGCTCTTCATATACTGTTGGTAAACATATCTGAACGCCGGCTTATCAAGCCGGCGATGAAGTGATACCCATGCAAAATAAAAGGCGCCCATGAGGGGCGCCTTTTGCGTGTGGTGGCGCGTTTACAGCGCCCGCGCGCTGAGGGTGTCGCAGGTGTTGATGTCGCCGCTTTGCAGCCCCTGGTTAAACCAGCGTTGGCGCTGCGCGCTGCTGCCGTGGGTGAAGGTTTCAGGCCGCACGACGCCGGTTTGCTGGCGCTGCAGGTGGTCGTCGCCGATTTTTTGTGCGGCGTTGAGCGCGGATTCAATGTCGCCGCGCTCCAGCCACTGCTTGGCCTGCTGCGAGCGGTTGGCCCACACGCCCGCGAAGCAGTCCGCCTGCAGTTCCACGCGCACGGAGTTGGCGTTTTCCTGCACTTTGCTGATGCGTCCGCGCAGCGCGTCCACTTTTTGCGTGATGCCGAGCAGCGTCTGCACATGGTGGCCGACTTCGTGCGCGATGACGTAGGCGCGGGCAAATTCGCCGGGTGCGCCCATCTGTCGGCTCATGGTGTCAAAGAAGTCCATGTCCAGGTAAATCTTGCGGTCGCCCGGGCAGTAGAACGGCCCCATGGCGGACTGCCCGGTGCCGCAGGCCGTCGGGGTGATGCCACGGTAGAGCACGAGCTTGGGCGGCTGGTAGCGCGCGCCGCCAGCGGCAAAGACCTGGTTCCAGGCGTCTTCGGTGGAGGCGAGCACGGTGCTGACGAAAGCGGCGGCGCGGTCATCAGCAGGCGGCTGCTGGGCGGGGCCTTGCGCGATTTGCGCGCTGCCGCCGCCGCTGACGGTGTTGATAACGCCGAGCGTGGTCATGGGGTTGATGCCGAACAGCCCCCAGGCGGCCAGCGCGATGACGACGCTGCCGATACCGATGCCCCCGCCCACACGGGCGCCGCGCCCCATGCCACGGCGGTCTTCAACGTTGCTGGAGGTGCGCTGGCCTTCCCATTTCATCTTGTGTCTCCTTGGGTGGAATGCCCGCGCTGCGCGGCGGGCGTGCGGCGCGCATGGTAGCGCGCGTGGCGGTCAGGCGCGCGGCAGGGTGACGCCGGTTTGCCCCTGGTATTTACCACCACGGTCGCGGTAGCTGGTTTCGCAGACTTCGTCGCTCTCGAAAAACAGCACCTGCGCGCAGCCTTCGCCAGCGTAGATGCGCGCGGGCAGCGGCGTGGTGTTGCTGAATTCAAGCGTCACGTAGCCCTCCCACTCCGGCTCGAACGGGGTGACGTTGACGATGATGCCGCAGCGCGCATAGGTGCTTTTGCCCAGGCAGATGGTGAGCACATTGCGCGGAATGCGGAAATACTCCACCGTGCGCGCGAGCGCGAAGCTGTTGGGAGGGATGATGCACACGGGGCCGCGAAAGTCCACGAAGCTGCGCTCGTCAAAGTTTTTCGGGTCCACCACGGTGCTGTGCACGTTGGTGAAAATTTTGAATTCGTCGGCGCAGCGGATGTCGTAGCCGTAGCTGGAGGTGCCGTAGCTGACGATGCGGCTGCCGTCGGCGGCGGTGCGGATTTGCCCCGGCTCGAACGGCTCAATCATGCCGTGCTCCTGCGCCATGCGGCGTATCCAGGTGTCGCTCTTGATGCTCATGGTGTTTTTTGTGCGGATATAAAAACGCCGCCCCTGAGGGCGGCGTATGCGGCAGCGCGCAACTTACAGCGCGGGGATGCGCAGCTTCTGACCCGGATAGATTTTGTTCGGGTCGGTAAGCATGGGCTTGTTGGCCTCAAAGATGACGGGGTACTTGCTCGCGTCGCCATAGTATTTCTTGGCGATGGCGCTGAGCGTGTCGCCCTTGACCACGTCGTGATAGCGCGTTTCCGTGCCTTCGGGGAACTGAATCTGGTTGTCCACTTCCGTGACGCCCTCCACATTGCCTGCGGCGAGCATGGCCTTTTCCGCCGCTTCCTGCGAGGGGGCGGTGCCGGTGAGCGTCACGCGCCCGTCGGCATACGTCACGCCCAAGTTTTCCAGGGCGAGGTTCTGCTGCTCGATGTAGCCCTTGATGGCATTTGCTGCCTGCACATTCGGGTCGGGTGTGGCGTGGGTGGGGGCAACCGCCTCCTCTGCTGCCTTGGCCGCTTTGCCGCCGAACAGTTTTTCGCCAGCGCCTTTGATGAAGCTAAAAAGTCCCATGGTCTATCTCCGTCAGGGGTGTGAAAGGGAGGCCGCACTATACGCCGGGCGCGCGCCGCAGTGCGCGGCAGCGGCGGCGCGACTGTGACGTTTTGTGTGTGCGCGTCGCGCGCCGCTATATTTGCGCGCCATGAGCTTTCTTGCGATTGATGTTGGCAACACGCGCCTGAAATGGACACTGTATGAACGCCCCGCGCCGGGCGCAGCAGTCGTCGCGCAGGGCGCGGAGTTCCTGGAACAGATTGACCATCTCGCCGATGGCGTGTGGAGCACGCTGCCCGAACCGGGCGCCATGCTTGGCTGCTGCGTCGCGGGCAACGCCGTGCGCCGCCGCGTGCACGAGCAAATGGAAGTGTGGCCGCAGCTGGAGCCGCACTGGGCCGCCTCGCGCGAACAGGAAGCGGGCATGACGAACGGCTACGAGCACCCCATGCGCCTGGGCGCCGACCGCTGGGTGGCGATGATTGGCGCGCGCCACCACATGCTGCAGCGCGGCCCGGCGCGCCCTGTGCTGCTGGTGATGGTGGGCACGGCGGTGACGGTGGAGGCGATAGACCAGTATGGACGCTTCCTCGGCGGCCTCATCCTGCCCGGACACGGCATCATGCTGCGCGCGCTGGAATCCGGCACCGCTGGCCTGCATGTGCCCAGTGGCCGTGTGTGCGAATTCCCCACCAACACCAGCGATGCGATTACCAGCGGCGGCACCTACGCGATTGCCGGCGCGTGCGAGCGCCTGTTCCAGCACCTCTTCCGCCACTGCGCGATGGAGCCGCTCTGCCTCATGACGGGCGGCGCCGGCTGGAAGATGCAGCCCGCCATGACGCGTCCCTTTGAGTTGATTGAAACGCTGGTCTTTGACGGCCTGCTCTGCCTTGCCGAAGAACGCCAGAAAGCAGGGCGGCTTTGATGGAGTATTGCTTGGTTGCCGGCTTGATAAGCCGGCGATGGAGTGAAACAAACAATGGTATTTGAAAAAAACCGCCATGCCCAAGCACGCCACAAAAGAGCAAATCCTCGCGCACCTGCAGCGCATGCGCCTGGCCGACAACGTGTTTATGAGCGCCTTTTTCCGGCACAACCCGCAAAGTGCGCAATTCGTGCTGCGCATCATCATGGACAAGCCGCAGCTTGTCGTCACTGAGGTGTGCTCGCAGGACTACCAGCCCAACCCCGGCTGGCGCGCTGCCACGCTGGACGTGCTTGCCACCGACGCCGATGGACGGCGCATCAACATAGAGGTGCAACTTGACCCGCGCCGCGCCAGCGCACAGCGGGCGCGCTTTTACGCCAGCCTGATTGACACCAAGGCGCTGCACGAAGGCGAAGACTTTGAGGCGCTGCCCGAAGTCTGGGGCATCTTCATCACGGAGCGCGACCACCTTGGCGGCGCTCAACCCTCTACCATTTCGTGCGCCGCGAGGAAAGAGAAGGCGGCAGAAACCTGAACGACGGCAGCCACATCATCTACGTCAGCGGCGAACATCAGCAAGCGGGCACCGCCCTCGGCGACCTCATGCACGACTTTTTCTGCCGCGACCCGGCACACATGCGGCTTGCAGAATTGGCGCAAGATGTGCAACGATACAAAGCCAGCGAACAAGGAGCCAGAGAGATGAACAGCGTCATTGATGAAATCCGCGAGGAACTGCGCGAAGACCTGCGCGAGGAGTTCCGCGAAGAAATGCGTGAGGAAATCCGCGAAGAAGCCCTGACCGAAGGGCGTGCAGAAGGCCGCATGGAAGGCAGCCGCGACATTGCGCGTCAGCTCCTGCGTATGGAAGGCTTCACGCCCGAAGTCGTCGCCCGCATCACCAGTCTGGACGTAGACGAAGTGCAGCGGCTGGCTGCAGGCGCGTGAGTGCAGTGCTATCAAAAATGAAGGGGCGGCCTTTGTGGTCGCCCATTTTGTTTCATCGCCGCAGCGCGCCTGCGCTACCATGCCGCCCGATACCCTGCGGGGCGTGGCAGCGTACTGCCCGCCGGCAGATTCTCCACCGGCGGCGCACAAAACCGCTGCAAACATGTTCAGGAAAAACGCCATGAAAACCAGTGTGCAAGGCAGCTTGATGGAAAATCATTTTGAAAACAACAGGACAAATGACTGTTGCAGGAGCGGAGCGCACAGGCGCCTGCTGCTCAAGGCGGGCGTGGCGGCGCTGGCAGGGGCGTTGCTGGTGGGTTGTTCAGGGGGAAACACGCCAGCAGCGGTGGCGAAAGCCTACATCACCGCCCTTTTTGAAGGAAAAATTGATGAAGCAATGGCAATGACTGCGAATGGCGCGGGTCTGGCGCAAGACCCGAAAATACGCGCCATGTTTTCCAGCTTGCCGGCGATGGTGGCGCAAAAAGGCGGCCTCAAAAGTATTGAAGTGGTTTCTTCGGAAGTGAAGGGCGATAGCGCGACAGTGCGTATACGCATTAATTACAACAATGGCACATCTGACAGCGAAGACAAGAATGACCTCAACCTTGTTCGCGTGGATGGCAAGTGGAAAGTTGTTATTAACTAAGCAAACGTTTTGCCAGCGCTCGCTGCCCTTGTGTGCGGCGCTGGCGGCATGTGCCATCAGCGCCTCGGCACCGCTGCCCGTGCCCCTGCTGCCGCCGCTGTTTGCTGCGCCGCAGGGTGTGCAGGCGGGTGACTGGGTGTTCCGCAGTGGCATCGGGGGCGACAGCGCCGTGATTCGCCGCGTGGGCGGTGGGCGCTACTCGCATGTGGGTATCGTGGTGCAGGGCGCGCCGCATGTGCTCGTGGCGCACGCCACCCCGGACGATGAACCGAGGTACCCGAAGCAAGTGGTGGTCAGCGCCTGGGATACCTTCGCCAGCCGCAGCCACGCCCACGCCGTTGCCATTGCGCGCCCGCGTTTTCTTGATGCGTCGCAGCGCGCCGCCAGCGCCCGCGCCGCTGCTGCGCGCGTGGGGCAGGCGTTTGACCTGCGCCCCGTGGCAGACCTTGCCGCGCCGCCGCCGCTTTACTGCACCACACTGCTGCTAGGCGCTGTGCGCGCCCAGGCGCCTGCTTTTGCTCCCGCATGGCAGCGCGTGAATGCGCCGATGCTCGGCGGCCATTACCTGCTGCCGCAGACGCTCGCCGCGCAAGACTTGCAATGGCTGGCGCGAAGCGAGTGAAAAACATATACCTGCAAGAAATAACAATGATTGCCGGCTTGATAAGCCGGCGATGAAATGGTATATTTAGGAGTATATGGATTCTCCGGCCGCTTTTCCTTCGCTTGATGCGCCGCGTGTGCAGACGGTGCGCGCGGC
>JAFRYL010000213.1 GCA_017437605.1 Ottowia sp. | reverse complement strand
GATTGGCGTACACAGCATGGTGGAGTTTCCACTCTGGTACGGCCCATTCCAAATAGCGGCCATCATCAGCGTGTGGCTGCTGTGGGTGACGCGCAAGGGGCGCGATGCCGCCCAGCCCACCGCGTGGGGCTGGCCTGTGCGTGGTGCGCTGGCGCTCGCCATGCTTGCCGCCACAAGTTATGCCGCGTGGGACTATGCGCGCATTTCGCTGCTCTATCTGCCGCCTGAGGTACGGCGCGCGCGCTGGACTGAACAGAGACTTGAAGCCGCAAGCCACTCCACTCTCTTTGCTGACGAAGTTGCGTTTGCAAGGCTCACCGAGCACGAGTTTTCACAAGCCAACGCCTCGTGGATGCTTCCGGATGCACTGCGGATGCTGCATTTTTCCCCTTCGCCAAGTGTTATAAGGCGTGTCATTGAAAGCGCCATCTACCTCGGATACGACGACATTGCGCTGGCACACATGGCGCGTTTTCGTGCGGCGTTCCCGAAGGAGTGGGAAGCGTGGCGCGCAAAAAACGCACGTCTGCACCTTGGCACAAAAGAGAACAGCGACAAAGAAGCACCATGAAAACGCTGCCGCCGTATCATCAGCGCCGCCATGTCTTTTGAGCCTGACACGTCCCCCATTTCCGCCGACATTCCCGCCGATTTGAAGCGCGGCACCAGCCCGCTGTACTGGGTGATTTCCGGCATTGCCGCCGTGCTGCTGGTGGTGGGCGCGTGGCGCGCCTGGCAGTGGTTTGAGGGCGACGTGGAGCGCCGCCGCTCGGTGGCGGAAACTGTGGCGCCCTCGGGCGTGGAGCTGCGCGCGCGCGCCGACCGTGAGAGCGCCGAACAGATGCAGGAGCTGGATCAGGCGCTGCCCGCGCCGGTGGAGGTGGGCGATTTGCCAGACACCATCGCCCCGGTGCCGCAGATTGACTTTGGCGCCCTCAAGAGCAATGAGCGCACCGACGCTTGCCGCTTCCTCGCCGCCGAAATCGAGCGGCTGGATTACGAGTTCGGGCAGGAGCTGCCGCCACCTGTGCTCGACCACCTTTCCACGCGCCTGGGAATGCTGCGCGACCAGTATCAGGAGGCCAAGTGCAGCAGCCTTGCGCCACTGCGTGCGGGTGTGTCGGCCAAGCGCCAGGCGGCCAGCAGCACGGCGCAGGACGACAAATAAAAGCGCAGGTATCGCTTCGTCGCCGGCAAGTTATGCCGGCAACCACATATAAAAAGAATGGGTATATGTGGCTTTCACATATACCCATTCAAAACATGTTTTATCGCCGGCTTATGTTGCCGGCGATGCGTTGATACCCTAGCTTATCAACACTTTCCACCCTCAAGCTGCGGCAGCGCACCGCCGCCCTGCAGCAGCCCGCTGCGGCTGTAGACGCCCAACTTGTCGCGCGTGTCGCTGATGTCCAGATTGCGCATGGTGAGCTGCCCGATGCGGTCGGCGGGGGAAAACGGCGCGTCTTCCACCTTTTCCATGCTCAAGCGCTCGGGCGCGTAGGTCAGGTTGGGCGAGGTGGTGTCCAGCACGCTCCAGTCGTTGCCACGCCGCAGCTCCAGCACCACTTCGCCCGTGACGGCGGCGGCGACCCAACGCTGCGCCGTCTCGCGCAGCATGATGGCCTGCGGGTCAAACCAGCGCCCCTGATACAGCAGGCGGCCAAGGCGCAGGCCATTGATGCGGTACTGCTCTATCGTGTCTTCGTTGTGAATGCCGCTCACCAGCCGCTCATACGCAATGTGCAGCAGCGCCATGCCGGGCGCTTCGTAGATGCCCCGGCTCTTGGCCTCGATGATGCGGTTTTCAATCTGGTCGCACATGCCCAGCCCGTGCCGCCCACCAATGGCGTTGGCGCGCAGGAAGAGCTGTACCGGGTCGCTGATTTCCTCGCCATTGAGCGCCACCGGGCGCCCTTCCTCAAAGCGCACGCGCACTTCTTCCGGGGCAATCTCCACTTCCGGCTTCCAGAACGCCACCCCCATGATGGGCTGCACGATGCGGATGCTGCTGGACAACTCCTCCAGGTCTTTCGCCTCGTGCGTGGCGCCCAGCATGTTGCTGTCGGTGGAATACGCCTTTTCCGCGCTCATGCGGTAGTCAAAGCCCGCGCTGCGCATGAACTCGGACATTTCCTTGCGCCCGCCAAGCTCGTCGATGAACTGCTGGTCGAGCCAGGGCTTGTAAATCTTCAGCGCCGAGTTGGTCAGCAGCCCGTAGCGGTAGAAACGCTCGATGTCGTTGCCCTTGAAGGTGCTGCCGTCGCCCCAGATGTTGACGTCGTCTTCCTTCATCGCCGCCACCAGCATGGTGCCTGTGACGGCGCGCCCAAGCGGCGTGGTGTTGAAGTAGGTTACGCCCGCGCAGCGCACATGGAAGGCGCCGCACTGCAGCGCCGCAATGCCCTCATTGGCAAGCTGCGTGCGGCAGTCAATCAGGCGCGCCTTTTCCGCACCATATTCCAGCGCCTTGCGCGGGATGGCGTCGTAGTCGCTCTCGTCGGGCTGGCCGAGGTTGGCGGTGTAGGCGTAGGGCACAGCCCCACGGCGGCGCATCCACAGCAGCGCCGCCGACGTATCCAGCCCGCCGGAAAAGGCGATGCCGACCTTCTGGCCAGCGGGAAGCGATTGCAAAATGGTTTCTGACATGGCAAATCGGGCACAGGCGCCCGCCCCTGTAGGCAAAAAAGCGGCTATTGTCACGGCTTTTGCTCCCACCTGCTTCCCAGTTTCTTTTCGCGCCATGAACCTGCTCGCCTTTGACTGCAGCACCGAACAGCTTTCTGCCGCCGTGCAGCGCGGCGGCGCGCAATGGCGCGTCAACGCCGCCGGCGGCGCGCACGCTTCCAGCGCCATTCTGGACACGCTCAGCAGCCTGATGGGGCGCGCCGGCCTTGCCCTCGCCGATTTGGACGCCATCGTCTTCGGACGCGGCCCGGGCGCTTTCACAGGGCTGCGCACCGCCTGCGCTGTGGCGCAGGGGCTGGCGTATGGTGCGCGCGCGCATGGCGCTGGCGTGCCCGTGCTGCCCGTGGACACGCTGCTGGCCGTGGCGGAAGCCGCGCGCCTGCAGCACACACGCACGCGCAGCGTGCTCGCGCTGCTGGACGCGCGCATGGACGAGGTCTACGCCGCCGAATACGTTTTTGAGCGTGGCGGTTCGTGGCGTTGCGTGCGTCCGCCGCTGGTGTGCGCGCCTGAAGATGTGCCCGCGCCCGCCATGCCGGACACCGTGCTTGCCGGTAACGCTTTCGCCGCCTATGGCGCGCGCCTGCCCGCCGCGCTGGCCGCACTGCAGCGCATTGAGGCACTGCCCACCGCGCCTGCGCTGTTGCGCCTAGCACCTTCGCTGCTCGCCGCTGGCAGCGCCGTGCCCGCAGAGCAGGCATTGCCGCTCTATATCCGCGACCGCGTGGCACTCACCACCGCCGAGCGCGAAGCTGCACGCGAGGAGACCGCACACGAAGCCGAACCTGAACCAGCACGCGAACCCGCAAGTGAAGCCAGCGCCCGGACTGTTGAAACGCCGCAGGAACTCACACTTTTTTAGAGATAAAAACACAATATCACCGGCATACATTGCCGGCAATATGCTTCATATTAAAGAGTTATCAACGAGTTGTTCCTGTGCCCCTGACGTATGCCGATGCCCGCCCCCACGCGCTCACCAGCGCGCAACTTGACGCTGCGCTCGCCATAGAGGAGCGTTGCTCGCCGCACCCGTGGACACGCGGCAACTTTGAGGGCAGCCTTGCTGCCGGTCATTACGCCCAAGGGTTGTCGCGCGGCAGCGAGCTGCTGGGCTACTGCATCGCCATGCCCGCTGCGGACGAAGCACATTTGCTCAACATCGCCGTCGCACCCGAACATCAAAAACACGGACTGGCGCAGCGCATGGTGCGCGCGCTGCTGGCGTGGGCGCGCGAACAAGGCGCGCGTGATGTGTGGCTGGAAGTGCGCGCCGGCAACGATGCGGCGCAGCGCCTCTACCTGCGCCAGGGTTTTGCCCCCGCTGGACGGCGCCCGAACTACTACCCCTGCCCTCAAGGCCAGCGTGAAGACGCGCTGCTCATGCGCCTGCAGCTTCAAGGAGCCACCGCATGAAGCTCGACGCCCGCCAGCGCGCCATGCTTGCCGAAATGGGCATCTGGCTGCCCGCGCTGCCTGCCGCCAAAACCGCGCCACGCCCCACTGCGCCGCCTGCACGCCGCGCGCCGCCGCCAGTGCAACGCGCACCGAAAGAAGAAGCGCCGCCACCCGCCCCCGCTGAAGCGCCTGATGACGCCGCACGCACCGCGCGCATTGCCCTCATGGACTGGGACGCGCTGCACGCCGAAGCGCAGCAGTGCCGCGCATGCGGCCTCTGCCAGCAGCGCAAGAACGTTGCCTTTGAAGGCGGCTGCCGCGCCGCGCACTGGCTCATCGTGGGAGAAGCGCCCGGCGAGCAGGAAGACCTGCAGGGCGCGCCTTTTGTCGGTCCCGCCGGGCAACTGCTGGATGCCATGCTTGCCGCGCTCCATCTGTCGCGTAAAAGCAACGAACCAGACAAAGCTGTGTACATCGCCAATGTCCTCAAATGCCGCCCCCCCGGCAACCGCAATCCGCAGCCCGATGAAATTGCGCGCTGCGCCCCTTTTTTGCAGCGGCAGATGGCGCTGCTTGCGCCGCGCGTCATCCTCGCACTTGGTAGATTTGCTGCACAAAGTCTGCTACAAACAAATGAGTCAATTGGGCGGCTGCGCGGGCGTGTACACGACTGGCACGGCACCCCTCTCATCGTCAGTTATCACCCTGCGTACCTACTGCGTTCACCCCACGCCAAGGCACATGCCTGGCACGACTTGTGCCTTGCGTTACAGGCTGCCAAGCGTGGCGCGGACGGTGCAACATGATGGCGCTTGCGCGCGCCAGCATTTACCATTTGCAACCTACAGATTTCACGAGACTTTCGGATAGCGCCATGAAACATCAAAAAACCACAAGCCCTCTCTCGCTGCTGGCTGCTGCCAGCCTGCTTGCCATGAGCACGGGCGTCGCCGCCGGCCCTGCCGAGAATGCTGAGGTTGGCACCTGCATCGCCACCATCCTCTTTCCCGCGCGCTTTGAAATGCAGAGCGAGCAGGTGCTCGTCGAACCCGCCACCACGCGCGAGGAAGTGGTGCCCGCCACCTACAAGACGGTGACGGAAAAGGTGCTGGTGCGCCCCGAAACCCGCCGTCAGGTCGCCGTGCCCGCCAAGATGCGCGCCGTCAGCGAAGAAGTTGTTGTGCGGCCCGCCGGCACCCGCCTCGAGCCGGTGCGCCCGGTGTTCAGCGCCACCACCGAAGAGGTGCAGACGCAAGACCCCTCCACCTGCATTGACGTCACCCCGCCCGTGTATGAAACGGCGACCGAGCGCGTCATTGACCGCCCCGAACACATCGTCAAGCGCGTCGTGCCCGCGCAGTACCGCGAAGTCACGGAAACCGTGCAGATTCGCCCCGCGAGCACGCGCACCGTCACCAACAACGGCGCGTGGCAGGCGCAGACGCAGCGCGTCCTCGTGCGTCCGGAAATGCTGCAGTACGTGCCCGTGAAGATGCCCACCAAGCAGGTTGCGGAAAAGCGCCTACGCGCCGAAGCCACCACGCGCGTGCGTGAAGTGGCGCCCGTCTTCAAGACTGTCACCGAGCCTGTGAAAGTGCGCGACGGCGCCGTGCGCCACGCCGCCGTACCCGCCGCGTGGGAAATCGTTGAAGAGCGCGTCAAGGTCAGCGAGCCGTACCGCGAATGGCGCCGTGGGCGCTCGTGGGTTGGGCAGGCCATTGAAGTGCTGCCCCTGCGCGGCTTTGTGGTGGACAGCAGCGGCCAGTACAAGGGCAACCGCGTCGCCGACATGGGCGCCAAGAGCTACGGTGTCGTGGACACCGGCATGACCCCTGCCGACAACTCCCGCCTTGACGACGACGTGATGTGCCTCGTCGAAGTGCCCGCGCAGTACAAAACCATCACCAAGCGCGTGCTGCGCTCGCCCGCCACCGTCACGGACGTGCAGCAGCCTCCCGTCTACAGCACCACCACCAAGCAGGTGCTGGTGCAGGAAGGCGGTGTGCGTGTTGAGCAGGTGCCCGCGCAGTATCAGAGTGTCTACCGCCAGGTTGTTGACTTTGATAAGGCGCGCGCCATGGGCTACAAGTTCAACGAAGCGGGTGAACCCATCGCCACCCCCAGCGGCCAGCGTCTGCTGCGCGCGGCTGATGTGGCGCGCGGCCCCGGCGTGCAGATTGACGCCTCCATTGCCCCCGATGCCTGGGTGCGTGAAGTCCGCATTCCTGCCGCCTACCGCGACGTGACGCAATACGTGCCCACCGCCGCCGCTGGTGTGCAGGTGGTGCAGACGCCGGCTGTGACGCGCAACATCCGCCGCCGCGAGCTGGTGCAGCCCGCGCGCGTGGAAAACGTCGTCGTCCCCGCCACCTACAAGACGGTACAGGTGCAGCGCCTCGTCAAGCCTGAAACCGTGCAGGAAATCGACATTCCCGCGCAAACCACCACCGTCACGCACTACAAGGTGGAAACTCCTGCCACCGTGCGCGACGTGCCTGTGCCCGAAGTCCGCAAGACCATCACACACGAGGAAGTCGCCACCCCCGCCAGCACGCGCGAGGAAGTCATCCCTGCCGTCTACCGTGAGGAAACGCGCCGCGTCATTGACCAGCCCGCCACCACACGCACCGTGGACGTGCCCGCTGTCTACAAGACTGTCACCAAACAGGTCAAAGTGGCCGACGCACGCGAAGAACAACGCGAAGTGCTCTGCGCCAGCAACACCCCGCGCTCACGTATCAGCGCCGTGCAAAAGGCGCTGCGCGACGCTGGCTTCCGCACCGGCGCCGACGGCGAACTGGACGCCGCCACCATGTCCGCCGTGGCCGACTACCAGCTCGCCAACAGCCTGCCCACGCACGGCTATCTGGACGCCGAAACCATGCAATCCCTCGGCGTGCCTATGCGCTGAGTACAAACACCCTCCCCTACCACAGAGAAGCCCGCATACGCGGGCTTCTTTTTTTTTGCCTGCGGTGCAGCGTTTTTGAGTGGGTATAGATTACTTTCCGGCACAACAAGCCGGCAACCACATATATAAAACAATAGTATTTTATTCTCCCATAATACTCTAAGGTATCATATTCCATCGCCGGCTTATGTTGCAGGCGACGTTGACTTCACACTGGTAGTATATTGATTTGATGTCAAAAAAAAAGCGCCTGTGAAGGGCGCTTGTTCGTGCTTCATCAGCGCGGGCGTGGGCGCTGCTGTTGCTGCTGCGGCCTTTGCGTGGGCGCGGGACGTGGAGGCTGCTGCTGTGGCCGGGTAGCGCTTGATGCGGGTGCGGCGCCTTTCTCTGGCAGCTCAATTTTGACTTCCAGCACATCTAAGTCATCCTGCCGCTCAAGGTTGACGATGATGTCTTCCGGGTTGATTTTGACGTACTTGCCGATGACGGCAACCAAATCACGTTGTAAAGCCGGAAGGTAGTCAGGCGCGGAGCGCCCGGCGCGTTCGTGCGCGAGGATAATTTGCAGCCGCTCTTTGGCGACTCTGGCGGTTTTCTTTTTCTCGCCAAGGAAAAAATCAAGGAACGACATCTTCAACGCCCCCCGAACAGGCGCTCAAAGAAGCCCTGTTTCTTAACTTCTATAAAGCGCAGGGGTTTGTCAGCGCCAAGGAAACGCTCAACCATATCCATATAGGCGGCGGCGATGTCGCTGTTTTCCAGATGCACGGCTGGGGTTCCTTGGTTGGAAGCCTGTAGCACATCCTTGCTTTCTGGGATGACGCCAATGAGCGGTATACGGAGGATATCCTGCACGTCCTGCAGGCTGAGCATTTGCCCGTCAGCCACGCGTTGAGGGTCGTAACGGGTAATAAGAAGGTGTTGTTTGACAGGCTCACGCCCTTCTATGGCGCGCTGCGTCTTGCTGTCCAGAATGCCAAGAATGCGGTCGGAGTCGCGTACACTGGACACTTCTGGGTTGGTGGTGACGATGGCGTCATCAGCGTAGTGCATGGCCATGAGCGCGCCGGTTTCAATACCTGCAGGCGAGTCGCAGATGATGTATTCAAAACCCATGCGCTTGAGGTCATTCAATACTTTTTCCACACCTTTTTGCTTAAGGGCTTCCTTGTCGCGCGTCTGGCTGGCGGCAAGCACATAAAGGTTGGGGCACTGTTTATCCTTGATAAGTGCCTGGGTGAGGTTGGCTTCGCTATTGATGACGTTAATAAAGTCATACACAACGCGGCGCTCACACCCCATGACAAGGTCAAGGTTGCGTAGGCCGACGTCAAAATCTATGACGGCGGTTTTATGGCCTTTGAGAGCCAACCCAGAGGCAAAAGCAGCGCTGGTGGTGGTTTTACCAACACCGCCTTTTCCTGAGGTGATTACGATGATTTTTGTCATATCAACTGCTCCAGACGCACACAAGGTGCTTTGGAAAATGGTGGGTGTTTCAGCCACTCAGGGATTCAAAAACAAGCCGGTCGCCCATGGCGTCAGATTCAAGACGCAGCGCGGCGGGTTTTCCGAAGATGTCGCCGGGAAGCTGCTCTTCACAGGTGCGCCAGACGCCAGCAATGGAGACCAGCTCAGGGCGCATTTCCTGCGCGAAGATGCGCGCGCCTTTCCAGCCCTGCGCGCCGGCGATGGCGCGTCCGCGCAGCGGCGCGTAGACGTGGATATGCCCGTCAGCAATGACTTCAGCGCCAGCGTTGACCATCGCCGTGATGACCAGGTCACGCCCGCGCGCATACGCCTGCTGGCCGGAGCGCAGCGGCATGGTGATGAACATGGCGCCGGCGCCAGGGATGTCTTCCGGTGGTGCAGCCGGCGGCTCTGGGGCTGCTGGCTCCTGCTGCGCTTCGGCAGCGCGGGTCGGCATGATGTCCTGTGGTGCGGCTGGCAAGCCCGCAAAAGCGGCGGCATCCATCAACTCGGAGCTGCCGCCGCGCGCGGCAACAGCAATCAGCCCATGCTGCCGCAACAGGCTGCAAAGACGGGAGAAGTCAATGTTCGCACTCTCGTTGGAAGCGATGTCACTTAGGTCAATCAGCAACAGGTCGCGGTCAAAAAAACCACCCTCCTCACCGTACTGCGCACGCATCTCGGCTGCAATTGCGTCCAGATTGCAGGAACGCAGGTGCAGCGTGAGCAGGGGAACTGAGGCGCCTTTGATTTCAAAGGTGTTGGAGCTGGCGGGCATGACGGCAAACAGTGAGCCGCGCACTGGCGCAGGCGGAAAGCGGTTGAGTGTAGCAGGCGCAGTGTGCTTCAAGGGAGCAGCGCCATGGAGATGTGCGCTGCCTTCAAGAACCTTCCTTTAATTGTTCTGTAGTTGTAGTAGTAGACACCCAACTAAGCTGTGGGAAAGTAAATTTTTTCTTTATTAATCAAATAGTTGTATGATTGATAGGTGCTGGGTACTGCGCTGGGAACAGTGGGGAAACAAGGGCACAAACAAAAGGAAGCAAGCGCGCCCTGTGGGTAAATGTGAGCTTGTCTTCAGCTTGTCCCACACTTATGCACATAGCTGTGCTTGGTGCGTGATGTAGCTTGTGTATCCTTTACTGTATGCTCTTGATACAGGAGCAGATTGATGGGATGGCGCGCCCCGCCGCAACTTTATGGCGGGAAAAAACGCTTACAACTTGACAGCAGCCTCAACATCCAGCGCGGCCTTGACAGCCGGCCGCGCTGCAACGCGCTCCATCCATGCAGTGATGTTGGGAAGGCTTGAGAGTTCAATGCTCATGAACTGGCACCAGCGGCAGGCGACGAACAGGTAGGCGTCAGCGATGGTGAAATGTTCACCCATGATCCAGGTTTTACTGTCCAGCAGGTTTTCAATATGGTTGAGGCGACCCGTCAGTGCTACCTTTGTTTGCGCGCGCGCTTCATCTGTGATGGTGGGGTTGAACAATGCGCCAAAACCTTTGTGCAGTTCCGTGGCGGTGAAGTTGAGTACTTCCTGCAGGTGGTAGCGCGGCGTGGTGCCGGCAGGCGGCGCGAGGTTTTTTTCAGGCGCGTGGTCGGCGATGTATTGCAGGATGACGGCGCATTCATGCAGACCATCCCCATCTTCCAGCGCAAGGTAGGGGACGTAGCCAAGCGGGTTGATGGCACGGTAGTCGCTGCCGTCGGCAAGTTTGCCGGTGCGGATGTTGGCAACTACAGCTTCATACTTCAATTCCGCTTCATGCAGCGCAATAAGTGCGGAAAGTGAACAGGCGCCCGGAAAAAAATACAGCTTCAACATTGGCAAGCTCCTTGTGAAAGGTGTGGGGAAAGACTTTTTCTTATTGTAAGTTATACTCACCACAATCAAAAAATACTTTTTCTGATGATGACGGTGTATACGGAACATTTTGATGTCATCGTGGTTGGGGGTGGTCACGCAGGTGCCGAGGCTGCGCTGGCTGCCGCGCGTATGGGGTGTGAGACCCTGCTACTAACGCACAATCTTGAAACACTTGGGCAGATGAGTTGCAACCCAAGCATCGGCGGCATCGGAAAAAGCCATCTTCTGAAAGAAGTGGATGCCCTCGGCGGCGGTATGGCGCTGGCTACGGATGAAGCAGGCATCCAATTCCGCATTCTCAACAGTAGTAAAGGCCCAGCGGTGCGTGCCACACGCGCCCAGGTGGACCGTGTGCTCTACCGCAGCGCCATGCGCCGGCGGCTGGAACAGCAGCCGCATTTGACGCTGTTTCAGCAACCAGTGGTGGATGTGCTGCTGCATGGCGGGCGCGTGCAAGGTGTGCGCACACAGATGGGACTGGATTTTCATGCGCGCGCCGTAGTGCTGACGGTAGGCACATTTTTGAATGGGCGCATTCATATTGGTCTGGAAAACTATGCTGGCGGGCGCGCAGGCGACCCGCCCGCATTGGCGCTGGCGCAGCGCCTGAAAGAATTGCAGTTGCCGCAAGGCCGCCTGAAAACCGGCACCCCTCCCCGTCTGGATGGAAACACCATTGATTTTTCCAAGTGTCAGGAACAGCACGGTGACGCCAATCCCGTGCCGGTGTTCAGCTTTATAGGCAGCGAAGCCATGCACCCGCGCCAGGTGTGTTGCTGGGTGACGCACACCAATGCGCGCACGCACGACATCATCCGCAGCGGCTTTGACCGCAGCCCCATGTTCACTGGAAAAATTGAGGGCACCGGGCCGCGCTACTGCCCGAGCATCGAGGACAAAATCAACCGCTTCGCTGGCAAGGACAGCCACCACATTTTTCTCGAACCCGAGGGGCTTGGCACGCACGAAATCTATCCCAACGGCATCAGCACCAGCCTGCCTTTTGACATTCAGTATGCACTGGTGCGCAGTGTGAAGGGGCTGGAGAATGTGCGCATCATCCGCCCCGGTTATGCGATTGAGTACGACTACTTTGACCCGCGCGCGCTGAAAAGTAATTTTGAAACGCAGCAGATTTCCGGGTTGTTTTTTGCCGGCCAAATCAATGGCACCACTGGGTACGAGGAGGCGGCAGCGCAGGGCTTGTTTGCGGGCGTCAATGCCGCGCTTCAGGTGCAGGAAAAAGAAGCCTGGCTGCCGCGCCGCGATGAAGCCTACATTGGTGTGATGGTGGACGACCTCATCACAAAAGGCGTGACGGAGCCATACCGTATGTTCACCAGCCGTGCCGAGTACCGCTTACAACTTCGGGAGGATAATGCTGATGCGCGCCTCACTGAAACCGGGCGGCGGCTTGGTTTGGTGGATGATGAACGCTGGTCAGCGTTCTGCCGCAAGCGCGATGCAGTTTCACGTGAAACGGAGCGCCTGAAATCCACATGGGTCAACCCGCGCAACCTTGGCAAGGAAGATGCCGAGCGCGTTCTAGGCAAAGCCATCGAACACGAATACAGCGTGTTTGACCTGCTCCGCCGCCCGAAAGTCAATTATGACAAGCTGATGACGCTGCCCGGCGTTGCGCCCGGTGAGCCGTTGAGCGCTGATGTGGTGGAACAGGTAGAAATCACCGCCAAATACAGTGGCTACATTGAGCGTCAGCGCGATGAAATTACGCGCCATGCGTCCGTGGAACATATAGCGCTCCCGGAAGATATGGACTACATGGCGATTCAAGCCCTTTCCATAGAGGTGCGGCAAAAACTGCAGCAACAACGCCCGGCAACACTTGGTCAGGCGAGCCGCATCAGCGGCGTCACGCCAGCAGCCGTTTCCTTGTTGCGCATCTATCTCAAAAAGAATGGCTTGGTGAAAGGCGCCACATGACGCATCCACAGGATGGACTGTTGAAACAGGGCGCGCTGTCCCTTGGGCTACGTTTGTCGGCGCAGCAATATGAGCAGCTTTGTGCGTATATTGATGTGCTGCTGAAATGGAACCGCGTCTACAACCTTTCCGCCCTGAACACGGCGGATGATATTGCTGTCAAGCATATTCTTGATAGCTTGGCGATTGTCCCTGGCTTGCGCCAATGTACCGAAGGCAAGACGGCACGACTGCTGGATGTGGGGAGCGGCGCCGGTTTGCCTGGTGCCGTGATAGCCATAACCTACCCTGAAATTACGGTGTGTTGCGTGGATGCCAGCGCAAAAAAAGCGGCTTTTGTGCAACAGCTTGCGGGAAGCCTGACACTAGGAAATCTGCAAAGCCAGCACGGACGGGTGCAAGACTTGCGCGGCAGCTTTGATGTAGTGACTTCGCGCGCGTTTTCCAGCCTCGCGGATTTTTGCGTATCATCGCGGCATGTGCTGGCGCCGGAAGGCGTCTGGCTGGCGATGAAAGGCAAGCGCCCGGAGGTGGAAATAGCCGCCCTTCCCTCTGACGTGGAGGTGTTTCACGTGGAACAACTCAAGGTGCCGGGGCTGGATGCCGAGCGTTGTCTGGTCTGGATGCGGCGCGCCAGCGGGCAGGAATGTTGAGCAGGATGTTTGGAAACAGGTGAATGGCATGGCACAGATTTTTTGTATTGCCAATCAAAAAGGCGGCGTAGGGAAAACCACGACGACAGTCAATCTGGCGGCGGGACTGGCAAAACTTGGGCACCATGTCCTGCTGGTGGATTTGGATCCGCAAGGCAATGCGACCATGGGTTCAGGCATTAACAAGCACACGCTGCAAAAATCAGTCTACGATGTGCTGCTTGAGACGGCTGAAATTCCTGATGTTGTCATCATTCCCGAGCGCCTGCGCGAAGTTGGCGCCGGGTATGCTGTGCTTGGCGCCAACCGCAATCTGTCTGGTGCTGAAGTGGAACTGGTGCGCGAGGCGCGGCGAGAGCGCCGCCTGCAGCGCGCCTTGAGCCGCGTGGCGCAGGATTACGACTATGTGCTCATTGACTGCCCGCCGGCGCTGAACATGCTCACACTCAATGGCTTGTGCGCAGCGCATGGTGTGATTGTGCCCATGCAGTGCGAGTATTTTGCGCTGGAAGGCTTGGCGGATTTGACGCAGACCATACGCAAGGTCTACGCCAGCCTGAACCGCGATTTGCGGCTGATTGGGCTGCTGCGCGTGATGTTTGACCCGCACATCGTGCTGCAGAAACAGGTCAGCGAGCGCCTGAAAGAGCACTATGGCGACAAGGTGTTTGACACTGTGATTCCACGCAATGTGCGCCTCGCGGAAGCGCCCAGCCACGGTTTGCCCGGTGTGGTGTACGAGCCATCTGCCAAAGGCAGCGCCGCGTTCATGGAGTTTGCGCGCGAGCTGTCCGAGCGTGGCATACGCACCTGAGCGCCGCGCGGCGGCGCGGTATAGTTGCACGCTGTTCCGCCACAACCAAAGGAAGTGCAACGATGGCAAGCAAAAAAGGAAAAGGACTGGGCCGGGGCGCGGACGCCATTCTGGACAGCGCCGCTTCACTGGACCCGACCGAGGTACCAAACCTGACGGGCACGCCGCTGCTGCTGCCCATTGAGCGGCTGACGCGCGGTGCCTACCAGCCGCGCACGCACATGGACGAGCGTGCGCTGCAGGAGCTGGCCGAGTCCATCCGCGAGCAGGGCATCATGCAGCCCATCCTGGTGCGTCCCATCAGCACCGATGCGGACGATGGCGCGGACTATGAAATCATCGCCGGCGAGCGCCGCTATTGCGCCGCGCGCATGGCGGGGCTGGACGAGGTGCCGGTGCTGGTGCGCGACGTGAGCGACGAGGCGGCAGCCGCCATGACGCTGATTGAAAACATGCAGCGCGAAGACCTCAACCCGCTGGAGGAAGCGCGCGGCATTCGCCGGCTGATTGACGAGTTCGGCATGACGCACGAGCAGGCGGCGGTGGCCGTGGGCAAGAACCGCAGCACGGCAAGCAACCTGCTGCGCCTGCTCAACCTGGCGGCGCCTGTGCAGGATATGTTGATGGCTGGTAGCCTGAGCGAAGGGCATGCGCGCGCGCTGCTGGCGCTGGATGACGCTGAACAGCCGGCGGCGGCGCGCAAGGTCATCGGCGGGCAACTCAGTGTGCGCGCCACGGAAGAACTGGTGCGCAAGCTGCGTGGCGAAGAGCAGCCGCAGCGCCGCAACGCGGATAAATCCGCCTATGCGCTGAAAGTGGAAGCGGAGTTGGCGGAACTGTTTGAGCTTCCGGTGGAGCTGCGCCTGAAAGCGCCGCGCCGCAACGCCAAAGATGATGGGCGGGAGCCGGAGCCGCGCGGAGAAGTGAAGATACATTTCAACTCGCAAGGCGAGCTTGAAATTTTTCTGGAAAAACTGCGCACCATGCTCGCGCAGCGCGACTAGGCCAGCAGTTTTTCAATGCTGGCGTGCAACTGCGCGAAATCCGGCTGACCGAGGTAGCGGCGCACGATGCGCCCGCCCTTGTCCACCAGGAAACTGGTCGGGGTCAACCGCACATCGCCCCACGCCCGCGCCACAGCGCCGCTGGCGTCAAACGCCACCAGAAACGGCAACTGGCGGCTTTTGGCGAAATTGACGACGTATTCCGGCTTGTCGTGGCTCATCGCCACTGCCAGCGTCTGAAAGCCGCGCGGCTGGAACTTGCGGTAGGTGGACACAATCTGCGGCATTTCCGCCACGCAGGTGGTGCAGCTTGTCGCCCAGAAATTGAGCAGCAGCACCTGTCCCAGAAAATCGCTTGTCTGGCGCGTGCTGCCGTCCAGCAGCACAAACTGGCTGGCGGGCGCGGCCTCCTCGCCGCAGCCGGTCAGCAGCGCGCCAGCGCACGCGGCCAGCAGCGTGCGGCGTGTGATGGCGGGGGAGGAATCAAGGTGTTCAGACATGGCTCGGCATTGTAGGGAATGCCGAACCAAGCTGCATAGTGATGGAGTATCACTTTGTCGCCGGCTTAAGTTGCCGGAAACTGTATGTTATATATAAAAGTATATTAAAGCATCTTGCTGCATACAACCAAACCATGCGTGCATGCATCATAGGCGGGGTACGCACAGGAGAAACATCGCCATGACACCCACCAAGTTTGCCGCCCTTGCCCTTGCCAGCGTGCTGGCGTTTGGCGCGCTGCCCGCTGCCGCGCAGCATCAGCACGCGCCGCTGCCCTCGCTCGGCGACGCGGGGCTGATGGGCAGCGCTGAGGAGCGGCGCCTTGGCGACGAAATCGCGCGCAGCGTCTACCGCGACCCGGACTGGCTGGACGACGCCATCCTCAGCGAATACGTGGACGGCATCTGGCAGCGCCTGCTCGCTGCGGCGCGCCAACGCGGTGAACTGAACGCGGAAATGGCCGAGCGTTACGCCTGGCGCGTGCTCATCTGGCGCGACAACACCATCAACGCCTTCGCCTTGCCCGGCGGCTATTTCGGGCTGCATACAGGCTTGCTTGGGCTGGTGGCCAGCCGCGACGAGCTGGCCTCTGTGCTCGCGCACGAACTCACACACGTCACGCAGCGCCACATCGCGCGCATGATTGGGCAGGAGGCGCGCCAGACGCCGCTCATGCTCGCTGCCATGGTGCTGGGCGCGCTGGCGGCAGGCAGCAACGCGCAGGCGGGCGCCGCCATCATGGCGGGCGGGCAGGCGGCGCTCATTCAGCAGCAACTCAACTACTCGCGCGCCATGGAAAGCGAGGCCGACCGCATCGGCTGGGGCGTGCTCACCGGCGCGGGCTACTCGCCGCGCGGGGCAGCCGTCATGTTTGAGCGCCTGCAGCGCGCCAGCGGCTTCAACGACAACGGCGAATGGCCGTATCTGCGCAGCCACCCGCTCACTGTGCAGCGCATCGGCGAAGCGCAGCAGCGTCAGCAGGCCGTGCACGCCCCCGCGCTCGCGCCCGATGTGGAGGCGCTGATGATGGCCGCGCGCGCCCGCGTGCTTGGCAAACCCGGCATGGATGCCTTGCGCACCTGGGCGGGCGCGCCGCAGCAGGGCGGCTTTGACAAACTGCCTGCGCCCGAACGCGTCGCCGCGCTCTACGCCGCCGCGCTTGCGCAGCGCGAATTGCGCGACGTGAAAGGCGCGCTGCACACGGCCGAACGCCTCACGCAAGAAGCCAAAGGGCAGGGCGCCGCCGCCGCGCGTCAGGCCGCGCTGCTGCACGCCGAACTGCTGCTTGCAGACAAACAACCCACCGCCGCGCTGCGCGCCATCAGGGAAATGCCCGCCGCCCCAAAAGGCAAGGAAAGCGGCCTGCCGCAAGCCGCGTCCCAGCAGGGCAGAGCCGCGCTGCTGCTGCGCGCCGCTGCACGCGCGCGCCTGGGCGATGCCAAATTCAATGCTGACAGCGCCGCCGAACTGCGCGACTGGCTCGCCCTGCGCCCCTGGGACGGCGGCGCGTGGCAGGCGCTTGCCACCGCCGACGCCGCGCAAGGGCACACCTTGCAGGCGCTGCGTGCCGAGGGCGAAGTTTTTATGGCGCGGCTGGACTGGGAGGGCGCCATTGACCGCTTCCGCGCCGCGCAGCAACGCAGCCGCGACGCCAAAGACCCCGCCGAGCGCATCGAAGCCTCCATCATTGACACGCGCCTTGCGGCAGCGCGCGAGGCGCAAAGGCGCCAGCAGGAAGAGGGGAGGAAAAAGAACTAAATCGGCAGCGGTGTGGCGCCGCTGCTCTTATACTGCCAATCATCAAAATTGGTTGCCATGGTTTGTTGCGTTGGTTCAAACGATACCCCATCAACACTCCACTCCAGCATCTCTCCTGCAAACAGCGGGCGCACGCGCTTGCCGTCGCTGCATTCCACATATTCCGGCACGCGCCAGGGCTTCTTGCGCAGCGTGATGGATTCCTTGTTGCGCGGCAGCCCATAAAAATCTGGCCCGTGGTGGCTGGCAAAGCCCTCCAGCTTGTCCAGCGCGCCGGCGGCCTCAAACACCTTGGCATACAGCGCCAGCGCGCCCAGCGCCGTGTAGCAGCCTGCGCAGCCGCAGTCCGTTTCTTTGGCGCCCGTGGGGTGCGGCGCGCTGTCCGTGCCAAGGAAAAAGCGCGGTGACCCGCTCGTGGCCGCCGCCACCAGCGCCTGCCGGTGTTTTTCGCGTTTGAGCAGCGGGCGGCAATAGCAGTGCGGGCGCAAGCCGCCCTCAAACAGCGCATTGCGGTTGAGTAGCAGGTGATGCGCCGTAATCGTCGCGCCTAGAAAATCATCCGCCGCGCGCACATACTGCGCCGCCTCGCGCGTCGTGATGTGCTCAAACACCATTTTCAGCTCGGGAAAATCGCGGCGCAGCGGCGCGAGCTGGCGCGTGATGAACATCGCCTCGCGGTCGTACACATCCACCTGCGGGTCCGTCACCTCCGCGTGCAGCAGCAGCGGCACGCCCTCGTGCTGCATCGCTTCCAGCACCGGATACACGCGCTGCAAATCGCGCACCCCGGCGCGGCTGTTCGTCGTTGCCCCCGCCGGATAGAGCTTGAACGCCGCAATGCCCGTTTTTTTCGCGCGGCGCACCTCATCGGGCGGCGTTTCCTCCGTCAGGTACAGCGTCATCAGCGGCTCAAAACGCGGCGGCAGCGGCAGCGCCGCCATCAGCCGCAGACGGTACTCCTGTGCCTGCCGCACATTGACGATGGGCGGCTGCAGATTCGGCATGATGATGGCGCGCGCAAACTGCGCCGCGCTCTGCGGCAGCACGGCGGCCAGCATCGCCCCGTCGCGCACATGCAGGTGCCAGTCGTCCGGGCGCGTCATGCGCAAAGTGCTGCCCACGGGCAGGGAAGAGGCATTGGTATTCATGCGGGCATTGTCGCAGGAGTGCTGCGGCGCGCTGCTTCCAGCCGCTCGGGCGTGCCCACATCGTTCCACGCGCCAGTGTAAAGCGTCGCGCCAGCGCGCCCGGCGGCAATGGCGCGGCGCAGCAGCGGCGCGAGCGGCGCGCTCACGCCCTGCGGATTGCTGGGCGCAATGTCGCACCAGGGTGCCTCAAACAGCGCGCGGCGATACAGGGCTATGCCGCTGAACGTGTGCAGCGGCCCGTCCAGCGTCGCGCGCCCGCCCGCGCTGATGCCAAAGTCTCCGCGCGCCTTGTGCGGCGGATTGGGCACCAGCCAGAGATGCGCCAAATCATCGCTGGCGGCAAAGCGGCGCACGGCGTCGCTGTCAGGCGTGAAGCCGGGCGCAAACACATCGCCAGCAATCACCCAGAACATGCCGCCCGCGTCCGGAGCAAGCAGCGGCAACGCGCGCGCCACGCCGCCCGCCGTTTCCAGCGCGTGCCCGAAATCGCGCGCCTCGCTGGAAAAGCTGATGGGCGCCGCACCTGCAGGCTGCGGCAGGCGGCGGAAATGGTCCTCCACCATCTCGCCCAACCAGCCCGTGTTGATGATGATGTGCGCCACCCCCGCCGCGCGCAACGCCTGCACCCACCACTGCGCCAGCGGTTGCCCATGCACCTCAAGCAGCGGCTTGGGGCAGCTGTCTGTGAGCGGGCGCATACGCTCGCCGCGCCCGGCGGCAAGCACCAGGGCGCGGACTTGGGGCAGGTCAGGTGTGGCAGGCATGGAAAAAATTGTCGCACCACGGTGGAGTGTTGGGTATACATTCATCGCCGGCAACATAAGCCGGAAACCGTATATTTTTGTAGACAGTATGCACAAAAAACGCCCGCAAACAAAACACTCCCCTCGCCCCCGCCGTGCGTTAGCACGGACAGGG
>JAFRYL010000212.1 GCA_017437605.1 Ottowia sp. | reverse complement strand
GCTGATGGAAATACGCGCGCCCTGCCCTCTTGGTGAATGGCTCGCCAGCCTGCACAACAGCGCACAGCGCCTCATGCTGGACTTTGACGGCGCACCATTGCGCCCCAATGAAGGCAACACAGCGCCCCTCGCCCTGCTTTCTGGCCCCGAAGGTGGCCTGACCGACGACGAACGCGCCGCCGCCCGCGCCGCTGGCTTCACCCCCGCCAGCCTCGGCGCCCGCACCCTGCGCGCCGAAACCGCGCCGCTCGCGGCATTGGCGCTCGTGCTGGCGTAGAAAAACTTTCCCCGCCCCTGCCGCGCGTACATTCCTTTGTAGGGGCGCCCCTCGTGGGCGCCCGCTTCGGCTCGCAGACGAACAAAGGGCAGCCACGAGGGCTGCCCCTACATACAGTTGCCATATTCACACCATCGCCGGCAACTTAAGCCGGCGAGCATTTGATACCCATCATTTTTGCCCGCCGGTGCAAAAAACCTGTGTGAAAAACTTGCGTGACGCATGGCACCCCGTTACACTCGCGCCCACGCTCCGGCTGCAGCAGCAGGCGGCTTCCCAACCCCTTCCACTCACCTCAAGGAGAATCCCGCATGAACAAGGTTTCGCATACCATACTACCCCCCCCCCAGCATCCATTAAAGGCGCACGCCGCGCCCTGAAACTACTCCCCATCGCCGCGCTGCTTGCCGCCGGCTTCGCGCCGCAGGCGTGGGCGGACACAGGCGGCACACCCCTCACCATCGATGGTGATGATTGGTACATCGGCGGCGACTGCCTCGGCATCGAAACCTGCCCAAGCAGCGACAACAAGGAAGCCAAGGCTGTCACCGTGACCGGCAACTACTGGATTGCTGCTGGCGGCTATTCCGCCAAATCCGGACCCCACCCCAATGTAGACACCGGCGGCGTGGCGAATGACAACGAGCTGACCCTCGAAAGCTCTGGCGAGGTGTACATAGCCTACGGGGGCTATGCCTCCGGCGACGGCTCGCAGGCCAATGGCAACACGCTGACCTTCAAGGGCACGGCGTCCGGCATGTATGGTGGTCAAGTCTATGGTGGCTCCGCCAGCCACCAGGCCAATGACAACACGCTGAGCATCATGGGCACGGTGAACGAGGCCCATGGTGGCCGGAGCTTTGGGACAACCGCAAAAAACGAGGTGTCCATCGAAAGTGGCGCCACGGTGAGTGTTGTGTATGGCGGAACCAGCCTCGCCTACGTCGCTGGCACCGAGGTCACGGGCAACATCGTCACCATCTCCGGTGGCACGGTGAAGGGCGATGTGACGGGCGGACAAACTTGGGCAGACCCACCGAGCCTACCGGCCAACGTCACGGGCAACCACGTCACCATCTCCGGCGGCACGGTCGCAGGCAGCGTGGTGGGCGGCAACAACTCCATCTTGGGCGACGCCACGAAGAACACCGTCACCATCTCCGGCGGCACAGTGGTTACTGTGGTTGGCGGTGCAGGCCTCAACGCCACGGGCAACACCGTCACCCTCATCGGTGGCACGGCCACGGGTGACGTGATGGGCGGCGTGTGTGACACGGGGCATGACCCCAACTGCGACCAGATGAGCGGCAACGTCCTCGCCGTGCAGGCCAAAGACTTGACGGTCGGTAGCGATGTTAAAAACTTTGAAAAACTTGAGTTCAAGCTGCCCGCTGGCATCGCCGCTGGCGACACCATACTCGAGGTCGGCGGCAATGCCGATTTCTCCACCGTCAAAAGCGGCAGCCTCACCGTTGACGGCGCGCCAGCGCCGCTGAAGCAGGGCGACAAAATCACACTCATCAAGGCCAACGGCGCCCTCGCCCTGCCCTCCCCACTCCCGCTGCCCACATGCGTCACCGTTGACGACTATCAGTTCACCCTGGTCTACGACGGCAGCAAGACCCTCATCGCCGAGGTCACCAAGGCGCCCGCACCGACGCCCGACCCTGACCCGACGCCAGACCCCGACCCGACGCCAGACCCCGACCCGACGCCAGACCCGGCACCGACTCCCTCCTACAGCAATTCCTCCTCACCCACCATGGGTGAACTTGGGCTGCTGCTTTCCGGCATTGCACTGGCTGGCGCTGCCGCACCCGCCCTGCGCCGACGTGAAAAACAGGGCAAAAAGGGCTGATACCCTACCTTGACTGATTTCATCGCCGGCTTCTTACGCCGGCGATGAATATATACCCACGCAATACCAACGTTTTTTGCACGAGACGCACCATGAAACCCTCCCTTGCACACCCAATCCCCCGCACCCTCCTGAGCGCCTGCGCACTCGCCGCCCTGCTCGCCGCGCCAGCGGCGTGGGCGTATTCCGACGGCGGCGAGCCTATCGACCTTTCCAGCGGCAAGTGGTACCTCGGCGTAGAGCCCGGCATCGGCACCCTCCGCAACTCTGGCAACACCGTTTTCTTTGACGCAGACCCGGTGCCGTACTACGGCGCCGTCGGTGGTGTTGCCGACACGGCAGGCACTTTCGTCCCGGGCTACGTCTCCACCGGCGATGCAGACAAGAACACGCTGACCGTTGCGGGCACGCTGGAGGTGGCCTACGGCGGCTACGCCCTGGGCACCGGCACGCAGGCCGACAGCAACACCCTGACCATCAAGGGCACGGTGACGTCCCGTGCCGCAGGCGGGAGCAGCGCAGACGGGCGCGCCAATGGCAACGAGGTGTTCATTGAAGCCGGCGGCGCGAGCGTTTTCGTGTATGGCGGCGAGTCAACAGGCGGCAATGCCTCACGCAACTCGGTGACCATCAATGGCGGCCAGGTTGGAATGTGGGTGCAGGGCGGCAGAGCTGACGGCACCGGCAACGCCATGGACAACAGCATCGTCATCAATGGCGGCGATGTGCTTACTGCCATGGGCGGCGTCACCGAAGCAGGGGATGGCAACGCCACACGCAACACCGTCACCCTCGCTGGCGGCACGGTGAGGGGCATCGTTGGCGGTATTGCCAAGACAGGCAACGCCACGGAGAACACCGTCACCCTCACCGGCGGCACGGTGTCGGGCCGCCTGTTGGGCGGCGTGTGCTCCGGGTCCGGGTGCGACGCGGTGAGTGGCAACAGGCTCATCGTTGACGGGCTCAAAAACATTGCGCTGGAGGTCGACATTGCAAACTTTGAACGCCTCGAATTCACCTTGCCTGACGGCATCAAGGCTGGCGAGACTGTGTTCAAGGTTGACGGCGCGGCGACCTTCCCTGCTGCCGACACTGACGTTTACGTCTACGGCCTGCCAGCGCTGGGCGCGGGCGAGAGCATTACCCTCATTGACGCCGCAGGCGGCCTGAGCATCACTCCGCAGAGGCAAATCGTTACCGTCGGCGACCATGCGGTTGAATTGATAAAAGAGGGTAACAAGCTCATCGCCAAGCGCTCGGGCGGCGGTGGCGGTGGCGGCAGCTCAACCTCCTCCTCGCCCACGATGGGTGAACTGGGGCTGCTGCTTTCCGGCCTCGCACTCGCGGGCGCGGCGGCACCTGCCCTGCGCCGGCGTGAAAAACAGGGCAAAAAGGCGGATACCCGTCAATAATTGCTAGGGTTGCCGGCTTCTTGTGCCGGCAACCATTCAATACACCTTGTTGGGGCACCCCTTGTGGGTGCCCTTTTCATGTGTGTAACAGGCGCGGGCGACCACAAGGGTCGCCCCTACAATACCTGCATGATTATGTCCGCATTGCCGGCTTATGTTGCCGGCAAGCTTTTGATACCCATCGTTTTGCCCTCACCCTGTCCGCGCGCACATTCTTCTGTAGG
>JAFRYL010000211.1 GCA_017437605.1 Ottowia sp. | reverse complement strand
GCCCCGACGTGGTGCAGCGGCGGGGGCATTACCCGCCGCCGCCCGGTGCGTCTGACTTGCCCGGGCTGGAAGTGGCGGGCGTGATTGAAGCGGGCGACGAAGCGGCAATGGCGGCAAACGGTCTGGCCGTGGGCGCGCGCGTGTGTGCGCTGCTCGCCGGCGGCGGCTATGCGCAGTTCTGCGTGGCGGATGCCGCGCACTGCCTGCCTGTGCCAGCGGGTTTGAGCGATGAGCAGGCGGCGGCGCTGCCCGAAACATTCTTCACCGTGTGGAGCAATGTGGTGGACCGCGCGCGCCTGCGGCGGGGTGAAATCCTGTTGGTGCACGGCGGCACCAGTGGCATCGGCACCGCTGCCATTCAGATGGGGCGGGCGCTTGGGGCGCGCGTCATCGTCACTTGCGGTAGCGACGAGAAATGCGCGCGCGCGCTGGAGTGCGGCGCGCACTACGCCATCAACTACCGCACGAAGGACTTTGCCCAGGAAGCCAAACGCCTGACCGACGGGCGCGGCGTGGACGTCATCCTGGACGTGGTGGCGGGCAGCTACGTGGCGCGCGAAGTTGAGTGTCTGGCCGCCGACGGGCGCCTACTCGTCATCGCCATTCAGGGCGGCGGGGACAGCCGCTTTGACGCTGTGCGCCTGCTGGTCAAGCGCCTGACGATTGCCGGCAGCACGCTGCGCGCGCGCGATGCGGCGTTCAAGGCGCGCATTGCTAGCGCGCTGCGGCAGGACATCTGGCCGATGCTGGAAAGCGGCGCCATCCGCCCCTTTGTTCACGCCGTGTTTCCGGCGCTGGAGGCGGGCGATGGCTTGCCCAACGGCGCGGCGCGCGCGCACGCGCTGATGGAAAGCGGCGCGCATGTGGGCAAGATAGTGTTGAGCTGGAAGGAAGGTGCGTCATGCGCAAACTGATAGCTGGCAACTGGAAGATGAACGGCGCGCTGGCGGCCAACCGCGCGCTCATGGAGGCGCTGCTGGCGGGCGTGCAGGCGCGCTCGCCCGCGTGCGATGTGGCGGTGTGCCCGCCCGCCGTGTATCTGGCGCAGCTGCAGGCGCTGCTGCAAGGGCAGGATGCCATTGCGCTGGGCGCGCAGGACGTGTCGGAACACGAGGCGGGTGCCTTCACTGGCAATGTGGCAGCGGCGATGCTGCGCGAGTTTGGCGTGCGCTACGCCATCGTGGGGCACAGCGAGCGCCGCAACTACCAAGGCGAAAGCGACGCGCAGGTGGCACTCAAGGCGCAGCGCGCGCTGGCGGCTGGCATCACGCCCATCGTTTGCGTGGGCGAAACGCTGCAGGAGCGTGAGCAAGGGCAAACCGAGGCTGTGGTCACGCGCCAGCTTGACGCGCTGCTGGAATGCAGCGGCGCGCGCGTGGCAGACATGGTGCTGGCGTACGAGCCGCTCTGGGCCATCGGCACGGGGCACGCTGCCACGCCGCAGCAGGCGCAGGAGGTACACGCGGCACTGCGCGCGCGGCTGCGCGCGGCGCTGTCCGTGCCGCAAGCTGCGGGCGTGCGTATCCTCTACGGCGGCAGCATGAACGCGGCCAATGCCGCCAGTCTGCTGGCGCAGCCGGACATTGACGGCGGTCTGGTGGGAGGCGCTTCCCTCAAAGCGCAGGATTTTCTGGAAATAATTGCGGCAGCCGGTTGACTTTGCTGGTTGTGCGCTACTGATAACGGAGTATTTCAATGAACAGCATGTCACTGAACGTCATCCTGAACCTGGTGCAGGTGGCGCAGGTGCTCGCGGCGCTCGTCATGATTGGCCTCATCCTGATGCAGCATGGCAAGGGCGCTGACATGGGCGCGGCCTTTGGCAGCGGCGCTTCGGGCAGCATTTTCGGCGCTTCGGGCAGCGCCAACTTCTTCTCGCGCGCCACGGCGGTCATGGCTACAGTGTTCCTGGGCTGCACGCTGGCGCTGGCGTATTTCGGGTTCAGCGTGCGCACGCCCTCGGCGCCCAGCAGCGTGCTGGAAGCGGCGGTGGCTGCGCAGCCTGCAGCCTCTAGCGCCAAGGACGCCATCCCCTCCAACCTTGCCACACCTGCCGCGCCCGCTGCGTCTGTTGCGTCCGCTGCCGCGCCAGCGTCCGCGCCTGCATCGGCAGCATCGGTGCCAGCTTCGGCGCAGCAAGCTGCTTCTGCACCGGCGGCGGCAGTGGCGGCAGCATCGGCGGCTTCTGCCGCTTCCGTGCCTGAACCCAAGGCGGTGAAAGCGGCAGAACAATCGGCGGACAAGGGAGCAAAGCCGGCAGCCAAAGCTGCCAAGGCTGCGGAAAAGTCGGGCAAGCCTGCTGCCAAGCAGTCCGGCAGCAGCAAGTAAGAAAGCGGTAACGGCGCGAAAAAAAAACTCGCGCCGCACCCAGAGGGAGGGCGTTTTCAAGGTACACTCCCGCATCGCCTTTGGACGTGGCGGCAGCAAAAGCCCGCCGCAAACGCCCGAAGCACACAAAGCCGTCGTGGTGGAATTGGTAGACACGCTACCTTGAGGTGGTAGTGGCGAGAGCTGTGCGAGTTC
>JAFRYL010000004.1 GCA_017437605.1 Ottowia sp. | reverse complement strand
GCGCGGGGCGGCAGGGCGCTGGCGCGGCGTCCAGCGCGGGGCGTAGGTGGCGCGCAGCGCGTGGCGCTTGGGCGGCAGGCCGGGCACGCGCTGCAGCTCAAAACCGCAGCCCTCCAGCGTGCGCCGCACTTCGCCCGCCACGCACCATGTGGCCGCACGCGCGCCGATGTGCAGCAGACGCGCGGCAGCGCGCAGCACCTGCGGTTGCCACATGGCGGGGTTCTTTTCGGGGGCAAAACCGTCCAGGAACAGGCTGTCGTGCACGCCGTCAAGCTCGGGCAACGCGTCGGCCACATCGCCCACGGCGAGGGTGAGCAGCACCTGTCCGCCCGCCAGCCGCAGGCGATGCACGCCGGGGGCGAGGCCGTGCCAGTGCGTTTCCAGCTCGTCCAGCAGCGGCAGCAGTTCAGGGTGCGGCGCGGCGCTGCGGCGCAGGTCGGTAAAGGTGGGCACCCAGGCTTCGCACGCGCTGTAAAACAGGCGCGCGGGGCGCTGTGGGCACTGCTGCCAGGCGTGCCATGTGGCGAGGAAGTTCAGCCCCAGCCCAAAACCAAGCTCCAGCACGCCCCAGCGCGGCATGCCGCTCCATGCGGGCACTTCATCCGCATCGGCAAGCAGGCCGCAGCCGCGCAGAAAAACGTGCCGCGCTTGGCGCAGCCCATCTTCGCTGCGGTAGATGTCGCCAAAGCGCGGTGAAAACGGCGTGCCGTCCGCGCGCCACTCAATGCCGGGCATGCCGTGTTCTCCTGAAAAAGGAGCACGCCTCAGGCGCCCTGCGGCGTGTAGCCCTGCACCTCGTCAGCGCCGCTGCCGAAGAAGTGCGCCTCCATCTGCGCGCGCAGGTAGTCGCGTGCGCGCTTGTCGGCGAGGTTCAGGCGGTGCTCGTTGACCAGCCGCGTCTGGTGCTGCAGCCATTGCTGCCATGCGGCGCGGCTGACGTGTTCCCAGATGCGCTGGCCGAGCGCGCCGGGGTAGGGCGGGCGTTCCAGCCCCTCAGCTTCGCAGCCGAGCTTGATGCAGTTGACCATGCGTGTCATGCGTGCCTTTCTTTTGAAAAAAACAGACAACCCGGCAAATGTAGCGCCTCGGCATGGCTACACTGCGCGCCGCGCTGCGCTGCGCTGCAGCAGCGCCCCGATTTTCAAAGGAACCCCCATCATGTCAGAAAACGGAAAGAAAAGCTGGAAATTTGAAACCCGCGCTGTGCATGCGGGCTTTGACGTGGACCCGGTCACGCGCGCCCTCAAGGTGCCCATTTATCAAACCGTGGCGTATGCGTTTGACAGCGCGCAGCACGGCGCCGATTTGTTTGACCTGAAAGTGCCGGGCAATATCTACACGCGCATTATGAATCCGACCTGCGATGCGCTGGAACAGCGCGTGGCGGATTTGGAAGGCGGCGTGGCGGCGCTCACCTTTGCCAGCGGGCAGGCCGCCGTCAATTGCGCCATTCAAACCATTGCCGGCGCGGGCAGCAATATCGTGGCGAGTTCCATGCTTTATGGCGGCACATTCAACCTGCTGGCGCACACGCTGCCGCAGTGGGGCGTGCAGGCGCGTTTTGCCAATCCGCGCGAGCCGGCGGAGTTTGCCAAACTCATAGACGAAAACACGCGCGCCGTGTATGTGGAAAGCATCGGCAACCCGGCGGGCAACGTCACCGATATTGCCGCCATCGCAGACGTGGCGCACAAGGCAGGCGTGCCGCTGATTGTGGACAATACTGTCGCCACCCCCTACCTGCTGCGCCCCATTGAATATGGCGCCGATATTGTGGTGCATTCGCTTTCAAAATATATGGGCGGGCACGGCGGCGCACTCGGCGGCTGCGTGGTGGACAGCGGCAAGTTTGACTGGGCGGCGCACAAAGCGCGTTTTCCGCGCCTCGTGGAGCCGGACGTGAGCTACCACGGCGTGTCGTATACCGAAACATTTGGCGCCGCCGCCTTCATTGCACGCGCCCGCGTGGTGCCGCTGCGCAATATGGGTGCAGCGCTTTCGCCATTCAACGCCTGGCAGATTATGCAGGGCATAGAAACACTGCCGCTGCGTATGGACCGCATTTGCGCCAACACCATCGCCGTGGCGCAATATCTGGAAAAACACGGCAAAGTGGCGTGGGTGAATTGTGCGGCGCTGCCCGGCCATCCCGACTACGAACTGGCGCAAAAAATGCTCGGCGGACGCGCGAGCGGCCTGCTCACCTTTGGCGTGAAAAACGAAGGGGACGCACGCGAAGCGGGGGCGCGCTTCCTGGACGCGCTGCAGCTCTTCAAGCGCGTCGTCAACATCGGCGATACGCGCTCGCTTGCCACGCACCCCGCCAGCACCACGCACCGCCAGCTTGCGCCCGAAGAACTCGCCAAAGCCGGCGTCAAGCCCGAAACCGTGCGCCTGTGCATCGGCATCGAGCACATTGACGACCTGCTCGCCGACCTGGAACAGGCGCTGGCGCAGGTGTGATGTTCCAGCTGCATACCAATGAAAAACATGTTTCATCGCCGGCAACTTGTGCCGGCGATGAAACAATACCCCATCAAATGCCATGAAAAAGTACGTTTTTCCTGCTGCGCTCCTGCTTTCGGTGCTGCTCACCGCCTGCGCCACCAACGACAGCGTGCAAAGCACTGCCAGCGCCATGCAAAGCAGCGCCGCCTCGCCGTGTGACAACCGCGTCGATGGCGCTGCCAGCACTCCGCTGCAGCGCTCTGCACGCGATGGCGACATCACCAACGTGCGCTGCCTGCTTGAACATGGCGCCGCCGTTGACGCCGCCAGCCGCAGCGGCTGGACCGCCCTCATGTTCGCCGCCAACAAGAAGGGGAAGGAACACGTTGGCATCGCTCGCCTGCTCCTCGAGCGCGGCGCCAATTCCAGTGTCATCGACGAAGACGGCATAAACGCGCTCATGTACTCTGCAAACAGAGGGCACCCCGACACCGTGCGCCTGCTCCTCGAACATGGCGCCAACCCCAATGTCACCGACGAAAACGGCTGGACACCGCTTATCTACGCCGCCAACAAGAAGGGGAAGGAACACGTTGACATCGCGCGCCTGCTCCTTGAGCGCGGCGCCAGCCCCAACGTCGTTGACAAGACAGACGGCTGGAGCGCGCTCATGTACGCCGCCTACCGAGGTTCCCCCGACACTGTGCGCCTGCTCCTTGACAAAGGCGCTGACGTCCACACCACCGGCAAAAAAAAGGGCTGGACACCGCTGATGCTTGCCGTGCAGGAAGAGGGGCGCACCGACATTGCCCGCCTGCTCCTTGACCGGGGCGCCAACCCCAACGCTGCAACAACCACCGGCACCACCACACTGATGATTGCCGCCGGCAACGGCAACACTGACGCCGTGCGTCTGCTCATTGAAAAAGGGGCAAACATCAACGCCACCGACAAAGACGGCGACACCGCCCTGTCCTTTGCCAAAAAAGCCAAAGCCAACCGCAACGCCACCATCAAGGTATTGCGCGACGCTGGTGCAAAGGAATAGGGCGCAGTCATTTTTTCAGTGGTATCTATTGCTTTCCGGCATAAGTTACCGGCGATGCAATGTTTTATCAAGGGGTATCTGTGAATCTGCCGCCTGTTTCCGATGATGAACGCTGGATGCGTCTGGCGCTGGAGCAGGCGCAGCAGGCGGCGGCGCAGGGCGAGGTGCCTGTGGGCGCTGTTGTGGTGCAGGGCGGGCAGCTTGTGGCCGCTGCGGGCAATGCGCCGCGCGCGCTGTGCGACCCGAGCGCGCACGCCGAGGTGCTGGCGTTGCGCGCCGCTGCGCAACAGCTTGGCAACTACCGCCTGCCGCAGGACGCGACGCTGTATGTGACGCTGGAGCCGTGCGCGATGTGCGCGGGCGCGCTGCTGCACGCGCGCGTGGGGCGCGTGGTGTTTGGCGCGGCTGACCCCAAGGCGGGCGCGGCGGGTTCCGTGCTGGACGTGCTGGGCAATGCGCGCCTGAACGCGCACACGGCGGTGCAGGGCGGCGTACTGGCGGCGGAATGTGGGGCGCTGCTGCAGGAGTTTTTCCGCGCGCGCCGCAACAACCCCGAACCGCTGCGCGAGGACGCGCTGCGCACGCCAGATGAACGATTCGCCTCACTGCCTGACCTTTGGCCGCCGCACTACGTGCAAGACCTGCCTGCGCTGGACGGCTTGCGCATGCACTACCTTGACAGCGCGCCGGAAGCGGACGCCGATGCTCCCGCGCTGCTGCTGCTGCACGCGGCGGGGCGCTGGAGTTACGCCTTCAGCCGTGCGGCGCAGGCGGCGCACGCAGCGGGCTGGCGCGTGCTGGCGCCGGATTTCATCGGGTTTGGCTGCAGTGACAAGCCGAAAAAAGCTGCGTGGCACGCGGGCGCGCCGCACGCGGCCATCGTGCTGCAGTGGCTGGAATCGCTTGGCGTGGAGCGGCTGGCGTGGCACGGCGATGGCTTGGGGCAGCGCGTGGGCGAGGAATTGCAGCGCGCCGCGCCGCAGCTGCAGTGGCTGGCGCCGCCGCCGCAGTTGCCGGCGTGGCTGGCGCTGGATAAGGCCGCGAACGCCGACGACAATCACCCCGCATGGCGCGCGCCGTTTCCCGATGCCGGGCATCGCGCTGCGCTGCGGCACGTGGAGTGAAGCATGGCAAGCATCTACATCTATTCCCCCTCGGGCGTGGTGCGCGAGCGCCGCGTGCTGCGCCGCGCGCTGCGCCGCCTGCAGGCGCTGGGGCACGAGTGCGTGCTGGACGCTGATGCGCTGGCGCGGCACCGCTACTTTGCGGGCGACGATGACACGCGGCTGGCAGCGATTACGCGCGCGGCGGCGAGTGGCGCGGACATTGCGCTGATTACGCGCGGCGGCTACGGCATCACGCGCCTGTTGCCGCGCCTGCCGTATGAGGCGCTGGCGCGGGCGACGGAGCAGGGCACGCGCTTTGTGGGGTTGAGCGACTTCACGGCGCTGCAGCTCGCGCTGCTGCAGCAAACGGGCGCGGTAACGTGGGCGGGGCCGGCGCTCTGCGGTGACTTTGGCGCGGCGGAGGGTGTGGACGACATCATGCAGGCGTGTTTTGACGACATGGTCTGCGGCGCGAGCGAGGGCACGGGCTGGCGCCTGCCGGCGGCGGACGTGGCGGCGTACGGCGCGCGGCTGCAGGGCACGCTGGCGCAGGACGCGGTGCTCTGGGGCGGCAACTTGTGCATGCTGTGCTCGCTGCTGGGCACGCCGTGGTTCCCGCAGATTGATGGCGGCGTGCTGTTTCTGGAAGATGTGGGCGAGGCGGCGTTCCGCGTCGAGCGCATGCTGGCGCAACTGCTGCACGCGGGCGTGCTGGCACGTCAGCAGGCGGTGGTGCTGGGGCAGTTCAGCGGCGTGCGCGCGCCCAGGCGCGAGAGCGAGCACTCACTGCCAAGGGCGCTGCAATGGCTGCGCGCGCAGCTTGATGTGCCCGTGCTCACCGGGCTGCCCTTCGGCCATGTGCCCACCAAGGTGCTGTTGCCCGTGGGCGCGCGCGTAGATGTGGAAGTGCAGGGGCGCGAGGCGCTGCTGCTCTGGGGGCACATCGGGCACGGGGGACACGGGGCGCACGCCTGAGCGCGACGCCTATTTCCGGCTGCGGCGCTTGCGCTTGAGAGGTGTGGGGCGTGAGACGCGGGGCATCATGTCTTTGGGCAGCAGCCCCATGAACATGGAAGACAGGTGCTCCATGCGCTCGTGCGCCTGCTCTTCGCCACATTGCTCGGAGAGCGCCGCCATGAGCGAGGCGCGCTGATACCAGAGCGCCTTGGCATCCTTGGCGGCCGTGATGCGGTGCGCCAGAATGGGGTTGCGCTGCGCGCCGTCGGCAGTGAGCAGCGACAGCATGGCGTGCCGCACATCTTCCAGGCGGTAGACATTCGTGGGGGTCTTGTCGTCGCCGTCCCTGAAACGGCGCACCAGAGTGGACCAGAATCCGATGCTTTTGGATTGTGAGCTGACCATGTAAAACCTGCTGCTTGTGCTCTGAATTCAAGAGTTGCGGCGCGTGCTTTTGTTACAAGGAGTCATGCAAAAAGGCGCACCCGCAGGATGCGCCTTGCCAAGGCTTTCGCAACGGCTGCAACGTATTGCAACCGCCGCGAGCGCCCCGGATTGTGCCAGCTTTTTCAGAGCGCCCGCCACCCCCGGGATACAAAAAGCTGAGCGCGCCTGTCACGCTTGCCCCGCCTGTTTCCTGCGGTGGCGAAGAGGGCGGCGGAAAACAGCGCCAAGATGCAAGTTTTTGGTCAGCATGTCTCGCATACACTCCGCGCACGAAAAATCCTTGCGCTTCCTGTCGGGCTGCTCACCGGCGGCACAAGCGCCGGTGCAGGCAAGCCGCAAGGTTGGAACCACAAAAACCAGCCCCTTTCCCTATGGAGACCGCCACATGAGCTTTCAGGCCCCTGTCAAGGACATGCTGTTCAACATCGAACACCTTGCCCGCATCAATGAAGACGTTGCGACGCTGCCCGCATTTGAAGGCAAAGATTTGGAAACAGCCCAGATGGTGCTGGAAGCGTGCGCCCAGTTCAACCAGGACGTGATTGCCCCGCTCAACAAGAAGGGCGACGACGAACCCCCGACGCTGGCCGCAGGCGGTGTGGTGACGGCCACCCCCGGCTTCAAGGACGCCTACGACCAGTTCACCGAAGGTGGCTGGCAGAGCGTGCAGCACCCCGAAGAGTTTGGCGGGCAGCAAATGCCCAAGACCATCGCTGCGGCCTGCGCCGAAATCTGCCAGACCGCGAACATGGGCTTTGCGCTCTGCCCGATGCTGACCGACGGCTTCATTGAAGCCCTGCTCATTGCCGGCAGCGACGAGCTGAAACAGACCTACCTGCCCAACCTCGTGTCCGGCAAATGGGCCGGCACCATGAACCTCACCGAGCCGCAGGCTGGCTCCGACCTGGCTCTCCTGCGCGCCCGCGCCGAAAAACAGGCTGATGGCACCTACAAGATTTGGGGCAACAAAATCTTCATCACCTGGGGCGAGCAAGACCTCTCGGAAAACATCATCCATCTGGTGCTGGCGCGCGTTGATGGCGCCCCCGAAGGCATCAAGGGCATCAGCCTGTTCGTTGTGCCCAAGTTCATGGTGCAGGACGGCGGCGGCCTGAAAGCTGGCGACCGCAACGACGTGTATTGCGTCGGCCTGGAACACAAGCTGGGCATTCACGGCAGCGCCACCGCCTCCCTGAACTTCGGTGACAACGGCGGCGCCGTCGGCTACCTCGTGGGCGAAGAAAACTTCGGCCTGAACTACATGTTCGTGATGATGAACTCCGCGCGCTACTCCGTGGGCGTGCAAGGCATCGCCATGGGCGAGCGCGCCTATCAGCAGGCCGTGGGCTATGCCAAGGAGCGCGTGCAGAGCCGCCCGGTGGACGGCAGCGTCAAGGGCAGCGCCACCATCATCCATCACCCCGACATCCGCCGCATGCTGATGACGATTCGCGCCGTCACCGAAGGCTGCCGCGCGATGGCCAGCGTTGCTGCGGCCACCTTTGACATGGCGCACAACCACCCGGACGAAGCCGTGCGCAAGGCCAAACAGTCCATGTACGACTTCTTCGTGCCGCTGGTCAAGGGCTACTCCACCGAAATGAGCCTGGAAACCACCAGCCTCGGCATCCAGGTGCATGGCGGCATGGGTTTCGTGGAAGAAACGGGCGCTGCGCAGTACTACCGCGACGCGCGCATTCTTCCCATCTACGAAGGCACCACCTGCATTCAGGCCAACGACCTGCTGGGCCGCAAGACCGCGCGCGACGGCGGCGAGTTCGCCAAGAGCGTGGCCGCGCAAATTGAAGCCACGGAAAAAGAACTGGAAGCCAGCGGCAGCGCCGACGCCAAGTCCGTGGCCAGGAATCTGGCCATGGCGCGCAAGGCGTACCTGGAAAGCGTGGAATTCCTCGCGGCCAAGTTCAAACCCGAACCCAACGCAGCCTACGGCGGCGCCGTGCCGTTCCTCATGCTCACCGGCAACCTGGTGTGCGGCTGGCTGCTTGGCAAGGCGCTGCTCGTGGCGGAAAAACAGGCCGCCGCTGGCAATGACCCCGAGTTCATGAAGGCCAAGGTCGCCACCGCGCGCTTCTACGCCGAGCACATCCTGCCGCGCACGATTTCGCAGCGCAACGCCATCGTGGACGGCGGCGACAGCATCATGCAGCTGCCGATGGACTCCTACTAAGCACACCGGCGCGGCGGGGCGCTGTTCCCGCCGCTGCATGGACGCACACACACCGGCGCCTGCGGGCGCCGGTTTTTTTGTGGCTCGCAGCGATGCGTATACTTATCAATATATTATTTGGTCACCGGCTTATGTTGCGGGTGATGACACTATACCCTTTGAATAAAGCACATTTTCGCAAGGTATGGCACTAAAACAGGCTTTCAACTACGGCGACCTGAGGAATGAATAAAGAGTATCGCGGCATGGCTGCTGTGCTGCTGGCCTCGGCACTCTGGGGCACGACGGGCACGGCGGCGGCGCTGGCGCCCGCAGTGCCAGCGAGCGCCATTGCAGCCGTGGCGATGGGCGGCGGCGGCGCACTGCAGGCGCTGCTGGCGGCGCGCGCAATTGGCGTGCAACGTCATTTGCTGCGGCGGCACTGGGCGCTGTGGCTGCTGGGCGCGCTGGCGGTGATGGCGTATCCGCTGGCGTTTTACGGCTCCATGCGGCGCGCGGGTGTCACCGTGGGCACTGTGCTCACCATCGGCGCGGCGCCGCTGTTTTCGGCGGCGCTGGAGGTGCTCTTTGAGAAAAAGACGCTCGGCCTGCGCTGGCTGTTGGGCTGTCTGCTTGGCATCGTCGGCGTGGGGCTGCTCTCGGCAGCGCGCAGTGCGGCGCCTGGCGGCGATGCGGCAACGGCTGGCATCGTCATGGGGCTGCTGGCGGCGTTTCTCTACGCCTTTTATTCGTGGGTAGCGCGGCAGTTGATGCTTTGCGGCATGAGTGCCCGCGCGGCCATGGGCGCGGTGTTCGGCGCGGGGGCGGTTCTGCTCCTGCCCGTGCTGCTGGCCACAGGCGCGCCGCTGCTGCACTCGTGGGGCAACTTTGCCGTGGGCGTCTACATGGCGCTGTTTCCCATGTTCATCGGCTACCTGCTCTTTGGCTACGGGCTGGCGCGCGTGGCGGCGAGCAGCGCCATCACCTTGAGCCTGTTTGAGCCAGTGTGCGCCGCTGCGCTGGCGGCAGCGGTGCTGGGCGAGCGCCTGACGCTGCTTGGCTGGACGGGCATTGCGCTGGTCATGGCGTGCCTGGCGTGCATCGTCTGGCCAGAGAAGCGCACGGCGTGAGGCGCCGCGCCTCAATACAATCCGGCGTTTCACAAAAATCATTCACACCCACCATGACCGCTGCTGCGCGCACGCTCTACGACAAGCTCTGGGACGAACACGTCGTCACCACCGAGGAAGACGGCACCGCCGTGCTCTACATTGACCGCCATCTGGTGCATGAAGTCACCAGCCCGCAGGCGTTTGAGGGGCTGCGCGAGGCGGGGCGCAAGGTATGGCGCATCAGCTCCATCGTCGCCACCGCTGACCACAACACGCCCACCACGGGTTGGGACAAGGGGCTGGCAGGCATTGAAGACCCCATCAGCCGCGAGCAGGTGGAAACGCTGGACGCCAACGTGCGCGCCACCGGCGCGGCGGCGTATTTCCCCTTTATGAGTGCGCGGCAGGGCATCGTGCACGTCGTGGGGCCGGAAAACGGCGCCACGCTGCCCGGCATGACGGTGGTCTGCGGCGACAGCCACACCAGCACGCACGGCGCGTTTGGCGCGCTGGCGCACGGCATCGGCACAAGTGAAGTCGAGCACGTCATGGCCACGCAAACGCTGCTCGCGCGCAAGGCGAAAAACATGCTCGTGCGCGTGGACGGGCAGGCGCCCGAAGGCGTCACCGCCAAGGACATCGTGCTGGCCATCATCGGGCGCATCGGCACCGCTGGCGGCACGGGCTACACCATCGAGTTTGCGGGCGAGGCCATACGTGCGCTCTCCATGGAAGGGCGCATGACGGTGTGCAACATGGCGATTGAGGCGGGCGCGCGCGCCGGGCTGGTCGCCGTGGACGACAAGACGATTGAATACGTCAAGGGGCGCTTGCTCGCGCCCGCTGGCGAGGAGTGGGAGCAGGCTGTGGCCTACTGGCGCACGCTGCACTCGGACGAGGGCGCGCACTTTGACGCCACCGTCGTTCTGGACGCCACGCAGCTTGCGCCGCAAGTCACCTGGGGCACCAGCCCGGAAATGGTCACGGCGATTGACGCCGCCGTGCCCGACCCCGCCACCGAGCCGGACGCCACGCGCCGCGCCGCCATGCAGCGCGCGCTGGACTACATGGGGCTGCAGGCGGGCACGCCTATGAGCAGCATCGCCGTGGACAAAGTCTTTATCGGAAGCTGCACCAACAGCCGCCTTGAAGACCTGCGGCAGGCTGCCGCCATCGTGAAGAAACTCGGCAAGCGTGTGGCGCCGAACGTGACGCAGGCGCTCGTCGTGCCGGGTTCGGGCATGGTCAAGCGGCAGGCGGAGGAAGAAGGTTTGGACAAAATCTTCACCGCCGCCGGCTTTGAGTGGCGCGAACCGGGCTGCAGCATGTGCCTGGCGATGAACGCCGACCGCCTTGGCGCGGGCGAGCGCTGCGCCTCCACCAGCAACCGCAACTTTGAAGGGCGGCAGGGCGCGGGCGGGCGCACGCACCTTGTCAGCCCCGTGATGGCCGCCGCCGCTGCCCTGCATGGGCATTTTGTGGACGTGCGCCAGTTTTGAAACTGTTTTCCCTTTTTTCTTCCACCTGAAACGCAAAGGAACGTACCATGAAAAAAACCACCATTCTCAGCATGATTGCCATGATTTTGGCTGCTGCAACGCTGGCTGGCTGCAATACGGTCAGAGGCGTTGGGCAGGACGTGCAGAGCGGCGGACGCGCCATTGAACGCGCTGCTGGAAAATAAGCACCAACGCCAGCGGCAGCGCATATTCCCGTGCGCCGCCGCGTTTTTCTTGACGCAGCAGACACAATGGAAAAGTTCAGCACCCTCAGCGGCATCGTCGCGCCGATGGACCGCCCCAATGTCGATACCGACGCCATTATTCCAAAGCAGTTTCTGAAATCCATCAAGCGCACCGGCTTTGGCTCCAACCTGTTTGATGAATGGCGCTACCTTGACCGCGGCGAACCGGGCATGGATGCTGCCAGCCGCCAGCCCAACCCCGACTTTGTGCTCAACCAGCCGCGCTACGCTGGCGCCAGCATCCTGCTCGCGCGGCGCAACTTTGGCTGCGGCTCCAGCCGCGAGCACGCGCCCTGGGCGATTGCGCAATATGGCTTCCGTGCGCTCATTGCGCCGAGTTTTGCCGATATTTTCTTCAACAACTGCTTCAAAAACGGCCTGCTGCCCATTGTGCTGCCCGAAGATGTGGTGGACGGGCTGTTCAAGGAGGTTTTTGCCTCCCCCGGCTACAAACTCAGCATAGATTTGCAGGCGCAAACCATCACCAAGCCGGACGGTAGCAGCATCAGTTTTGACGTGCAGCATTTCCGCCGCCACTGCCTGCTGAATGGGCTGGACGATATTGGATTGACACTGCGGCACAAGGACGAAATCGCCGCTTTTGAGGCGAAACGCCTTGCAGAAAAACCCTGGATGGCGCACACCGTGCCCATGGCCCCCGAAATAAGCGCAGCATAAAAGGAACACAAAAATGAAAATCGCAGTTTTGCCCGGCGACGGTATCGGCAGCGAAATCGTCGCTGAGGCCGTCAAGGTTCTCAATG
>JAFRYL010000210.1 GCA_017437605.1 Ottowia sp. | reverse complement strand
TGTTCTGCCTCATGCTCGGCACGGCGAGCTTTCCGCACCTGCTCACGCGCTTTTACACGACGGCTGGCGTGGCGGCCACGCGCCGCTCCGTCATGTGGTCCATGGTGCTCATCGTGGCGCTGTTCATGTGTGCGCCGGCGCTGGCAACGCTGGTCAAGTTTGAAATCATGGGCACGCTCGTCGGCACGCCATTTGACGCCCTGCCGCACTGGGTCGCGCAGTGGGAACACACTGACCCCACGCTCATCAGCGTGCGCGACGCCAACGGCGACGGCGTGCTGCAGTTTGCCGAGCTGCACCTGGCCGCCGACATGATTACGCTGCTCGCTGCCGACCTGGGCGGGCTGCCCTTTGCCATCTCCAGCATGGTCGCTGCGGGCGGCATGGCCGCCGCCCTGTCCACCGCCGACAGCCTGCTGCTGACCATCAGCAACGCCCTCGTGCATGACCACAGCGCCCCGCTGGACAAGCGCATCGCCGCGCGGCTTGGCATCAGCTCGCCCGCCGAGGCGCCCAGCGACGCCGAGCGCGCCGCCGGGCGCGCGCTGCGGCTGCGCCGCGTCATTCAGTCCAAGATTGCGCTGCTGCTCGTCGCCGCGCTGGCGGCCTCTGTGGCCATCTTCAAGCCGGAGGAAGGCATTCTCGTGCTCATCACTGCCGCCTTCTCGCTGGCGGCCTCCATCTTCTTTCCCGCGCTCGTGCTCGGCCTGTTCTGGCGCGGGGCGACGGCGCGCGGCGCCGTGGCGGGCATGGTGGGCGGCACACTCGTCACCACCGCCTACATGCTGCACGCCTGGCCCGCGCTGCTGGACGCGCCCTCCTCCGCCCTCCTCTTTGACGTGCAGCCCATCGCCGCCGGCGTCTTCGGCGTGCCTGTGGGCTTTGCCTTCACCCTCCTCGTCTCGCTCTGGGAGCAGCGCACAAAGAACACCAAGGGTATCAACACATCGCCGGCTTGATAAGCCGGCAACAAGAACATCAATCAACAAGTATAAAATACTCATGGATAAACATTAGCATCGCCGGCAACATAAGCCGGCGACTCAACTATTTTCCAAGGAGTATCATTCAACACCTATGCCAACACGCAAAACGGGACTCATCATGGAAGGCGGCGCCATGCGCGGGCTGTTCACCTGCGGCGTCATGGACGTGCTCATGGAGCGCGGCGTGCGCTTTGACGGGGCGGCCGGCGTTTCCGCAGGCGCCGTGTTTGGCAGCAACTACAAGTCAAAACAGATTGGCAGGGCGCGCCGCTACAACAAACGCTTTTGCCGCGACCCGCGCTATGGCAGCCTGCGCTCGCTGCTGAAAACAGGGGATTTTTACGGAGCGGATTTCTGCTACCGCGAACTGCCGGACACGCTTGACCCTTTTGACTACGAAACCTTCAAAAACAACCCAATGGAGTTTTACGTCGCCGCCACCGATATACATACCGGAAAATGCGTGTATCACAAATGCACGGACGGCGGCGAAACGGATATTCAATGGATGCGCGCGTCCGCCTCCATGCCGCTGGTGGCAAGGCCGGTGGCGCTTGACGGCCACCTGCTGCTGGACGGCGCCATTTCCGATTCCGTGCCCTTCGCCTTCATGGAAAGCCTGGGCTACAACCGCAACCTCATCGTGCTCACGCAGCCCGCAGGTTATGTAAAACGCAAAAGCGCCGCGCTGCCGCTCGTGCGCCTGCTGCTGCGCCGCTACCCCGCCGTGGCGCAGACGCTGGCCGTGCGCCACGAAATGTACAACCGGCAAATGGCGGAAATACAAAGCCGCGAAAACGCCGGCACCTCCTTCGTCATTCGCCCGCCAAAACCGCTTGACATTCGCAGAACAGAAAACAACCCGGACGAACTTGAACGGGTCTACCAACTTGGCCGAGCCGAAGCGGAAAAACACTTTTCCGCCCTGCGCAGCTTTCTTGATAGATGAGTATCACTGCATCGCCGGTAACATAAGCCGGCGACCAGATGTAACACCAACAGGTATACGCCTTCGGCAGCCTCACAGCCAATTGCCCATAAGAATGAACGGCGCCCAGTAGTAGGGGTGGTTGGCCCCTGCTGCTTCCAGCGTTTTGCCTGCCGCATCGGTCTGCCTGCCGCGTGCGCGGGCGGCTTCCGTCAGTTAGGCAGCCACGCGCCCTTCAATGAAGGCAAGCTGCGTCTTTTGCAGTGCTTCGGCTTTGCTTAGTCCCTGCCGCTGGCGCAGGCTGTAAAAGAGCTG
>JAFRYL010000209.1 GCA_017437605.1 Ottowia sp. | reverse complement strand
CTGCTGGGCGGCGAGGCGGCGCAAGATGCCGCCGCCGAAGATGCGGCGCGCTGGACGGCGTGGCTGGAGGCGGAAAAGCTGCCGCTGACGGCGCTGCCCGCACGCGCGGCGGCGGGGGCGTGGATTGCGGCGCCTGCCGAGTAAAAAAACGCCGCAAGTGCTTATGTTTTTCAACCACTTTTGAAGCCATGCCAGAGCCGAGCAAACCTTTGAGCATCGCCGTCGTTGGGCATACCAACGCGGGCAAGACCTCGCTGCTGCGCACGCTGACGCGCGACGTGAAGTTTGGCGAAGTGTCTTCGCGCCCGGGCACGACGCGCGCCTCGCAGCTTGCCGAGTTGCGGCTGGACGGGCGCTGCGCGCTGCGCTTCATTGACACGCCGGGGCTGGAAGATTCGGTGGCGCTGCTGGAATATCTGCACGACTTGCCGGGGGCGACGCGCCCGGAGCGCGTGGCCGCCTTCCTCGCCGGGCCGGAGGCGCGCGCCTCCTTTGAGCAGGAGGCGAAGGTGTTGCGCGCATTGAGTGAAATGGCGGACGCAGCGATGTACGTCATTGACACACGCGAGGCGCCGCTGCCCAAGCACCGCGCGGAGATTGACATTCTGAGCGGCTGCGGCTGCCCGGTGATGCCGGTGCTCAACTTCATGCGCAGCAGCGAGAGCCGCAGCGCGCAGTGGCACGAGACGCTGCGCGAGGGCGGGTTGCACGCGCGCGTGGAGTTTGATGTGGTGGCGCCCTTCATCGGCGGCGAGCAGCAGCTCTACGGCGATTTGGCGACGCTGCTGCCGGCGCAGCGCGAGCGCCTGAACGGGGTGATGCAGGCGCTGGCGCGCCAAGAGGAGCAGCGCCGCCGCAGTGCGTGCCGCGTGATTGCGGACGCGCTCATTGACGTGGCGGCGATGCGACGCACGCTGTCCTCCGATGAATGGAACGACGAGGCGCAGCGCGCCGCCTTTGTGCGCGACTTTCGCACGCAGGTGCAGGCGCGCTCGCGCCGCGCGGCGGACGAGTTGCTCTCCGTTTACGCTTTCGGCGCCGATGACGCGGAGCTTGCTGAGTTGCCCGAGCTGTCAGGCCGCTGGGAAGACGATTTGTTCAACCCCGAGCTGCTCAAACAGGTGGGGCAGCGCATGGGCAAGGGCGCCGTGGTGGGCGCGGCGCTGGGCGCGGTGGTGGACGTGGCGCTGGCGGGGCTGTCGCTGGGCGCGGCGGCGTCCACAGGCGCGGTGATAGGCGGCGTGTTGTCGGGCGGGTGGCGCTCGGCGGTGCGAAAAATTGCCGGACGCCTGCAAGGTGTGCAAGAACTCACAGTGGAAAACACCGTGCTCGCGCTGCTCGCGCAGCGGCTGCTGGCGCTGACTGCGGCTTTGGCGCAACGCGGGCACGCTGCGCAGGAAAAAGTGCCCACGCTGCACGACGCCCATGAGGGCGAGCGCCTGCGGCTGGACGATTTGAAAGATGCACGCGCGCACCCCGAGTGGGAACGCGGGCGCCCGGGGGCGCGCGCAGGCAGCGACGGACGCCGTGCGCTGGAGAGTGCGCTGGTGCGCGAACTCGTTGCGGCGCTGGAACAACGCTTGCAAAGTGCGCAAAAGTTGCAGCGCGCGGGGTAAACTCCGCACAACGTTTGTCACAAACCTTGTCAAGTCACCATGAAAAAAGCTCTTGCCATCGCTGCCGCTGCCCTGCTGACCACTGCTGCCCACGCCGGCTGCTACACCGTGGTTGACAGCAAGGGGCTTGTTCTTGTTGAGTCGTCCACGCCGCCCGTGGACATGCAGTACCAGCTGCACCAGACCGTGCAGTACCGCTACGGCAAAGGTGCGCGGCTGGTGTTCGGCTCCACCGACGAAGACTGCGGCGACGTCGTTGACCACACCGACGGTGATGGTCTCAAGGCTATGGCGCAAAAAGCCGTGGCGGAAGACCAGGCGCGCAAGGCGCGCGAAGCGGAAAAACGCGCTGCTGCTGAGGCCGCTGCTGCCGAGGCTGCGGAAGCGCCCGCTTCTGCTGCTTCTGCCGCCGCAGCGCCTGCCTCTGCGCCCGTGCAGTAAATCCGGCGCACACGCGCTCCTGCCTCCCAAACCCCTCGCCCCGCGCGAGGGGTTTTGTTTTGGGCGCTGTCGGCTGTGGATTTTGATGGGGTATTGCGTGCTTGCCGGCAACATAAGCCGGCAACGAATGGTGTTTTGTGTTGGTATGCTGCAGGAAGAGCAAGAAAAAAAGACCCACACCCCCGCTGCATACAACGTCCGTATCCGTCTCCGGTCCCCCCCCGGGTCCCGGCGCATGCATGGGTAGGGCATGAAAAAACACCACTTCCACCATAAATTGGCGGGTATGCTTCGGTCGCCGGTAAACATTGCCGGCAACAAAACGAAAGCATCAATAGTATACACACTTTTTTGCCCGCTGTCCAAGTCGGCGTGGCGGGCAGCGCGTGCGCGTACCATCGCGCGCATTGTGACAGAAGGGCATTCCCCATGAGTTTTTCCATTGTTTTGGCGCAGTGCGCGTTCCGTTTGGGTGATGTGCGCGGCAACGCGCAGCGCTTGCTGGATGCGGCGTGCCGCGCGCAACAGCAGGGCGCGCGGCTGGTGCTGGCGCCGGAGTGGGCGTTGACGGGCG
>JAFRYL010000019.1 GCA_017437605.1 Ottowia sp. | reverse complement strand
GGCTCTGGCGGGGGTGGCTCCGGTGGTGGGGGCTCCGGTGAGGGCGGCTCTGGCGGGGGGGGCTCCGGTGGTGGTGGCTCCGGTGGTGGTGGCTCCGGTGGTGGTGGCTCCGGTGAGGGCGGCTCAGGAGGTGGTGGTTCTGGTTCTGGCTCCGGCTCCGGTTCAGGCTCTGGTGAGGGTGGTTCAGGTGAAGGTTCAGGTGAAGGTACTGAAGAAGGTACTGAAGAAGGTTCTGGAGATGGTCCGTCCGGCGAAGGTGGCTGTTCAGGTTCTGATTGTGTAGAGGATGTGGCCGTTCCTGAAAATGAGGTCACACTTGAATTTGCTGCCGAAAACGTTTTTCCTGATGGTGGCTCTTGTCCTGCTGATATATCGTTGTCGGTAGGAGGACGTTCTGTAAGTATTGATGCTGTTTCAAAGATGTGTATTTATATTGAACAATATGTTCGGCCTATTGCACATTTGCTTGGCACCATCTTTGCGATGATGATAGTTTCAGGTGCTTTCAAGGAATAAAATGGCTTTTCCTGCGCTTCCTATCGTTGCGGCTTTAGGTACTGTTGCCGGTCATGTTTTACGTTTCAGTATTGGCTGGCTTTGGAAAGGCCTTGCCCTTCTTGCAACAGGTTTAACTGGTAACATCGTTGCTCGTGTTTTACTTTCATTAGGTTTTGCTCTTGTTGGCGTTAAGGGTATGGATTTTGCTATTACGCAATTGAAAATGTATGTTTTCAGTGCGTCGAGTAGTTTACCCGGTGATGTTTACGGCCTCTTTATGCTTGCTGGCGGAGGTTACTGCTTGAATATGCTTTTTGGCGCTATTTCTTTCAGGCTTGCTTACTGGACTGCCACAAAGTCTACTCAAATTCTTGGCGTGAAAGGTTGATGATATGTCCAAGTCCAGGCGTGTTTTGATTCCTGTTCAATTGTGTTTGGAGCTTGTGGGCGGCTGTATGTCGCCAAGTGTGCATCATGATTACTCTGATAACCGGAAGCCCCGGAAGCGGAAAAACCCTGTATTGCGTGGACAAGCTAATACGTCCGCTGATAGGAACAACGGTAGACAGCACAAACGACGACGGCGAAACGACGACATATAACCGCACTGTTTTTACGAACATACCGCGCCTGCTACTCGACCACGAACTGATTGATGCCGATTGGCTGGAAAATCTCCACGTCAACAAGGTAACGGGCTGCGTCGTCGTCTTTGACGAAGTGCAGCGCGTGTGGCCGAACCGCCCAAGCATGTCAAAAAAGCCGGCGGCGGTCGAGTATCTGGAGACGCATCGTCATGATGGAATTGACATCATCCTCATGACGCAGAATCCTTTACTGCTCGACCCGGCAGTGAGGGCGCTTGTAGGCCGTCATCTTCATATCCGCCGCCTGGGCGGTCTTGGCGCTGCAGTGGTCTATGAGTGGGATTCCTGCTCCAACGCACTCAATTACCGCGCAGCGTTCACGAAGACTCCTTATAAGTACAACAGGGCGGTATTTAAGCTGTACCACTCGGCGGACGTGCACACCAAGCAAACGCGCCGCATGCCCTTCGTTGTCTGGCTGCTGTTCTTCGGGGTTGCTGGTGCTGCTTACCTCTGGCCGGATGTCATTGCTCGAGTGACAGGCGCTGCTCCAAGGGAAAAGCCGGCGGTGCAGCAGGCGGAGCATCAGTCAACAGGCAGCGGCGGCATCGTCCAGGCGGGCGATGGGACATTACTCACTGCTGACGGCTCGCCGCTTCGTGTCACTGATGAAAACCCAACTTCACCTAGCCTGGGCGGTGCAACTGGTGGAGTGGGCACACCTGAAAATCGCCCTCTCACTGCCGAGGAATACAGGGAAACCTTGGTGCCTCGGCTGCCTGACTATCCTCACACCGCCCCGCGTTATGACGGCCTGACAAGTCCAGTGCGCGCTCCTTACCCTGCGGCTTGCATCGATAGCGAATCGAAGGGCTGTCAGTGCTTCAATCAGCACGGTGTGAAGATGGCCGTACGCAAGGCCACATGTCAGAACATCGTGAAAAATGGGCTTTTCTTGGACTTTGAACCTGAGCCGCGCAAAATGCAAATGCAACAGTCTGGTATTAATCCGACGGGTGAGCCGACGGCCATCATCATTTCTCCTTCTGGTCAATAAAAAACCCCGCGAAAGCAGGGTTTTTGCGTTCCACCTTTTATGGTTTAGGCGGGGCGATATTCGCCGTATTCGGCGTCGTAGCCGGGGGTGTCTGGGGTGTTGGCGACTACTTCGGTCAGGCCGGCAAAGGCGTCTTCCCAAGTCTGTTCGCCGAAGGCGCCGGCGGCGAAGTCGGCACGCCATTCAGCTTCTGTGGCCACGCTGCCGGCGGCGGTGTTCATGTAGAGGGTGGTGTTCATGGTGTTTTGCTGTTTTTTGGGTGATAAAAGCATTATTGCAAAGAGCACGTTCGAGCACAATTCCATTGCATCATCGTAATGCTCTTGTGGGTATTCATTGTATACCCGTTTGTATTCACTTTCGATTGCATGTACCCCTTCTTCTTTGAAGCTCTGCCATGCTTTTACTTGGTCTTGCTCTGACTGTAGTCTGATGTAGTCGAAGATGTCAACGGTAATGTCATGCACATCTCTTGAAAAGATGCGCTCGCCGTTTTCGTAGAGGGCTGCGAGTTCGTTTCTGGTGTTCATGGTTTGCTCCTTGCGCGGCGGGTTGATGGGGTGCCCGGGGTCTTCAGTTGGGCATGGCGGCAGTGCCGCAGGCTGGCCGCCATGCCCATAGGGGCATCTCGGTTACGACACGGACAGGCAGTCAAGGGGCCGCGCGGAGGCCGCAGCGCACCGCCCAGGCGCAGCACTGGGCGGGCGAACGGGCGAGCACGGCGGCGAAGCCCTTGCCCTTGACGGGCTGGCCGTGGAGTGGCACCAAAAGCGGGGGAGCAATATGCACTGGCGGTGCACTTGCTGGCAAGCGAAGCGCGCAGCGAAGCGGAGGGGCGAGGGATGGAAGCCCGAAGGGTGGAAACATGGGCAGCGACGTCAGCACGCTGCCCGTGGTTCCATGCGAAGCACGACAGCCCGACGGCACGGCGCAGCGCGTGCCGGCGCCTTCAGAAGAAAACATGTTGTAAAAGTGCGAAAGGGGTAGACAAAATGCAGAAAATCGGATATGCGCGCGTTAGCACACTGGAACAAGACACAACAATGCAGCGAGTGCAGCTACAGCGTGCTGGTTGTGCTATTATTTTTGAAGAGAAACGTTCTGCTGTCAAACTGCGCCCGGAGCTTGAGCGGGCGCTTGGAAGCCTGCAGCGTGGTGATGTCCTCGTCGTCTACAGACTGGATAGACTGGCGCGCTCCTTGGCACACTTGCTACAAGTACTGGAGCGGCTGGACACTGTGGGAGCCGGTCTCAAAAGTCTGACGGAGCCGATAGATACGGCGTCGCCGTCGGGAATGTTCATGATTCAAATACTGGGCGCTGCCGCCCAGTTCGAGCGCTCCCTGATAAGGGAGCGCTCGATAGCTGGTCAACGTGAAGCGATGGCGCGGGGTGTGCACTGCGGGCGTGCGTTGTCTGTTGACAAGGCAACGGCTGAAAGCATCGTTGAGCTATACAATGAGGGCGGGCACACGCTGAAAGGTGTAGCGCAACGTTTTGGGGTATCGGATTCTGTTGTTAAGCGGCTGGTTTATAAGCGGACCAAACCAGGCTATCGTTCATAGGCTGCCTGTCCGTATGCAACCGCTTCCGCCAGCAGCACCCTTGAAAAAACCGCCCCTTGCCGGGCGGTTTTTTGTGCGTGCGCGCCCACAGCTTGCGCTGCGCGCCGCTTTGCGCCATAGTCAGCAGCGCACAGGAGCAACCATGACAGCAACAGCCACAGCACCGAGGGCGCGCAGCGCACACACCACGCGGCGCAAGGAAGCGCCCGCCGCGCCCGCGCCCGCGCCCGCGCCATTGCGCGACAACATCGCCGACAGCCGCAAGCTGATTGCGGAACTTGACGCTCGCCCGCCCGATGCGCCCATCTCTGAAATCGGGCGCATCCTGCACGAGTTGCGGCGCAAGCACAAAGAGGAAGGCGGCACCTTCATCACCAGCGATGAAGAGTTTGAGCGCGAAGTGCGCCGCTACCGCTACGGGATTGAAGACTGATGGACAGTCCTATCCTTAGCTACACAGACGCCTGCCTGTTGATTGCCGCATTCAGAAAAGATGACGAGCGCAACAGCCAAGCCGTCGCAATCATTGAAGACAAGCGCCGCACCTTCATAGTCAGCGACGCGCTCTGGCTGGAAGTCATGCCGGCTGCGCTGCGAAACAAGCGCCGCGCCGAGGTGGAGTTCTATGAACGCTTCTTCGCCCGCGCGCGGCACATTCCCATGAGCGACGCCATCATGCGCCGCGCGCGCGAGCTTGCCGGGCGCTACTTTCTGGACGCGATGGACGCCATTCACATCGCCTGCGCACTGCACGCAGGCGCCGACCAGTTCATCAGCGCCGAAAACTCCACCAAACGCATGTTTTTGGTACAAGAAATGCCGGTGCTCACCATCGCCCTGCGGTAGCCGCAGCCTCGTTTTTTTGCGCTGCGCAGCAGCGGTATTTTCAGAAAAATCAAGGGTATCACTTCACCGCCGGCAACTTACGCCGGAAACGAAGTGCTTATATCACTAGTATGCGTTTTTGAAGCATGGACAGCAAAGCTTTGCAGCAGCGCCTCATGGCGCTCAACCCCAATGTGCTGCGCGGCATTCGCCGGGGCGTTGAAAAAGAAAGCCTGCGCACGCGGCCTGACGGCTCGCTGGCGCGCACGCCGCATCCGGCGGCGCTCGGCTCAGCGCTCACGCACCCGCGCATTACCACCGATTTTTCCGAGGCGCAGGTGGAAATGGTCACGGGCACGCACACCAGCGCGGAAACCACGCTCGCCGAGCTGCAGCATATTCATCAGGAGGTGTGCCACGCGCTCGCGGATGCTGGCGATGAGCGCCTCTGGGTCGCCTCCATGCCGTGCGCGCTGCCTTCGGATGAAAATATCCCCATCGGCGTCTATGGCACGAGCCACATCGGGCGCTCCAAAAGCATTTACCGCATGGGGCTGGCGCACCGCTATGGTCGGCGTATGCAAACCATTTCCGGCATACATTACAACTGGTCGCTGCCGGGGCTGGGCACGGAAGAATATTTCGCGCTTATCCGCAATTTCCGCCGCCACGCCTTTGTGCTGCTGCTGCTCACGGGCGCGTCGCCCGCCGTGTGCTCGTGCTTTGTGCAGGGGCGCGAGCACGGCCTGCATCCGCTGGGCGAGTGCATGCACCTGCCCTGGGCCACCTCGCTGCGCATGGGGCGGCTTGGCTATCAGAGCGAGGCGCAATCCACGCTGCGCATCAGCTACAACAGTCTGGAAGAATATGCCGCCACGCAATATGAGGCGCTCACGCGCCCCTGGCCGGCATATGAAAACATCGGCCTGCGCAGTCTGGGCGGCGATTACAACCAGTTGAGCTGCACGCTGCTGCAAATAGAAAACGAGTTTTACAGCACCATACGCCCGAAGCGCGTCATTCGCCCCGGTGAGCGCCCGCTGCACGCGCTGCGCGAGCGCGGCGTGGAATATGTGGAAGTGCGGCTGATTGATTTGAATCCGTTTGTGGATATTGGCATTGACGCCGATACGGTGCGCCTCATTGATTTGTTTTTGCTGCACTGCCTGCTTTCCGACAGCCCGCCGGATTCCCCGCAGGAAATTGAGGAAATCAACGCCAACCAGCAGGAAACCGCCACACGCGGGCGCGAGCCGGGCATGACGCTGCGCCGCAGCGGGCGCGACGTTCCTCTTGTGGACTGGGCAGCAGAAATCCTGGACGAATGCGCGCCAATTGCCCAGGCGCTGGACGATGCGCTGGACGAAGATGAAGACGCTGAGGACTACGCGCGCACCCTCGCCGCCGCGCAGCAGCGCCTGGCGCAGCCGGAAACGCTGCTCTCCGCGCGCGTGCTGGATGCCGTGCGGCAGGCCGGCGGCAGCTACAGCCAGTTTGTCCGCGCGCGCTCGCAGCAGGCGCATGAGCATCTGCTCGCGCTGCCGTGGAGCGAAGCGCAGCGCCAACACGCCGCACGCGCCGCGCGCGCCTCATGCGAGCGCCAGAAACAGCTCGAAGCCGCCGACGCCGGCACCCCGTTTGAAAGCTGGCTGCAGGACTACATCTCGCCCGAGCGCCTGCGCTTGTAATCCGCGCCGCTGTTGCGGCTCAGGCGCGCTCGTTGTCGTCGCCGTCCATTTCGCTGGCTGGGGCGCCGTCTTCGGCGTCAAAGCCGCTGTCCGGCTCTTCGCGGCGCGCGCGGCGGCGGCCACCGCGTCGTGTGCTGCGGCGGCGCGGCTGGGGTTCGCAGGCGTCGTCGTCCAGGTCGCTGTCAGCGACGTCTTCCTGTTCGCCCTCCTCGTCCATGTCGGGCGCGTGCGCTCGCCCCCATTGTTCGCACTGCGCGCGCCACTGCCCGCTGCGTTGCTTCAGGTCTTGCATGGAGGCTTGCGCGGCATCAAACAGGGATTTGGTGGTTCGCTGCAGGTTTTCCCGCACATCACTGCGCCGCAGCGCGTTGGCAGCGTAGACGCCGACGGCAACGCCGGCAACAAAAGGAAGCAGGGGAAGCATGGCTGAAACCGTCCTGTGGTGCTTAGGTGAAGGGAAAAGCGCGCCATTCTAGGCGCTGCCGCTCAGAAGCCGTGTATCCACCACGGGCGGATGCCAAGGGGGAAATAGAAACGGGCATAGGGATTGAAAACCATAGCGGTCATCCAGCATTTCACCAGCGCAATGTGCCACTTCTGGTATTCGTCCAGCTGGCGTTGCAGTTCTTCGGCGTTCATGGTGTACCCCTCTACAGGATTTTGGAAAAGCGTGCGCGTGCGCTTTGCACGTAGGTGTCAAACACCATCGCCACGCCGCGCACGAAGAACCAGCCCATGTCCGTGACCTGGATGGCGTCTGGCAGCACTTGCACCAGCCCGTCACCCTGCATGGCGCGCAGGCGCTCGAGTTCGGCGGCGAAGTAGCTGGCAAAGCTGATGCCGTGCGCCGCCTCAATGTCGGCAAAGCGCACGCGCCCCTGGCACATGATGGCCATGATGACGGCGCGGCGCAGCAGGTCGTCGGCGGAAGCGGTCAGCCCGCGCACCACGGGCAGGTGGCCAGCGTCCAGCGGCGCCTGATATTCCTCGAGTGTCTTGGCGTTCTGGCTGTAGACGGCGCCCACCTTGCTGATGGCGGACACGCCCAGCCCCACGAGGTCGCAATCCGGCTGCGTGCTATAGCCTTGGAAGTTGCGGTGCAGCTTGCCCTGGCGCTTGGCGATGGCGAGCGGGTCGTCCGGCAGCGCAAAGTGGTCCATGCCGATGTAGTCGTAGCCCGCGTCTTCAAACGATTGCAGCGCAGCGGCGAGCATGCCCACCTTGTTGGCGGCGCCGGGAAGCTCCTCGGCATTGATGCGGCGCTGCGGCTTGAAGCGTTCGGGCAGGTGCGCGTAGGCGTAGAGCGCGATACGCTCCGGGCGCAACTCGCGCATCTGCGCCAGCGTGCGCGCGAAGGATTCAGGCGTCTGCTTGGGCAGCCCGTAAATCAGGTCCACATTGATGGAGGTAAAGCCCAGCCTGCGCGCCGCCGCCATGAGCGCAAACACGCTTTCCGCCGGCTGCACGCGGTGCACGGCTTTTTGCACCTCGGGGTCAAAGTCCTGCACGCCGAAGCTGATGCGGTTGAAGCCCATGTCCGAGAGTGCCTTCAGCCGCCCCTCGTCCACCGTGCGCGGGTCAATTTCTATGGAGTATTCGCCCTGCGGCGCAAAGCTGAAATGGCGGCGCAGCGTCGCCATCAGGCTGCGCAGCTCCTCATCGCTCAGGAAGGTGGGCGAGCCGCCGCCGAAATGAAGCTGCGACACCTGCTGCCCCGCGCCCAGGTGCTGCACACACAGCTCCACCTCGCGCGCGAGCAGCTGCAGATACGGCTGCGCCTTCTCATGGTGGCGCGTGATGATTTTGTTGCACGCACAGTAGTAGCAAAGCGCCTCGCAAAACGGAATGTGTACGTAAAGCGAAAGCGGCTGCTCCGCGCGCTCGGCGCGGCGCTGCGCGAGGGCGGCGAGCAGGTCGCTTTCGTGGAAAGCGTCGCCGAAGCGGTCGGCAGTGGGATACGAGGTGTAGCGCGGGCCGGGCACGTCAAAGCGCGTGAGCAGCTCCGGGGTTATCAGTGGCATGGGTGTGGCTTCCTTTTCTTGGGCTGATTGTCGCCGCCAGCGGCGCGCGCCCGCTTGTCGTACTGCCGTCAGGGACGGCGGCGAGGCGCGCAGCAAAGCGCACCTCCAGCTTCATAAACAAGAGCATCTTACCCGTAACTTTCAATGCTGGAAAACGACTTTTTGCGCCCGCAAAAAAACAGAATATGTGCGGCGTAAGTTATAGATTCTTTCTAAAAATAGCTTAGTGAAAATGAATTGGCGTTGGCAATAGCTCTTGCCTACACTTTGCAGCCATGACCTACGCCGCCACTGCCGCCCTCCGCATCCGCCCAGTCATGGGCGTCCAGCAAACCTTTTACCAGCGCCCCGTCAACGCCGTGCCCGCAACCCCTTTCAAAATCGCCTGCTCCAACTGCCACCTTGGGGTGATGTGTACCCCCGTGCAGTTGAGCGACAGCGAAGCCAGCCGCCTTGACGAGCTGGTCGCCACGCGCCGGCGCGTGCGTCGGGGTGCGGCGCTGTTTGTGCCGGGCGAGACCTTCACCTCGCTTTTTGCGATACGCAGCGGTTTCTTCAAGACCTACATCGCCACCGAAGACGGGCGCGAGCAGGTCACCGGCTTTCAGATGGCGGGCGAAATCCTTGGGCTTGACGGCATCGCCTGCGGCAGCCACAGCTGCTCGGCCATCGCGCTGGAAGACGCCGAAGTGTGCGTCATGCCCTACGAACGCCTGGACGAGTTCTCGCGCGAAATCCCCGCGCTGCAAAAGCACCTGCAAAAAATCCTCAGCCGCGAAATCGTGCGCGAGCACGGCGTGATGATGATGCTCGGCAGCATGCGCGCCGAAGAGCGCCTTGCCAGCTTCCTGCTCGACATCGTGCAGCGCCTGCACATGCGCGGCTTTTCCAGCAGCGAGCTGGTGCTGCGCATGACGCGCGAAGAAATCGGCAGCTACCTCGGCCTGAAACTGGAAACTGTGAGCCGCACCTTCTCGCAGCTTGCCGAACGCGGCATCCTGAGCGTGCGCCACCGTCACATCTGCATCCGCGACGCCAGCGCGCTGCGCGCCATCGTCGTGAACGCGGCGCATTGAGCGCCGGCACATCGGTCATCCCAAACCCCGCGAACAAGCGCCGCGAGGAAATAGAGTGGGGATGTGTTGAGCGCCCGCACACCAGCGGGCGCTCTTTTTTGCCTGATTTATAGAGTATCACTTCGTTGCCGGCTTGATAAGCCGGAAACCAATGCAATAACCATAGAGTATGCCATCAAACCCGCCGCAGCGTGGTGCGGAAGCGCTCGGCGTTCTCCACGTAATGCTGCGCGCTGTGGCGCAGCCCTTCAATTTCCTCGGGCGTGAGCTGCCGCACCACACGCGCTGGCGCGCCCACGATGAGCGAGCCATCGGCAAACTCCTTGCCTTCTGTGACCAGCGCGCCCGCCCCCACCAGGCAATGCTGCCCGATGCGCGCGCCGTTGAGCACCACCGCGCCTATCCCAATCAGGCTCTCATCGCCCACCGTGCAGCCGTGCAGCATCGCCTTGTGCCCCACCGTCACACGCGCGCCCACGTGCAGCGGCGCGCCCGGATCCACATGCAGCACGCTGCCATCCTGAATGTTGCTCTCCTCGCCGATGCTGATGTCATCCACATCGCCGCGCAGCACGCAGCCAAACCACACACTCGCCCCCGCCGCCAGCCGCACGCGCCCCATCACCTGCGCCGAATCCGCCACCCACGCCGTCTGCGCCACCTGCGGGCTGCGCCCCGCCACCTCATACAACGCCATTTCGCCAGCCCCTTTCCGTGCAAAAAAACGGTCATTGTGCCCGCCGCAGCCCGCGCCGCGCGGCTACATTCCCCACCTCGCTCGCTGGCGCACAATCCGCCCTCACCTCCCGCCCTCTTATGAAGCGTTTCCTCTTCATCTTCGTCATCATCCTGCTCGCCCTGTTCGGCTTGAAAATGCTGCCGTCCGTGCAGCAGGCCGTCGTGGAACCCTGGACCAGCCTCGTCGCCCGCGTCAGCATCGCCATCGTGCAGTGGATTGAACCCGACGTCATCACCTTTGGGCGCGTGGTACGCAGCCCCACCGTAGCCTTCGGCATCTCCGTTGACCCCCTCTGCAGCGGACTGGAAGCCTGCATCGTCCTCACCGCCGGCATCCTCGCCTTCCCTGCCACATGGGGCGAGCGCCTCCTCGGGCTGCTGCTCGGCTTTATCGTCGTGCAAGCGGTCAACCTCGTGCGCATCGTCAGCCTGTTCTTCATCGGGCAATGGAACCCCAAACTCTTTGACATCGCGCACCTCATCGTGTGGCAGGCGCTCATCATGCTCACCGTCATCGTCATCTGGCTGCTCTGGGTGCGCTACGTTGGCAACAACCAGCGCCGCCGCGACGCCGAGCGCGAAGCCGCGCGCACCTTCCACTGGCCACTGGAAGACGTGAAATAGCGCCCCGCCTCCCTCACCCCTGCGCGCCGCGAAGCAGCTCGCCGAAAGGAAGAGGGAGGTTTTTGTTAATACCAGTAGTAAATACCTATGGTTGCCGGCTTATAAAGCCGGCAAGCACTGTATACCCTAGGTTTCAATCCCCTCCACCAGCGCCTTTGCACGCTGGTAAACGGGCTGCGCCTGCAGCGCATCCCACTCCAGCGCCGCTCCAACCGGCAGCAGCGCCAGCCGCCGCGCCTCGCTCGCGGCATCGGGCGTCCAGCGTCCGTCCTTGCGCGCGCGTTCCAGTTCCGCCAGCAGCACGTCCAGCGCGTCGCCCTTCTCCGGCAGCGACTGGTTGCAAATCAGCGCCATGTCGCAGCCCGCCGCCAGCGCCGCCAGCACCGCTTCGCTTTGCGTGAGCGTGCGCCCGTCCAGGTGGCGCGCGCCCTCCATGCTCAGGTCATCGCTGATGATGGCGCCCGCAAACCCCAACCGCCCGCGCAGCACCGCGCGCAGCCAGCGCGCCGAAAAACCCGCCGGCTTGTCATCTACACGCGGATACACCACATGCGCCGGCATCACCGCCGCCAGCGCCCCGCCCAGCCACGCATACGGCGCCGCATCCGCGCGCAGCAGCGTTTCCAGCGCGCGCACGTCGCGCGGCTCACTCGTGTGCGAATCCGCCCGCGCCCAGCCGTGCCCGGGAAAGTGTTTGCCACACGCACGCATTCCCGCCAGCAGCATGCCGTGCGCCACGCAGCCCGCCAGCGTCGCCACACGCCCCGCCGCACAAGCCAGCGCACGCTCGCCAATCACGCCGCTGCGCCCCCAGTCCAGGTCCAGCACCGGCGCCACGGACAAATCCACCCCGCACGCGCGCAGCTCGGCGGCCATCACATAGCCAAAGGCACGCGCCACCTCGCACGCCACGCTGCCGCCCGCGCGCTCCCACAAGCGCCCAAGCGCGCGCTGCGGCGGCAGGCGCGTAAAGCCGTCGCCCTGAAAACGCTGCACGCGCCCGCCCTCCTGGTCCACCGCAATCAGCATGTCCGGACGCAGCCGCCGAATCTCGGCACACAGCCGCACAAGCTGCGCGCGGCTTGCCCAATTGCGCGCAAACAGCGCCACCCCGCCCGCCAGCGGATGTTGCACGCGGCGCACATCGGCGGGCGTCAATTCCAGACCCGCCACATCAAGAAACAAAGGAGCAGTCATGCCGCGCATTGTGCTGCAGCGCACGGCACATGGCGAAAAGAGCAACAAAACCCTGCCGCTTCAAGCACCGCGCAAAAGATGTACCGCCCCAGTCCTTGACCGACAGGGAAAAACGCACACAATCCCTCTGCATAAGCAGCCGCGCGCAGGCACGCGCGCCGCCAAACCGCCCGCAAGAAGACGGCATCCGGCACAACACCCTCCGCGCGCAGCATCTTCAACCGTATGTCAGGAGAAGGCCATGTCCAAAACACGACGTTTTCTCACCACCGCAGCGCTTGCGCTGTGCTCCCTGCTGCCCTCGATGGCAATGGCGCAAACGCTGGCCGAAGTGCTGCTTCTCGCCACGGGTGAAACCGCCCCAAACTACCAAAATTCAATAACCAACCTCAAAACTGCACTCGAAAACCAAGCCCCCAGCGGTCTCGTAGATTTTGAAGGCACGCTGGATGCTAACGACATCAGCAGCAATCTCTCACAATATAAAACCATCGTCGTCGCAACAGGCGCGAAATACATTACTGATAAGAATCTACAGACACTCGCCACCCAGATAAAAGGCAACCCCAACCAAGCCTTTATTATTTTCTCTGACAGCGCAAACTCAGCTGACAACGGCGGCATCTTGAGCAAGTTCACCGACATGCTGAGAGCTAATGATGCAACAGGCATGCCGCTCGTCGTCAGCTCGACGCAAGACGGCGCGAATGAAACAATAGCGCGCAACACGGCATCGGGCTACAGCGGATATTTCAACAAACTTGCTGACTTCAAGGCTGATTACTACCGCACCATTGCAGGCGCTTCGGAAGACAACGTACTCTACCGCGCCGCCTCAAAAGATGCGCTTGCCATTTTTGTGCCGCAAACGCAAATGAACGGCGGCAATGGTGCATGCACTTTCCTGGCGAGCGACCTGACCATTTTCACAGGAGCCAACAACGCCACAAAACGTAAGAACATTGCCCAAACGCTGCTCGACAATGTGAAACCTGGCAGCGACGCCTGCAAAGCCAGCCCGCCCGGCTCGTTGCCAACGGTGCTGTATCTGTCCACTGCAGAGCAATACCGCAGCGGCAACCCATGTACAGACTCGTATGCAAGCGATGACGAGCGCCGTAAAGCACGCGACGAAGGCAAGCCCTATAGAAACAACAACGCCAGTAACGGAGGGAGAAATTTCATCCGAAACGCCAGAAATTTTTTCTCTGACCGGGTTGGCACCAGTCATTTCATTAACAGGGCAGGCGCGCTCAGCACCATAAACCAGATTGGCAGGGCAAAAGGTGACTCTGAAGGCATTTTTACGGACGAGACAACGGATTGGGATGCGGCCAAGGCAGATTTCGCCAATCTTAAGGATGGCGATGTCGTCGTGGTGCAGACCGCCTATCAGTTGATGGACGAAACCAAAGCCAACACCATCGTTAGCAAAATCAAAGAGCCTAACAAAAAACTCACCTTCATCCTGCTGCTTGATGCTTGCACCGACTGCAGTTACGACAGCGACACATGCTCCATTGCAAAGTGCAATACCACGCTCAATCCGAAGTGTGATGCCACAAAGGCTGACACCTCGACCAATCTAAGCTACATCATTCAGCCGGCCATCAACGGTGCGGATGCGCTTGGCTGGGGCGTCGTCAATGCGGGGATGCCAAACTCCACGCAGTGGACAGCAGAACTTGATGCGCACAACAGGTCGGCCTATGCCAGCTCGTTGACAAACGCAGTGAACCAACTGGGCGGGCAGAGCGGAAACTCAGGCAGCACGCTGCAATGCGCGCCACAGCAAAACATCCTGTACCCCGCGCCCACGCCAAATCGTGACGGCACGGGGTACCAGTACAGGGGCAATGGCTACGATTCCGGGTGGTATTGCAACACTCCAAACCCTCTCACCAACATAAGCCAGGTTGCATCCACCTGCGCTTTCGACCGCGACACTTCCGCCTGGCCGGAGCTTAATTCCAGCTCTTCCTTCGGCCTGATTGTCCCGTTCTGGCAGTCCAACAACGGCCAGGGCGCCTGCGTCTACCTCGGGCAGGACAACAACATCTTTGATAACGGCAGGTGCAACGTGGTGGAGCAATGCGACGCTTTGGCTCAGATGTTCCTGTCGCTGCCTGCGGGCGCGTGCGCCATCACTCCGCAGCAGGCAGCGGCCAATGCCAGCGCCCTGAGCGCGTGCGCCAATCTGGCCGCAGGCGAGCGCTGCATACTTGCCGAAGCGCCCGCAAAGCCGGACGGCATGGCACAGATGGACTATGACGAAACGCTGGCCGTGCTGCACACCCTCCCCCTCGATGCCAATGGCGAACCCATGTGCAAGGCCAAGGTCTGGTGCAGCAGCAATCTCGATGACCGCAAGGACTTTTGCGATGAGAGCAAGGGCGAAGACGAATCGAAACACTGCTGCAAGAACAAGCCCATCTGCACCGAAGGGCAAGCCATCTCTTCTCCCTGCACCTGCCAAGCGCCGATGCAGGACGATGGCAGCGGCAAGTGCATCACGCCGCCCACGCCACCCATCTGCACCGAAGGGCAGGCCATCTCCACAGGCTGCACCTGCCAATCGCCGATGGAGGTTCAAAACGGCGTGTGCATCTCTTCTACGCCCATCTGCTCCCCGCCCTCAGGCTGCTCCTCCGCGCCCACCACGGGCTGGCCGGCACTGCTGGGGCTGGGCGCCCTGCTGCCGCTGCTGGCCGCACGCCGCCGCCGGCGCAAATAAAGCGCGCGGCTGAAACGGCAAACCCCGCTGCGGCGGGGTTTTTTTGCGTATACTGCCAATGTATATATAGGATTGCCGGCTTATTAAGCCGGTGACTGATTGATACCATACGAATTTTCCGCTTCCTCCGCCGCCAGCGGGTGCTGCACGCGGCGCACATCAGCGGACAACAGCGCCGTGCCCGCCACATCAAGAAAAACAGGCGCATTCATGGCGCGTCATGGCGCGGCAACGCCACACCCGGCAAAAAACGCAAAGACACAACTGCAGCACACTCCGCGCCCCCTGATGTACCTCTCAAACCCTTGACAGTTCCCTCCCAAAGGAACACTCTCGCCCCTACGAGTAGCCGCACGCGGACACACATGCCGGCAAGCCCCCCGCAAAAGAGGGGACACCCGGCACAACAGCTACCGCGCAAAGCCTTCAACCGCATTAAAGGAGCCTTCCATGTCCAAAATACGACGACTCTTCACCGCCGCTGCCCTTGCGCTGTGCGCCCTGCTGCCTTCGGTGGCGATGGCGCAGAGCGTTTTACTTCTCGCCACGAGTGGCTCCCAATACATAGGCGACAAAACAAGCAAAGGTAACCTCCCAAAAGCACTCGAGGCCAGCGGCGCCACTGTCACCTTCGGGTTCGGGAGTGATGCGAGAATACTGGATGATACCTCCACTGACATCGACGGCATATTTTCTGGCGGCTATGACATTGTCATTGTCGCAACGGGCGGAGCAAATTTAATTACCGACGTCAATTTAGACAGACTCAAAACACAGATTCAAACGAGCACCTCGTCGTCCTTCATCATTTTATCTGACGGCTGTAAAGACAGCTGCAGCAACATGCCTGGTGAAACGGATATTGATACCGCTGGATTCAAATCAAACCTCAAGGAGCTTCTCAACATCGTGGGACAAGCCAGCGGCATGTCGCTCAAATACACGCCAGGCGGAAGCTCCTACAGTATGACAAACAAGGCGAAGCTTAATCCTGTGTCATTGTACAGCAGCCATTTCAGCGGCCTTACAGAAATTGGAGCCAACGCCTACGGCGCCATCATTACCGGTTCTAATGAGGACAACAGGCTCTACGGCACCGACCCGGACGACGCGCTTGCCATCTTTGTGCCGCAAACGCAAATGACGAAAGTCGGCAATGGCGCCTGCACATTCCTCGCAGGCGACCTGAACATGTTCCAAAGTATAGGCACCGATGAGACCGAGCGCAAAAAAATTGCAAGCGCCTTGTTAAGTGCCGTGCACCCCGACAGCCCTGCATGTAAACCCTCGGACGTGCTGCTTCTCACCACGGAAGAAACCGGCGCTGCTTACATCGCCCACATAGACCGACTCGAAACTGCCCTCGTTGATAGCGGCATTGATTACAAAATAAAGAAAGGCCTGACAACTGGCGACATCAGCGGCATCAATTTTTCGGATTATAAAACCGTCATTGTGGCAACTGGCGAGCAGGCTGTTTCCAGCACCAATTTCGCCATACTTGAAGACCAGATAAAAAACAAAAACGAGACGGCTTTCGTCATTTTCTCTGACGGCTGCACCTCATGCGGCAGCACTTTTGGTGACTTCGCTGGCGTCCTGGGCGTTACTGGCACGAACGGGCCTGGCGGCACCAGCTATAGTGGCACAGACGGCGCAGAGCGCAACAGTTTGTCCATCTACAGCAGCCATTTCAGCGAACTTTATTCCATCCGCGCCAACGCCTACGGTCACATCACCGGAGCGGATGTCCACAACAAGATTTACGGCACCCACGCGGACGGCGCGCTCGCCGTCTTCATGCCCCAGAAGCAAATGAACGGCGGCAACGGCGCCTGCACTTTCCTAGCGGGCGACCTGGACATTTTCCGAAACGCCACCCCTCAAGCCGACCGCGCCAACATTGCCCGCACCTTGGTAAATACCGTGCAACGGGGCAGCGCCGCATGCACAGCGCCCCTGCCGATGCCGCCAAAGGCAAAAGTACTGTTTTTGTCCACGGCGGAGGGATACAACGGGTCCACGTGCCACGTGTACACCAAGACCGAACCTTGGGGGGTGAGGACAGACTCTTTAGGGTTTATAAAAAACGCCATCGCCCACTTCCAAACGTACGCTACATACTTTATCAACAAAGCTGGCGCACTAAGCACGCAAAAGCAGATTGATTGGGCAGACCCGTATTTCAGCGCCACAGCGGTTTGGGACAAAAATGATTTTAAGCTGGTCGGCGCTGGCGATGTCGTCGTCGTGCAAACCGCCTATCAGTTGATGGATCCGGACAAGGCAACATTTATCGCCGAGCAAATCAAGACACGCAAAGACCTCACTTTCATCCTGCTGCTTGACACCTGCACCGACTGCGGCTACGACACCAGAACATGCGCCTTGGACGACAACCTGGTCAACATGGGTGCTATCCTGAAGCCGGCAGTCAACGATGCTCTTGGGTGGAAAATTCTCAATGAGCCCTTGGCCGGCGCCGAGAACTGGACAGCATTACTTGATGCACATTCAAGGTCGGCATACGCAGATTCATCGTCGATGTCCGCACTGCGGAGCGGGAACACCAGCGGCACGCTGCAATGCGTGCCGCAGCAAAACATCCTTTTTCCCTCGCCCACGCCCCAATATACGGCATCTGGCTACAAATATTTCGGCAATGGCTACGAATCCGGATGGTATTGCGACGGCATTGACGACGCTGTAGACCATTACAAATACCAGGGCTCTGGGTGCGGTTACACCCGCACCACCCCTGCCAACTGGTCGGAACTCACTGCCAGCTCTTCCTTTGGCATGCTTATTCCGTTCTGGCAATCCAACCACGGCGAGGGCGCCTGCATCTACCTTGGACAAGACAACAACATATTTGACAACACCAGATGCGGCTCAATGAAAGGTTCTACGTTCCCAAATCAATGCAGCGAGCTGACCGCCATGCTCATGTCGCTGCCCACAGGGGCTTGCGAAACCACCAAACAGCAGGCAACCACCAATGCCAGCGGCTTAGGCTCATGCACCGGCGATAACTGCGTGCTTGCCGAAGCGCCAGCCGGCACACCCGACGCAGACTTGGCAGTGTGGAGACCATGAGTGCTGACGGCAAAACGCCTTTGTGCAAGGCTCAGGTTTGGTGCAACCTCGAGGAAGAGAGCCGCGCGGACTACTGCAAAGACGGCGAAGCCCCCGAAACCCACTGCTGCAAGAAGACGCCACCCACGCCACCCATCTGCACCGAAGGGCAGGCCATCTCCACAGGCTGCACTTGCCAATCGCCGATGGAGGTTCAAAACGGCGTGTGCATCTCTTCTACGCCCATCTGCTCCCCGCCCTCGGGCTGCTCCTCCGCGCCCACCACGGGCTGGCCGGCACTGCTGGGGCTGGGCGCCCTGCTGCCGCTGCTGGCCGCACGCCGCCGCCGGCGCAAATAAAGCGCGCGGCTGAAACGGCAAACCCCGCTGCGGCGGGGTTTTTCTTTTCCTTTTTAGTTATACACCGAGCAAATACATCACATTGCCGGCTTATGAAGCCGGTGGTGACATGATACTCATGCAATATCCCCCTCGCCCGCCACTCTCCCCATGCTTCGCGTGGGCGAGGGAATCCTTGAATAAAAAACGCGCCCCGCAGGGCGCGTTGTGTGTGGCGTGCCGAGACGCTCAGGCGCTGACGCTGATGACGGGCGCCTTGGGGCTGGCAACCTTGATTTTTTGCGTGGGCGCCATGACGAGCGCGACGCCGGCGATGACGTCTTTGCCGTCCTGGTTGCGCACGACGCAGTCAAAGCGCACGGTCTTTTTCTCGTCGTTCTTTTCGGTGACGGTGAGGGTGGCGGTGAGCGTGTCGCCGGGGCGCACGGGGCGCTTGAAGCTCAGCGTCTGGTCCAAGTAAATGGTGCCGGGGCCGGGCAGTTGCGTGCCGAGCAGCGCGGAGATGAAGGCTGCCCCCCACATGCCGTGGGCAATGACGCCTTTGAACATGGTGCCGGCGGCGTATTCATGGTCCAGGTGCGCGGGGTTGATGTCGCCGGAGACGGCGGCGAAGGCGCGGATGTCGTCTTCGGTGATGGTGTGGGTGCGTGTGGCGCTCTGGCCGATGGTGATTTCGTCGTATGTGACGTTTTCCATGATTTCGCTCATGTTCGTGCCTTTCCTTGGGTTGTGAGGGTTGGTCCAGGGGCGTGCCGCCCCGCGCGGGGCGTATTGTGCCCGCTTGTGTGCAGCACCTGCAGTGCGCGCTGTCAAGTCTTGTTGTGCATCGCACCCATGCTCATCAGGGTGATAGCAGCGTGGCAGTTTTTTCAGGGGAGCGCGCTGTTTTTTCCCGTCTTGGCGCGGGCGTGCGTTGCCCCGTGTTGCACGGAACGAACAGGGCGGCGCGCAGGGCGGCTACCATTGCGCGCCATCGGCGGGCGCAGGGGCTGCCCGCTTTTCTTTTCCCATCAGGCACGGCTTTTTCCATGAAAGTTCTGGTTATCGGCGCAGGGGGGCGTGAACATGCGCTGGCGTGGCGGCTGGCGCGCTCGCCCCGGGTGCAGCAGGTGTTTGTGGCACCGGGCAATGGCGGCACGGCGTGTTCGCCAGTGCTGAAAAATGTGCCCATCACGGATTTGACCGAGCTGCGCAACTGGGCGCTGGCCGAGGGCATTGCGTTGACCGTGGTCGGCCCGGAGCAGCCGCTGGCTGCCGGTGTGGTGGACGACTTCCGCGCGCATGGGCTGCGCATCTTCGGCCCCACGCGCGCGGCGGCGCAGCTGGAAAGCTCCAAAGCGTTCAGCAAGGATTTCATGCGCCGCCACGGCATTCCCACCGCCGAATACGCCACGTTCAGCGATGCGGCGCAGGCGCGCGACTACGTGGCACAGCGCGGCGCACCCATCGTCGTCAAGGCCGACGGGCTGGCTGCCGGCAAGGGCGTGGTGGTGGCACAGACGGTGGAAGAAGCCTATGCCGCCATTGACGACATGCTGGGCGGCAACTCCTTGGGCGTGGCACACAACGAGGGCGGCGCGCGCGTGGTGATTGAAGAATGCCTGCGCGGTGAGGAGGCGAGCTTCATCGTGCTCAGCGACGGGCGTGATGTGCTGGCGCTCGCCACCAGTCAGGACCACAAACGCCTGCTCGACGGCGACGCAGGGCCAAACACCGGCGGCATGGGCGCGTATTCGCCCGCGCCCATCGTCACCGCCGACGTGCACGCGCGCGTGATGCGCGAAATCATCTGGCCCACGGTGCGCGGCATGGAGCAGGACGGCGTGCCTTTCACGGGCTTTCTCTACGCCGGGCTGATGATTGATGAAGCCGGCAAGCCGCGCTGTCTGGAATTCAACTGCCGCATGGGCGACCCGGAAACGCAGCCCATTTTGATGCGGCTGAAATCCGACCTGTTTGAAGTGCTCATGGCCGCCACGGGCGGCAAACTGGGCGAGGTGGAGCTGCAATGGGACAGGCGCATTGCGCTGGGCGTGGTGATGGCCGCCGACGGCTACCCACGCGCGCCGCGCAAGGGCGACCTGATAGAAGGCGCTGCCGCGCAAGACAGCGAGGAAGTGATGGTGTTCCACGCCGGCACCGCGCTGGGCGCGGACGGCACGCTGCGCACCAGCGGCGGGCGTGTGCTCTGCGTCACCGCGCTGGGCGACACCGTGCGCCAGGCGCAAAAACGCGCTTACGACGCCGCCAGCGCCATCCGCTTTGACGGCGCGCAATACCGCCGCGACATCGGCTGGCGCGCGGTGCGCTGAAAGCGCCTCTTTTCACTGCCCGCGCACGCATGGCCGCCACCGCCCAGCCCCTCTTTATCCTGCTGCACGGCACCTGCTTCAACGGCGGGCAGTGGGAGCTTTACAAGGAGCTGCTGGCAGATGTGGCGGAGGTGTGCGCGCCGGATTTGCCGGGGCATGGCGTGCGCGCGGCGCAGCCGTTCAGCATGGCGGCAGCGCGCCGTGTGGTGCATGAGGCGGTGCTGGCAGCGGGCGAGCGCCCTGTGATTCTGGGCGGGCATTCACTGGGTGGTTTTGTGGCGATGCAGTACGCCGCGCTGCACCACCAGCGCCTTTCGGGGCTGGCGCTGATGGGCAGCGCCACGGAGCCGCGTTGCCGCGCGTCGGTGAGTTTCCGCATGGTGGCGCGCCTGTGGGAAGTGATGGGCGCCGAGCGCGTGCGCCAGTCGCACGAGCGCACCGTGGGGCGCTTTGCCGATGCGCGCGTGTGGCGCGCCATCAGCGAACGCGGCGAGCAGTTCGGCGCGGTGCGCGCAGCGTGGTGGCAGGTGATGGCGCAAAGCGGCTCGTGGCAGCTGCGGCGCGTGTCCTGCCCCACTCTGGTGCTTGGCGGGCGGCAGGACGTGCTGCATCTGCAGGCGGGGCGCTTTGCCGCTGCTGCGCCGCGCGGCGAGGCCGTCACCGTGCCGTGGCGCGGGCATTTGTGGCCGCTCACGCACCCGGAGGAAGTGGCCGCACACCTGCGCCGCTTTGTTGCGGAGAAATGCAATGGTATTACTTCATCGCCGGCATAAGTCGCCGGCGATGATGTGTTTTACTGTTGGGTATACGTCTGCTCCAGGCTGCTTTTTTTGTAATCAGGCGGCTCATCGTCCTCGCCGGCATACATGGCGGCATTCCATGCTTCATCTGAAGGGGTATTTCTGATTTTGCGCAGGCACGCGGCGGGTTGTGAACGGGAGCCAGCGCCGAGGAAGCCGCCGCTTTGCCGCTTCCAGAGGCCGGCGTAGATGCCGTCGCGCGCGAGCAGTTCGGCGTGTGT
>JAFRYL010000208.1 GCA_017437605.1 Ottowia sp. | reverse complement strand
TCAAAAACACTTTGCCCGCCTTGCTGCCATCGGCATTTTGCGGGCGCGGCAAGGGTTCGCCGGCGGCAATCTGCGCTTTCAGATAGGCCTCGCCAAAGGTTTTGCCAATCCCCATGACTTCGCCGGTGGATTTCATTTCCGGCCCCAAAATGGGGTCCACGCCGGGGAATTTGACGAATGGGAACACCGCCTCTTTCACGCTGAAATACGGCGGCACTACTTCAGCCGTGATGCCCTGCTGCTCCAGCGTCTGCCCCGCCATGCAGCGCGCGGCAACCTTGGCCAGCGGCACGCTGGTGGCCTTGCTGACAAAGGGCACGGTGCGGCTGGCGCGCGGGTTGACTTCCAGCACATAAATCACGTCCTTGATTTCGCCGCCTTCCGTTTCAGCGCGCTGCTGAATGGCAAACTGCACATTCATCAGGCCGACGACATTCAGCCCTTCAGCCATTGCCGCCGTCTGGCGTTTCATTTCTTCCACCGTTTCAGGTTTCAGAAAATACGGCGGCAGCGAGCAGGCGGAATCGCCTGAATGCACGCCCGCCTGTTCAATATGCTCCATCACGCCGCCAATGAGCACGCGCCCGGCGCTGTCGCGCACGGCGTCCACCTCGCATTCAATGGCGTTGGACAAAAAGCGGTCGAGCAGCACGGGGGCGTCGTTGCTCACTTTCACCGCCTCTCGCATGTAGCGCTCCAGGTCGCGCTGCTCGTAGACGATTTCCATCGCGCGCCCGCCCAGCACGTAAGAGGGACGCACAACGAGCGGATAGCCCAGCGCAGCGGCCTTTTCCAGCGCCTCGGCCTCGGTACGCGCGGTGGCGTTGGGCGGCTGGCGCAGCCCCAGTTTCTGCAGCAGTTGCTGGAAACGCTCGCGGTCTTCGGCAGCGTCAATCATGTCGGGCGAGGTGCCGATAATGGGCACGCCTTCGGCGGCCAAATCCAGCGCGAGTTTCAGCGGCGTTTGCCCGCCATATTGCACGATGACGCCGTGCGGCTTTTCCTTGGCGACGATTTCCAGCACGTCTTCCAGAGTGAGCGGCTCAAAATACAGCCGGTCGGACGTGTCATAGTCAGTGGAAACGGTTTCCGGGTTGCAGTTGACCATGATGGTTTCATAACCATCCTCACGCATGGCAAGCGCGGCGTGCACGCAGCAATAGTCAAACTCAATGCCCTGCCCGATGCGGTTGGGGCCGCCGCCAAGCACCATGATTTTCTTGCGGTCGTCGGGCGCGGCCTCGCATTCTTCCTCATAACTGGAATACATGTAGGCGACGCTGGTGGGAAACTCGCCAGCGCAGGTGTCCACGCGCTTGTAGACGGGGCGCACGCCAAGCGCATGGCGGCGCTCGCGCACGGCTTTTTCCGTGGTTTTGAGCAGGCGCGCCAGGCGCCGGTCAGAAAAGCCCTTGCGTTTCAGGGTGCGCAGCTCACTTTCAGATAGCTCTTGCAGCGCCTGCTCGCCCGCAGCGGCTGTGTGGCGGTCAAGCGAAAGCTCAATCTTGACGATTTCCTCAATCTGCGCCAAAAACCATTTGTCAATTTTGGTGAGCTGATGCACTTCATCGAGCGACCAGCCAGCGGCAAAGGCGTCGCCCACAAACCAGATGCGCTCCGGCCCCGGCTCGCCCAGTTCGCGCTCCAGCCATTCGCGGTCCTGGGTTTTTTCATTCATGCCGTCCACGCCCACTTCAAGGCTGCGCAACGCCTTCTGGAACGATTCCTGGAAGGTGCGGCCAATGGACATGACTTCGCCCACGCTTTTCATTTGCGTGGTCAAATGCGCGTCGGCGGCGGGGAATTTTTCAAAGGCAAAACGTGGCACCTTGAGCACGACATAATCCACCGCCGGGTCAAAACTGACGGGCGTGGCGCCGTCCGTCATACTGTTGCGCAATTCGTCGAGCGTGTAGCCGACGGCGAGTTTGGCGGCAACCTTGGCAATGGGGAAGCCTGTGGCCTTGGACGCCAGCGCCGAGGAGCGCGACACGCGCGGATTCATCTCAATCACCACCAGGCGCCCAGTGTCAGGGTCTTGGGCAAACTGCACGTTTGCGCCGCTGGCTTCCACACCAATTTCATTCAGTATGGCGATGCTGGCGTCGCGCACAATCTGATATTCCTTGTCAGTGAGCGTAAGCGCAGGCGCCACGGTAATGCTGTCGCCGGTGTGTATGCCCATGGGGTCAAGGTTTTCAATGGAGCAGATGATGATGGCGTTGCCCGTGCGGTCGCGCATCACCTCCATTTCAAGCTCTTTCCAGCCCAGGAGCGATTCTTCAATCAGCAATTCATTCGCGGGCGAGGCTTCCAGCCCGCGCTTGCAAATGACTTCAAACTCTTCCGGGTTGTACGCCACGCCACCGCCCGTGCCGCCGAGCGTGAAACTGGGGCGAATCACAACGGGAAAACCGATACCCTTTTGCACGTCCCACGCTTCCTGCATGCTGTGGGCAATGCCGCTGCGCGCCGATTCCAGCCCGATGCGCGTCATGGCGTCGCGGAATTTCAGGCGGTCTTCGGCCTTGTCAATGGCTTCGGGCGAGGCGCCTATCAGCTCGCATTTGTATTTGTGCAGCACACCAGCGCGCCACAACGCAAGCGCACAGTTGAGCGAGGTTTGCCCGCCCATCGTCGGCAAAATGGCGTCCGGGCGCTCTTTTTCAATAATGCGCTCAACAGTCTGCAGAGTAATCGGCTCGATATACGTCACGTCCGCCGTGGCGGGGTCGGTCATAATGGTGGCCGGATTGCTGTTGATGAGGATGATGCGGTAGCCTTCCTCGCGCAGCGCCTTGCACGCCTGTACGCCGGAATAGTCAAACTCGCACGCCTGGCCAATCACGATGGGTCCAGCGCCGATAATCAGAATGCTTTTGATGTCTGTGCGTTTTGGCATAATGGAGCAGCGGGTTAAAAAATCTTTCAGAAAAATGCGCCAACGGGCAATTGGCATTCGCGCAGCATGTCCGCCAGCGGCGCGGGCAGGCTGGCGCTGCCGCCAGTGAGCGGGGCGAGCAGCCAGTCCAGGCGCATGGCCTGGCGCAGCTCGCGGTGTTCGGGCGCCAGCAGCAGCTTGGTGGCGGCTTCAAATTGCGAGGCATCCAGCGCACGCAGGGCGTCCAGCGCGCTGAATACGTGCCCGCTGGCAAGCTGCCGCGTGGCACTTCCGAGCGCCTGCGCCACGCCGTTTTTTTCCAGCAGGCTGATGGCAGCGTTTACCTCGTTCGGGTGCGCCTTGACGTAGGCGAGCGCGTCGTCCATCTGGCGCTGCGCCACGCGCGCACCCGACAGCGCCGCGCGCACGCAGGCCTTGTGCTGCGGTGTGAGCGCACGAAACGCTTTCTCGGAGAACGGCCAGATGCTGTCGCCTGCAGCGGCCTTGTCCAGCAGCTCTGCCAGCGGCATCGCCTGCTGAAACAGCTCGCCCAGCCGCTGCGCCAGCGTGGGTTGCGGCGCCGTGGCGCACGCAGCCAAAGCCAGCGTAGCGGCGGCCAGCACCGCGCGCAGGGTGTTTTTCATTATTCGTGGCGGTCGGTGTTGATTTTCAGCAGGAGTGCCTGTAGGCGCTCCTGCGGCATGTTTTTCTGCATCAGTTGAATCAGGCCGTCGCTTTCAATCAGCGGGCGCAGCACTTCGGCCTCGGCGTCGTAAAACTTGGCGTCCCACGCCGCCAGTTCGCTGTTGAATTCCTCGTCCGTCCAGTTCTTGCCTTTGGCCAGCAGCGTAATCAGCGGCATGGCCTTGTATTGCATGAAGGACTTTTTGTAGGGTTTTTGTGCCCAGCGTTCGGCAAACCACTGGCGATGCGGCTCGGGGAGCGTCATCATGCGCTGCGCGATGGCTTTTTCCAGCGGCGCCTGCGGGAAGGGATAGAGTTTCATAATGCCCTCGTTTTTCCTGGGATATGACGTGCGGCGCGAATTTACGCCGCCTGCGCCACCGCCATGTTTTTCACAAAACGGTCAAAAAAATCGTCCATGTCGCGCAGCCCGGGCGAGCCTTTCGGCTGCCCCTGGAAGCCAAACGCCGGCTTGTCCGCCCATTCCAGCCCCTGCACAGAGCCGTCAAACAGGCTCACATGCGTGGCGCGCACGCCGCGCGGCAGGCTTTGCACGTCCACGGCAAAGCTGTGATTCTGCCCGGTGATGGACACGCGCCCCGTGGCCAGCTCTTTCACCGGGTGGTTGCCGCCGTGGTGCCCGAACTTCATCTTGAAGGTGCGCGCGCCTGCGGCCAGCGCCATGACGGTGTGCCCTAGGTCAATGCCAAACACCGGCACGCCGCTGGCAAGAATCTCGCGCGCCGCATCAATGGCGTAGCCGCAGGCCTGCGGGTCACCCGGGCCGCCCGAGAAGAACACCCCGTCCGGCTTCATCGCCAGCACCTGCGCGGCAGGCGTGTTCGCCGGCACCAGCGTCACCGCGCAGCCGCACTGCGCCAGCATGCGCAGGGCACACCGCTTGGCGCCAAGGTCATACGCCGCCACGCGGAAACGCGGCTCAGGCGCCGCGCCATAGCCCGCGCCAAGCTGCCACTCACCGCCCTGCCACTCGCACGGCTCAGTGCAGCTCACGCGCTGCACCAGGTCCAGCCCCTGCAGCGCGGGCGCAGCGCGCGCGGCTTCCAGCGCCGCGTCAATATGGCTCTGCTCCACACTCTGCCCGGCGGGCAGCGCCACGATGGCGCCGTTTTGCGCCCCGCCCGTGCGCAGAATGCGTGTGAGGCGGCGCGTGTCAATCTCGGCAATCGCCACCACGCCCTGCTCGCGCAGCCACTGGTTCAGCGGTTTCTGGCTGCGGAAATTGCTTGCCACCTGCGGCAAGTTGCGAATCACCAAGCCGGCGGCCTGCACCTTGGCAGACTCCATATCCTCATCATTGACGCCCGTGTTGCCCACATGCGCCGTGGTCAGCGCCACGATGTGCTGGCAAGCGCCGGGGTCGGTGAGGATTTCCTGATAACCCATCGTGGCGGTGTTGAACACCACCTCGCCTGCGGCGCTGCCGGGTGCGCCAATGGATTGACCGATGAAGACGCTGCCATCGGCCAGCGCCAGCACTGCGGGGGGAAATTTTCCTGTCAGAGCGGAAAGCACGGGAGAACTCCGGTTGGGCGCACGGCAGCGCGTGCAAAAAAAGCCCACGGATGGGCTGCTGCTGTCTGGTTTGGCTGCCCCCGCACACGGTGCTTGGGACGCAGCCAAAATTGCTCGAGTTTAACCTGCTTTCGGCCTCACAATGTCAGAAACTCGTCAGATACGTCGGAAAACACCCCACCGTTCGCGCAAATGCAACAACAGTGCAGAACATTACATACTATTGTTCACAACACTTCATTGCCGGCGACTTGTGCCGGCGGCAAATTGATACCCCGCCACATCTCCCTTGTCTGTCACGCTGGTGCAGCTCAAGTCTGCGCCAACATCTCATGCACCAGCGCCGCGCCAATGATGAGGGCGGCGCCCGCAAGCTGCGCGGCGCTGAAAGGCTCGTGCAGCAGGAAGATGGAAAGCAGCAGCGCCGCCACAGGCTCGATGTAACTCAGCATGGCGGCGCTTTGCGCGCGCAGCTCGTAGAGGCTGGAAAAATACATGGCGTAGGCAATGCCGGTGTGCAGCACGCCAAGCAGCGCGACGAGGGCGATGGCGCCCGCGCCGATGGCCGCGCCGCTGCCCTCCCCGCCCGCCGTCAAAAGCACATAGGGAAAAAGCGCGCAGGCGGCGGCGAGCAGTTCCACGGTGGTTTTGCCATACATATCGGGCACGTGGATTTTCTTGTTCAATATGACGACGACGGCATACAGCAGCGCGCCGCCCAGCCCGAGGGCAATGCCTTTGGCGTCTGCTGCGCTGATGGGCGCGCTGCCGCCAATGCCCGCCACCAGCGCCATGCCCGCCACGGCCACGGCAACGCAGGCGGCTTTTTTCAGCGTGATGGCTTCGCCAAACACCAGCGGCGAGAGCGCAATCAGAATCACGGGCTGCATGGCGTAGCACAGCGTGGCAATGGCGATGGTGGTGTAGCGGTAGGCTTCAAACAGCAGCATCCAGTTGACGCCCAGCACCAGCCCCGCAAGCGCCAGCGGCGGAATGCGCTTTTTCTCCACGCCAAGGCGCAGCGTGCCGCGCGTGAGCGCAGCAAAACCCCACAAAAACAGCCCGCCGATGGCGCCGCGCACGCACGCCAGCGCCGCCGATGACAGCGGAATGTGCCGCCGGAACACACCGATGGAGCCATAAATGAGCATGGCGCCGATGAACAGCGCCAGCGCGCGGCGCGTGTTCGTTTGGGTGTTGGTCAAGGAATCAGGCATATACTCTATGGTAATTGTCTATGTTGCTGGCTTTATAAGCCAGCGACCAACATATACCCTTGCGTTTCACCCATTTTTGGCCGCTTGCAGCAGCCGTTCATAGGCGGCGCTGGCGGCGTCCATCTGCGCGCGGCG
>JAFRYL010000207.1 GCA_017437605.1 Ottowia sp. | reverse complement strand
AGCCGGCAACCACATATATCTACAACCGGTATGCACAAAAAAACGCCCGCTGATGCGGGCGTTTGTCCATGCGTGCAACGCGCGTCAGTCTTGCTTGCGTTCCTTGCGCTCACGCCTGCGCAGGGCGGGCGCGGCCACACCCGCCAGCGCAAGGCCGGAAAGCAGCAGCCCCACTTCGCCCATCGTGGGAGAGGACGAAGTCGAGCCAGGGTCGGGCTGCTGCGTGCCGCCGCCAGCGCCCGGGTCAGTGCCAGCGCCGGGGTCGGTGCCCGTGCCCGGGTCGCCACCCGTGCCCGTGCCACCGCCAGCAGTGAATTTTGGCGTTACGGTCACGTCACCCTTGGCCTTAAGCGTGCATTCCTTCTCCGTGCATTCTGCCAATGCCATGCCAGCCGGCGCAATGTCCACCGCCTTGTCAAAAACATAGCCTTCATAAGCCGTGATGGTGCAGGTGCTCTCCTGACCGTACTGCACTGTGCTTTGCCTGCATTCCAGCTTGCCGCCTGTCGCATCACCAATGCTGATGGTGTAGGTCGCTGTTGGGGTGCAATCATCCGTCCAAACGCCCGGGAACTTCGCGTCCCACAAAGCGGCAAGCGCTACTGCTTCCGGCGAGCTGTCTTTCGCATCAAAGAGGTTCGGGCACAGGCTCACTGAGTATCCGAAGTTGCTCGGATCCGGAGGCAGTCCCGTGAGAAAATTGCCAGCAACCCTAAACTCCTTCACTAAGGTGGAAATTGCTGGTAACCCCTCGCTCAACCAGTTGTTTTCTACGTTCAACTTCTCCAATGAAGCTGGCAGCTCCGGTATCTTGCCTTCCAACTGGTTGTCACTCGCCAAGAATTCCTGCAATAAAGGCAAAGATTTCAGCGTATCCGGTATCTCGCCGGTCAACTGGTTCTCCTCTGCGGAGAAACTCCGCATTGAAGTCGGCAGCTCCGGTATCCCGCCTTTCAGCTTGTTGCCGAACACAGAAAACGACTCCATCCCATCCGGCAGCTTTTTCGGCATCTCGCCTTCCAATTGGCCGTAACCCACCATGAATTTCTTCAATGAGGCCGGGAACTTCGTGGGTATTCCGCCGGTCAGTTCGCTTTCATACACTGTGAATTCCTCCAGCGAATCCGGCAAGTCATCCGGTATCGTGCCGGACACCCTGCTGTTCCACACATGGAACACTTGCAATTTGCTCGGCAGTTTCGGTATTGACATGGTCAACTCATCCGGGCCTCCCGCTTCAAATTTCAGCAGTTCCGTAAGGCCAGACAAATCCAGTCGCCCAGTGGGAGGGTCCGCAAAGGGAACTCCTCGCATATTAAGTTCTGTCACATGGCCACTGCGGCATTTCACGCCTTCCCAGTCATCCGAACATGGGTCGCCGGTGCCCCAGTTTCTGGAATCATTTGTGCTCCAGGTGGTGGCGCCGTTTGTGTCGTTGAAAAGCTTCATCAGCGCTTCAATTTCTCCGGTGTCTGCCGCGTGCGCCGGCGCGCCTGCCGCAAGCAGCGCCGCAGTTGCTAGTGTTGTCAAGGATGTGGTCAGTCGGGAAAGTGTGCGGGGGGGGGGAGGAAGGGTTTACAAGTGTGCATTGAGGAACCTCTCAAAGTGAAACGGGGTGAAACGAATGCTGCACATGTGCAAATGTTGCAGCGGGGCGCACTATACCAGACGCAGATTGGCCTATACCCGTGCTCAGGTCTTTTCATTGCCGGCTTGTTAAGCCGGCAATGATGTGTTCATGAATGGAGTATGCATCGTCCCCTACCACGCGGGGGCAAGCTGGGCGAAGCCGGCGGGGGCGTCGTTTTCGTCGTCAAAGGTGACGGTTTCCCATGCACCTTCTTCGGCGAGCAGGGCGCGCAGGAGGCGGTTGTTGAGGGCGTGGCCGGAGCGGAAGGCGGTGTAGGCGCCGAGCAGGGGGGCGCCGATGCAGTAGAGGTCGCCGATGGCGTCGAGCATTTTGTGGCGCGCAAATTCTTCGGCGTAGCGCAGGCCGCCTTCGTTGAGGACGCGCGCGTCGTCCATGACGATGGCGTTGTCCAGCCCGCCGCCCAATGCGAGGCCGTGCGCGCGCAGCGCCTCCACGTCGCGGCTGAAGGCGAAGGTGCGCGCGCGGGCGATGTCGCGGCTGTAGCGGCCGCTGCCCATGTCAAATTCCACGCGCTGGCCAGTGGCGTCCACAGCGGGGTGGCGAAAGTCGATTTCAAAGTTCAGCGTGTAGCCGTGGTGCGGTTCCAGCCGCGCCCATTTGAGCTGCTCGCCTTCGCCTTCGCGTACTTCCACGGGGCGCAGGACGCGCAGGAAGCGTTTGGGGGCGTCCTGCTGCTCGATGCCGGCGCTTTGCAGCAGGTAGACGAAGGAGGAGGCGGAGCCGTCAAGGATGGGGACTTCTTCGGCGGTGATGTCTACGTAGAGGTTGTCCAGCCCGAGGCCGGCGCAGGCGCTCATCAGGTGCTCGATGGTGCGCACGCGCGCGTCGCCCGCCGAGATGGTGGTGGCAAGCTGGGTGTCGGTGACGGCGTGGGCGTTGATTTTGATGGGCTGCGCATCGGGCAGATCGGTGCGGTGGAAGACGATGCCGGTGTCTGGCGGGGCGTGGCGCAGGGTGAGTTCGACGCGCGCGCCGCTGTGCAGCCCGACGCCGGTGGCGCGGGTGAGGGATTTGATGGTGCGTTGGGCGAGCATGGGTGTGTGTGCTGTGGTGTGGCGGCGATTGTCCCCATAAAAAAAGCCCCTCGGCTGAGGGGCTTTGTGCGCGGGGTGGTTCAGTCGGCCTGTTTGCGCAGGAAGGCGGGGATTTCCACCTCGTCCATGCCGCCGGAGGAGAGGGCATTGACGCGGGCGCTGGCGTTGCTGCGGTCGCCCCGGGTGGTCCACACGCGCGGCGCGCCGGTGTACGCCACGCTGACGGGGGCAGCGGGGACGGCGACGGTCTGCACCATGGCGGGTTCGCCAAAGGGCAGGTTGTCGGTGCCGGTGCGCAGCCCGCCCTGCAACACGGTGACGGACTGGCGCTGCTGCTGCACGCCCCGGCTCGCCAGCCCAGTGGCGACGACGGTGACGCGGATTTCGTCGCCCATGCTTTCGTCATAGGCGGCGCCGAAGATGATGTGTGCGTCCTGCGCGGCGTAGGCGCTGATGACGTTCATGGCTTCGCGCGATTCGCGCAGTTTGAGCGAGTCCTTGGCGCCGGTGACGAGCACGAGCACGCCTTTGGCGCCGGAGAGGTCAATGCCCTCCAGCAGCGGGCAGGCGATGGCCTGTTCGGCGGCGATGCGCGCACGGTCGGGGCCGCTGGCGCTGGCGGTGCCCATCATGGCTTTGCCCGGCTCGCCCATGACGGTGCGAACGTCGGCAAAGTCCACGTTCACGAGGCCGTAGTCATTGATGATTTCGGCGATGCCGCCGACAGCGTTGCGCAGCACGTCGTTGGCGTGCGCGAAGGCCTGGTCCTGCGTCACGTCATCGTCGAGCACTTCAAGCAGCTTGTCGTTGAGCACGACGACGAGCGAGTCCACGTTCGCTTCCAGTTCGTCCAGACCGGCTTCGGCGTTGCCCATGCGCCGGCGCCCTTCCCAGACAAAAGGTTTGGTGACGACGGCAACGGTGAGGATGCCCATGTCCTTGGCGATGCGCGCAATCACGGGCGCCGCGCCCGTGCCAGTGCCGCCGCCCATGCCGGCGGTGATGAACACCATGTGCGCGCCACGCAGCGCCTGGCGGATTTCGTCGGAGGCGCTTTCGGCGGCTTCGCGCCCTTTTTCAGGCTTGCTGCCGGCGCCCAGACCGTCGGAGCCAAGCTGGATGGTGGTGCCCGCCTGCGTGCGCGAGAGCGTCTGCGCGTCGGTGTTGGCGCAGATGAACTCCACGCCCTGCACCTTGCAGGCAATCATGTGGTCAACGGCGTTGCCGCCGCCGCCACCGACACCGATGACCTTGATTTGTGTGCCAGCGCTGAACTTGTCTTCAATCATCTCGATGGCCATTGCTGTTTCCTTTGTGGTGTTGCGTTGGGGTGTTGATTGGAAAAGGGGTGAAAAAAAACAGTGGTAAAGGGCTTGGGTATTCAGTTTGACGCTCAGAAATTGCCGACGAAAAAGTCTCGCACACGGCCCCAGAGGGCGCCCATTTTCGCAGCCCGTGGCGGCGGAGCACGCCCGTGCAGGCTTTCCTGACGGGCATCCTCCATCAGCCCCATCGCCGTGGCTGCATAGGGCTGCGACACCATCTCCGCAAGGCTGCGCTTGTAGTGTGGCACGCCGCGCCGCACGGGTTTGAGGAAGATGTCTTCGGCCAGCTCCTGCATGCCGGGCATGACGGCTGCGCCGCCAGTGAGCACGATGCCCGAAGAAAGCAGTTCTTCAAACCCGTTTTCGCGCAATTCACTCTGCACGATGCGGAAAATTTCTTCTACGCGCGGCTCCAGCACACCAGCGAGCGCCTGACGGCTCACCATCATCGGCTCGCGCCCGTCAAGCGCAGGCACTTCAATGTGCGCGTCCAGGCCAGCGAGTTGCGCCTTGGCGCAGCCGTGCGCGGTCTTGAGGTCTTCGGCAGACTGGATAGAGGTGCGCAGCGCCATGGCGATGTCGCGCGTCATCAGGTCGCCGGCAATGGGAATGACAACGGTGTGACGCAGCGCGCCACCCAGAAAGACGGCCACGTCCGTGGCGCCCGCGCCGATATCCACGCAGGCGACGCCCAGCTCGCGCTCGTCAGCGCCAAGCACCGCCATGCTGGAAGCCAGCGCGTTGGGAATGATTTGGTCCACCACCAGCCCGCAGCGGCGCACGCATTTGATGATGTTTTCCACGGCGCTCTGCGCGCCGGTGATGATGTGGACTTTCGCTTCCAGCCGCGTGCCACTCATTCCAATGGGCGGCTCGCGCACGTATTTCTGCTGGTCAATGGCGTATTCCTGCGGGGCGACGAGCAGCAGGTTGCGGTCGCTGGGAATGCTGATGGCCGCTGCCGTGCCATCCACGCGGCGCACGTCTTCCACGCTCACTTCGCGGTCACGAATGGCGGCCACGCCGGTGGAGTTGATGCCGCGAATGTGGTCGCCGCTGATGCCGATGCGCACGTGCCCAATCTTGCAGTCGGTCATCAGCTCGGCTTCTTTGAGCGCGTGCTGGATGCTGGCGACGGTGGCATCAATGTTGACGACGACGCCACGCTTGATGCCGTCGCTCGCGCACATGCCAAGGCCGGCGAGCTGCAGCTCGCCGTTGGGCAGCACTTCGCCCACCAGCGCCATGACTTTGGCGCTGCCGATGTCCAGTGCGACGATGAGGTCCTTGTATTCCTTGGCCATATCTACGCTCCGGCGCCCGCGCGCTGCCGCTCTTCTTCACCTACGGTACCCACACCGCGCAGCCGGATAGCATACCCGCTATTGTAACGCAAATCAGCAGATTCAATGGACTGCACATCGCGTTTGTGGCGTGCCGCAACCTGCGCGGCAGTGGCGGCAAAACGCTCCAGACGCTGCGCCAGCTCGCCCTCCGCGCCCTTGCCAAGTTCAATGCCGGCACCGTTGCCAAGGCGCGCACGCCAGCCACCGCGCGCGTGCATCTGCAGCCCGGTCATGGGCATGTCCAGCGGCGCTGCGAGTGGCGCAAGGCGCTGGTACATCGCCAGCACCTGCCCTGCTTTCCCATCCGGGCCACCAAGCTGCGGCAGCGCGCGCGCGACCAGTTCAATCTCGCCCTCACTCACCTCAAAAATCTCGCCCTGCGCGTTGAGCATCTGCGCGCCTTCGCTGCCCCAGCGCGCCACGGGCACATGCTCCTGCAGCGTGACGTTGAGCCGCCCGGGAAACTCGCGCTGCACCGTGGCGTGGCGCACCCACGGCACGTCCTGAAAGGCGCGCTGCACGGCGGCCAAGTCCAGCGTGAAGAAGTTTCCCTGCAGGCGCGGCAGCACGCTGGCGCGCAGGCTGGCGGCGCTGCTGTGCGTGGTGTCGCCGCGCACCACGATGTGCGCGATGGCAAACACCGGCTGCCGCAGCAGCCAGAGCAGCGACGCGGCCAGCACCACCAGCGCCACTGCGCCGTAGACCAGGTTGGCGGTGGCGTTCATGCGCTGCACGTCGGGCGGCAGGGAAGTGTGCGCGCTGTTCATGCGCCGGCGTCCTCCTCGCGTGCATAGTCAAGCGTGGCGCCTGCCAGCAGGCGCAGGCACAACTCTTCATAGTCAATGCCCACGGCGCGCGCTGCCATAGGCACGAGGGAGTGCCCGGTCATGCCGGGCGAGGTGTTGATTTCCAGCAGATAGGGGCGGCGCGTAGCGGCGTCCAGCATCACGTCCACCCGCCCCCAGCCACGGCAGCCAAGGGCGCGGTATGCCTGCACGCACAGCTGCTGCACCGCCTGCTCCTCAGCGGGCGGCAGCCCGCAGGGAATGAGGTATTTGGTGTCGTCAGAGAAATACTTGTGCTGGAAGTCGTAGTTGCCGTCCGGCGCGGCGATGCGTATGACGGGCAAGGCGTGCGCACCATCACCCGCACCAAGCACGGGGCAGGTAAGTTCCTCGCCACTGATGAATTGCTCACACATCACGTCCACGTCCAGCGCAGCGGCTGCCTCTACAGCGGCGCGCATCTGGGCGGCGTCCGTGACTTTGGTGACGCCCAGCGACGAGCCTTCGCGCGAGGGCTTGACGATGAGCGGCAGGCCAAGCGCCTGCACCGCTTCTGTCAGGCGCGCATCGTTGATATGGCCGGCGCGCAGCAGCACCTGCTGCGGCACAGGCAGGCCTTCGTCGCCCCAGACGCGCTTGGTCATGGCCTTGTCAATGGCGATGCTGGAGGCCATGACTCCGGAGCCGGTGTAGGGGATGCCGAGGAGTTCCAGCGCACCCTGCACCGTGCCGTCTTCGCCGTAGCGCCCATGCAGGGCGATAAAGCAGCGCGCAAAACCTTCGTCCAGCAGTGCCTGCATGGGGCGCTCGGCGGGGTCAAAGGCGTGCGCATCCACGCCCCGCGCGCGCAGCGCCGCGAGCACGCCCTGCCCGCTCATGAGCGAGATTTCGCGCTCGCCCGAGCGCCCGCCCATGAGCACGGCGACTTTGCCCATTGCCTTGATGTCTTCTGCCGTCATGCTTGCTGCTCCCGCGCGCCCTGCTGCTGCATACGCTGCACCACTTGCGCGCTCACACCGCCGATGGAGCCGGCGCCCATGCACACGACCACGTCGCCGCCTCTGGCGTGCGTGATGATGGCGTCGGGCAGCTCTGCCACTTCGGGCACAAACAGCGGCTCCACACGCCCCGCCAGCCGCAAGGCGCGCGCCAGCGTGCGCGCGTCGGCGGCCTTGATGGGTTCCTCGCCGGCGGCGTAGACCTCGGTAAGCAGCACGCTGTCGGCACCGCCGAGCACCTGCACAAAGTCTTCAAAGCAGTCGCGCGTGCGCGTGTAGCGGTGCGGCTGGAAGGCCAGCACCAGCCGCCGCTCCGGAAAAGCGGCTCGCGCGGCTGCCAGCGTTGCCGCCATTTCCACCGGGTGGTGGCCGTAGTCGTCGATGAGGGTAAAGCTGCCGCCGCCAGCCGCCGGCCAATCGCCATAGCGCTGAAAGCGCCGACCCACGCCCTTGAACTCGGCCAGCGCCTTTTGCACCGCCGCGTCATCTATGCCCAGCTCCACGGCGATGGCAATCGCCGCCAGTGCGTTGAGCACGTTATGGCGCCCGGCCAGATTGAGCGTGATGGGCAAATCGGGCAGCGTGATGCCGTTGCGACGCTGGGCCACAAAGCGCATCTGCGCGCCGTCAGCGCGCACGTCCACGGCGCGCACCTGCGCGTCTTCACCAAAGCCGTAGGTGGTGACGGGGCAGGCAATCTGCCCGGCAATTTCGCGCACCGCCTCGCTTTCCATGCACAGGATGGCGGTGCCGTAGAACGGCATGCGGTGCAGGAAGTCCACAAACGCCTTTTTCAGCGCCGCAAAGCTGTGCTGGTAGGTCGCCATGTGGTCGGAGTCAATGTTGGTGACCACGCTCATCATGGGCGAGAGCTTGAGGAAGGAGGCGTCGGATTCATCCGCCTCCACCACGATGTGCTCGCCCTGCCCCAGGCGCGCATTGGCGCCCGCGCTGTTGAGCCGCCCGCCAATGACGAAGGTGGGGTCCAGCCCGCCTTCGGCAAGCACGCTGGCGGCCAGACTGGTGGTCGTCGTCTTGCCGTGTGTGCCCGCAATGGCGATGCCGCGCTTGAAGCGCATCAGCTCGGCCAGCATCATGGCGCGCGGCACCACGGGAACATGGCGCGCACGCGCGGCCTGCACCTCGGGGTTGTCGTCCTTGACAGCGGTAGAAGTCACGACGGCATCAGCGCCCTCGACGTGCGCCGCATCGTGCCCCACAAAGGTGCGGATGCCCAGCGACGCCAGCCGCCGCAGCGTGGCACTGTCTGCCAAATCAGAGCCGGAAACTGTGTAGCCCAAGTTGTGCAGCACCTCGGCAATGCCGCTCATGCCTGAGCCGCCCAGTCCGACAAAGTGAATGTGACGCACGTGCTGTCTCATGCCGCCACCTCCTCGCACGCAGCCACGATGGTCTGCGTTGCCCCAGTTTTTTGCATCGTTTTTGCCTTCATTGCACATTCCACCAAGGTGGCGCGCTCTGTTTTCTGTATGAAGTCTGCCAGCTTTTGCGGCGTCAAATCCTTTTGCTGCATCAGCCATGCCGCGCCCTGCTCCGAGAGGAAGCGCGCGTTCACGCTCTGATGGTCGTCCACGGCGTGCGGGAAGGGCACAAACAGCGCCGCCGCGCCCACGGCGGCAATCTCGCTGATGGTGCTGGCGCCGGCGCGGCAAATCACCAAATCGGCCTGCGCCAGCGCGCTAGCCATGTCGTCGATGAAGGGTACCAGTTCGCCCTGCACGCCCGCGCTCTGGTAGGCGGCGCGCAGCGCATCGAGCTGCTTTTCGCCGCTCTGGTGTATCACCTGCGGGCGCTGCGCCTCATCAATCAACGCCAGCGCCTGCGGCACCAGCTCGTTGAGCGCCTGCGCGCCCAGCGAGCCGCCAACAACAAGCAGGCGCAGCACACCGCTGCGCGCGGCAAAGCGCTCTCGCGGCTCCGCCTGCTGGCCAAACACGGCGCGCAGCGGGTTGCCCACCCATTCGCCCTTCGGCAGAGCATCGGGAAACGCCGTGAACACACGCCGCGCAAAGCGCGCAAGCACACGGTTCGCCAGCCCGGGCACCGAGTTCTGCTCGTGCAGCAGCAGCGGCGTGCCCATTGCCGCGCCCGCCAAGCCCGCCGGCACGCTGATGTAGCCACCCATGCCGATGAGCACATTCGGACGCACGCGCCGCAGCACACGCACGCTTTGCGCCACGGCGCGCGCCAGACGCAGCGGCGCCAGCGCCATGGTGGAGAGTTTTTTGCCGCGCACACCGCCAAACTCCACCGCTTCAAAGGCAAAGCCCTGCGGCGGCACAAGCCGCGCTTCCATGCCGCCCGGCGCGCCCAGCCAGTGCACGCGCCAGCCCGCTTCGCGCAACGCCTGCGCCACGGCCAGCCCGGGGAAGATGTGCCCGCCCGTGCCGCCCGCCATCACCAGCGCGCATTTATCCTGCGCCGCGCTCATGGTCGCGCCCTCCCGACGTGCATCAGTTCCCGGTTTTCCGCTTCCACGCGCAGCACCAGCGCGATGGCAATCATGTTGGCCATGATGGCCGAGCCGCCATAGCTCATAAAGGGCAGCGTCAGCCCCTTGGTCGGCAGCGCCCCGAGATTGACACCGATGTTGATGAAAGCCTGAAAACCCAGCCACACCGCCACGCCTTGCGCCACCAGGCCGGAGAACACGCGGTCCAGCGCAATGGCACGACGGCCTATGACCATGATGTGCCGCGTCATCCACCAGAAGGTGACGATGATGCACACCATGCCCACCAGCCCGAACTCCTCGCCGATGACGGCGAGCAGGAAGTCGGTGTGTGCATCGGGCAGCCAGTGCAGTTTTTCTATGCTCCCGCCCAGCCCCACGCCGAACACTTCGCCGCGCCCGATGGCCATGAGCGAGTGCGTGAGCTGGTAGCCGGAGTCGTAGGCGTGCTTGGCGCTCCATGGGTCAAGGTAGGCGAACACGCGCGCGCGGCGGTATTCCGAGGTCCAAATCATCACCACCAGCACGGCCGCCAGCACGATGGCGAGCGTGAAAAAGATGCGCGCATTCACGCCGCCCAAAAACAGGATGCCCATCGCGATGACGGTAATCACGATAAAGGTGCCCATGTCCGGCTGCGCCAGCATCAGCCCGCCCATCATGCCCACCAGCACCAGCAACGGCGTCACGGTGCGCCAGAAATCTTCGTCGAGCTTGCGTGCCATGTAACTGGACACGTAAAGCACCACGGCAATCTTCGCCAGCTCGGCAGGCTGGAAACGCAGCGGCCCGAGCGGCAGCCAGCGGCGCGCGCCCTTGATTTCCGGCCCCACCAGCAGCACCGCCACCAGCAGCACCGTAACACCGATGATGAGCCAGGGGGCGTTGCGCTCCCACCAGCTCATGGGCACCTGAAACGCCAGCAGCGCCACCAGCAGCGACAGGCCAATCCACATGCTGTGACGCAACACGAAATGGTGATGCGAAAGGCCGGAAAAGCGCGGGCTGTCCGGCAGCGCGATGGTGGCCGAATACACCATCACCACGCCCCAGCACAGCAACACCAGGCACACCCAGATGAGCGAGCTGTCAAAGTCCGGCGTGGGTGTGGACGTGCTGCCCATGTGCCGCACATAGTGCGTGCCGCCCAGCCGCACCGGGGGCGGCGCCGCCTGGCCTCCGGCGCGCGCGTCCAGAAAGCGCTGCCATGCCGTCATGCTGCCGCCTCCTGCTGCGCGCGCAGCGCATCGCAAAACGCCTGCGCGCGCGCGGCGTAGTCGCGGTACATGTCCAGGCTGGCGCACGCGGGCGAAAGCAGCACCGCATCACCCGGCTGCGCGTGGCGGCGCGCAAGCTGCACTGCCTCATTCATGTCTTTGGCGTCCAGCATGGGCACATCAAGCTGCGCCAGCGCCGCGCGGATTTGCGGCCCGTCGCGCCCGATGAACACCAGCGCACGCGCACACGCCGCCAGCGGCACCGCCAGCGGGCTGAAATCCTGCCCCTTGCCGTCACCGCCGAGGATGACAACCAGCCGCCGCTGCGCGCCCAAGCCCTGCACCGCCGCCAGCGTCGCGCCAACGTTGGTGCCCTTGCTGTCATCAAAATACTCAACACCATCAAGTTCACCCACCGGCTGAACTCGATGCTTCTCTCCATCATACTCCTGCAAACCTTGCAGCATGGCGTCCATCGGGCAGCCCACTTCGGCAGCCAACGCCAGCGCAGCCAGCGCATTGCTGGCGTTGTGCAAACCACGGATACGCAGCGCGTCCACGGGCAGCAGCTTTTGCAGCGCGCCACCCCCGCCCGCACGCACCAGCCAGAGCGCGCCATCAATGTTTTGCAAGCCAAAGTCACCCGCCGCCTGCGGCGCGTCCATGCCAAAGGTCACGGCAGCGCGCCCCGCCAGCGCGCCAGCGCGCATCGCCATCACCACCGCATCGTCGCGGCAGAGCACCAGCGTGCCCTGCACGCCAAACACGCGCTCCTTGTCCGCCGCATACGCCGCCATGCTGCCGTGCCAGTTCAGGTGGTCCTGCGTCACATTGAGCACCGTGGCTGCCGTGGGGCGGAAGGCAAAGGGGCTGCCCTCCTCCGCCATCTGCGGCGCCTGCGTCGCATGCGCATGAAGCTGGAAGCTGGACAGCTCCAGCGCCCACGCCTGCGGCAGGCGTCCGGCGTCCAGCCGCGCACCCAGCTCATCGAGCAAGGCGCGCCCGATGTTGCCCGCCACCGCCACGTCCAGCCCGGCGCTCTGCAACAGTTTTCCCGTGAGCGCCGTGACCGTCGTCTTGCCGTTGGTGCCCGTCACCGCCAACACCTTGGGCTGCCAGCCGCGCTCTTGCTGCAACTGCTGCAACGCCTGCGCGAACAGTTCCAACTCGCCGTGAATGGGCAAACCCTTGGCGCGCGCCGCCGCCAACAGCGGCTCCGTCGGTTCAATGCCGTGGCTGACCAGCACCTCGCCCACACCATCCAGCAGCGCCTCGCTGAACGCGCCGCTAATGAACTGCGCCTGCGGCAACTCGCGCTGCAGCGCTTCCAGTGCGGGCGGCTTGTCGCGCGTATCCGCCACACGCAGCGCCGCGCTGCCCGCCGTGCGCGCGCGCCAGCGCGCCATGGACAGCCCGGATATTCCCAGCCCCAAAATCAGAATATGTGCCTGCTGCGCCATTCGCCTTCACCTCAATTTCAGCGTGGACAGCCCAAGCAGGCACAGCAGCATGGTGATAATCCAGAAACGCACCACGGTTTGCGTTTCTGTCCAGCCGCCTTTTTCAAAATGGTGGTGCAGCGGCGCCATACGCAGCAGGCGGCGCCCTTCACCATAACGGCGGCGCGTATATTTGAAATAGGCCACTTGCACGATGACGGACAGGGCTTCCGCCACAAAAATGCCGCCCATGATGGCGAGCACCAGCTCCTGGCGCACCACGATGGCCACCGCGCCCAGCGCGCCACCCAGCGCCAGCGCGCCCACGTCGCCCATGAACACCTGCGCCGGGTGCGCGTTGAACCACAAGAACGCCAGCCCCGCACCCGCCATAGCCGCGCAGAAAATCAGCAGCTCGCCCGCGCCGGAAATATGCGGCAGCAGCAGATATTTTGAAAACACCGCACTGCCGCTGACATAGGCAAATATGCCAAGCGACGTGCCAACCATAATCACCGGCATAATCGCCAGCCCGTCCAGCCCGTCTGTGAAATTAACGGCATTGCTGGAGCCGACAATCACCAGCCAGCTCAATACCACAAAACCCAGCACGCCGAGCGGATACGCCACTTCCTTGAAAAACGGCAGCCACAGCCCCGCCGCGTGCGGCAGCGTGATGGAAAAGCCCGAATGCACCCAGTCCACAAACATGCTCCACGCCTGCGCGCTGCTGCCACCAGAAACGGCAAACAGCAGGTAGAGCGATGCCACCAGACCGATGAGCGTCTGCCAGAAAAACTTTTCGCGCGAGCGCATGCCTTCCGGGTCATGCAGCGCCACCTTGCGCCAGTCATCCATCCAGCCCACGGTGCCAAGCGCCAGCATGACCCCCAGCACCGCCCAGATGAAGCGGTTGGACCAGTCCGCCCACAGCAGCGTGGAAACGGTGATGGCCAGCAGCACCAGCGCGCCGCCCATTGTCGGCGTGCCGCTCTTGGCCAGATGTGTCTGCACGCCATAGCCGCGCACGGGCTGGCCTATCTTCAACTCGGTCAGTCGGCGAATCAGCCACGGCCCGAACGCCCACCCGATGAGCAGCGCCGTGACCGCCGCCAGCACCGCGCGCAGCGTCAGGTATTGAAAAACGCGGAAAAAGCCCAGCGAGGGCGAAAGCGTCTGCAGCCATGCTGCCAGTGCCGTCAGCATGTCGCCCCTCCTTGCGCCGCGCCCTGCACGGCTTCAATAAGGCGCTCCATGCGCATGAAGCGCGAGCCTTTCACCGCCAGCACGTCCTGCGCCGGCAGCGCAGCGCGCGCCGATTCAATCAGTGCGGGCATGTCAGCGCAGTGCTGCGCGCCATCGCCAAATGCCTCTGCCGCGTGTGCCGCCAGCGTGCCAAGCGTGAGCAGGCGCTGCACGCCGCGCTCGCGCGCATACGCGCCCACTTCGCGGTGGAAGGCTGGCCCCTGCTCCCCGACTTCGCCCATGTCGCCCAGCGCCAGGCAACGCGCGCCGGGCAAATCAGCCAGCACGTCAATGAGCGCGCGCACCGAATCCGGGTTGGCGTTGTAGCAATCGTCGATCAGCGTCACGCTGCGCCCGCCGCACTGCACGGCAAGGCTGCGCCCGCGTCCGGGCAGCGGGCGGAATGCCTGCAAACCTTGCTCTATGGCGTGCGCTGGCACACCCGCCGCGTGCGCGCTGGCGCAGGCCGCCAGCGCATTGAGCACGTTGTGGCGCCCCGGCGCATGCAGCGCAAAGCGCACCACTTCTGCGGGAAGCTGCGCCTCCACATCCCACGCGCCGTCCTGCCAACGGGCGCTGCGCGCAAAGACTTGTGCGCCCTGCGCCTGCTCGCCAAACATGAGCTGATTGCCCGTGCTTGACAGGCGCTTCCATGTGTCCTGATATTCGGCATCGGCAAGGAACACCGCCACGCCGTCCGCTGGCAGCGCCGCCAGCGCCGCGCCGTTTTCCTCGGCGGCGGCTTGCACGCTTGCCATGAATTCCTGATGCTCGCGCTGCGCGTTGTTCACCAGCGCCACCGTGGGCGCGGCCATGTGTGCCAAGCCCGCCATCTCGCCCGGGTGGTTCATGCCCAGCTCCACCACCGCCAGCCGGTGCCACGGGCGCAGGCGCAGCAGCGTGAGCGCCGCGCCAATCTCGTTGTTGAGGTTGCCCTGCGTCGCCAGCGCCGCATCGCCAGCCCAAGTGCGGGCGATGCTTGCCAGCATCTGCGTGACCGTGGTTTTGCCATTGCTGCCGGTCACGGCAATCAGCGGCAGCGCGAAGCGGCTGCGCCAGCCGTGCGCCAGCGCGCCCAGCGCCTGCCGCGCGTCATCCACAAGGATGCCGGGCAAGCCGCTGGCGGCAAGCTGCGCAGCGGCCTCTCGGCTGCAGAGCGCTGCTGCCGCACCGCGCGCGGCAGCCTGCGGCAGAAAGTCGGCGGCGTCAAAACGCTCGCCCTTGATGGCGACGAACAAATCGCCCTCCTGCACTTCGCGCGTATCCGTACACACGCGCTGCAGCAGCGTGGCGCCCTCGCCCACAAGCTCTGCGCCCGGCAGCATGGCCGCAGCATCGGCAAGCGAAAGGTTCATGCCCACGCGCGCCGCCAGCGTGCGGTGCGCCTCGCGCGCATCGGAAAACGGGTGCTTGCGCCCGCCCACGTCCTGATAGTCCTCGTGCCCCTTGCCGGCGATGAGCACCACGTCCGCCGGTGCCGCTTCGTGCAGCGCCGTTTCAATGGCACGCACCCGGTCAACCTGTGCGCGCACACGCGTGGCGTCCGGCAGGCCGCGCAGCACGTCGTCCATGATGGCTTGCGGCGCTTCCAGGCGCGGGTTGTCGCTGGTGAGCAGCACAACATCGGCGCCCGCCAGCGCCGCTGCGCCCATGAGCGGGCGTTTGCTGCGGT
>JAFRYL010000206.1 GCA_017437605.1 Ottowia sp. | reverse complement strand
CGCTTGACTGGTGCCCTTGGTGGGAATCGGACCCACGACCTCTCCCTTACCTAGGGAGTGCTCTACCACTGAGCCACAAGGGCATGACTTGTTTGTGCCATCCACACCAGCATGGCGCGGGAGTCGTCCTTCCTCGGCTCATGGAGCGGGAGACGGGAATCGAACCCGCGGCATTAGCTTGGAAGGCTAAGGTTCTACCATTGAACTACTCCCGCAGCGCCTTGAAAGGTGCTGGTGGAGGGGGCTGGATTCGAACCAGCGTAGGTGTAAACCGGCAGATTTACAGTCTGCTGCCATTAACCACTCGGCCACCCCTCCGGGAAGGCAGGAAACGGGCGATTGTGCCACAGCCAAAACGCGGCGGCCTTGCTGTGGGCGCCCGCGTGTGCATTCCTGCAACAGATGCGCCGCGCCGCCTGCTTACGCCACAATACCCATCGCACTAATGTCACATCGCCGGCTTATATTACCGGCGGCCACACAATACCCATGCAATCTGCGCCACAGGGCGTAAATCCAAGATTGAACTTGCGATGTACGCCCGGCTGCGCGTCCGCAAAAAAACGCCCGCATCAGCGGGCGTTTTGCTTGTGCGCGGCGCGCGTCAGTCGTGCTTGCGTGCCTTGCGCTCACGCTGGCGCAGGGCGGGTGCAGCCGCGCCCGCGAGTGCGAGGCCGGAAAGCAGCAGCCCCAGTTCGCCCATCGTTGGCGTATTCGAAATCACGTAGGGTTGTCGCGGCTGCTGCGGCTGCGGCTGCGGCGGCTGCGGTGTGGGCGGCGCGGGCGGCGAGAACACGCCCGTCACCGTCACGTCGTCCAGCACGCCCGTGAGGGTGCATTTCTTGGTGTCCGTATCGCAGCTGATGTTGGCATTGCTGCCATTTGCGTATGTTGCGGTGGCGCCGGTGAAGATGTAGCCGGTGTCGGGCTGCGCGGTGCAGGTTGGGGTGTCGAAGTACGTCACCTTCGCGCTCGGGCAATCCATCGTGCCGCCCGCGCCAGTGGGCGTGGCATCGCTCACGCTGTATTCGTTCAGCGTGAAGGTGGCGGTGACTGTCACCTCGCTGGTGACGCCCGTAAGGGTGCAAGTGTTTTCGCGGCAGTTGATGAGGGTGCCCGTGCCGCTGCTCACCGTCATGCTGTCAGGGTCAAACGTGGCGCCGGCAGCGGCGATGGCGGAGGCCGTGGCGGTGCATGTGGTGGCGCCGATGCCCTCGGTCACTTTGGGCTGGTCGCATGTCACTTCGCCGCCTTGGGGCGTGCTGCCATAGACGGCATGGGCGGGCAGCGCGGCGAGGTCAGTGAGCGCGGTGGCAATGAGCTTCTTGCCAGTGCTGTCTTTGTCCACTGTGAAGTAGCTGGCGGCGGTCGCGGGTGTGAGCGTTGGGGTGATGGCCAGGGGAGCCGCCTCAATGAGCGTGATTTCATCGCCCGCATTCAGCGCAGGCACCTGAGTGCCGGCAACCATGACGCTGATGGTGGCAGAGGCAGGGAAGACGACGCTGCCGCTGGCGGTGAGCATGGTGCCGCCCTTCGTGATGGTGGCGGGCAGGGTGAAGGCGAGTTTTTCAAAGTTTTCAACGCCCGCCACGCTGATGCCGCTGTTCAGTATTTCCAGCGTGTTGCCGGTGCTTATGTCGTTGCAGAAGAAGCCATCCCACCTGCCACCGTAGAGCGTGGCACTGGAAAGGGTGGGCGTGCCGGAGATGCGCACCGTGTTGTTGATGGCTTTGCCGTAGCTGTCGGTTGTTTGGCCACCGATTACGTTCTTGCCCACCGAGCCGCCGCTGATGGTGACGGTGTTGTGGGTGGCTTTGCCGTTGCCGCCGGAGGCGCCGCCGATTACGTCCCCTTTCACAGAGCCGCCGCTGATGGTGACGGTGTTGTGCTCTGCGACGCTGCCTCTGTGCTCGCTACTGCCGCCCCACACATTGCCGCCCACCTCGGCGCTGCCTTCAATGTTGACGCTGTTCCAGGAGGCACTACTGCCGCACGAGCCGCCGAACACTTGGCCATCAGTCTTGGCGTTGCCGGTGATGGTGACGGTGTTGTGGTCTGCGCTGCCCGTGAGGCAGGTGCCACCGTAGATGCTGTAGGCGCCCGTAATCCTGCCGTTCTGGAAGGTCAGGGTGTTGTTGTTGGCGCTGCCGTTGGCGGTTTTGCCGCCGTAAGCCTCACGAATATTCGGCGCATGGGTGGCGTCGCCGATGATGATGGTTCGGTTTTCCACATCGCCGGTTTCTTGGCGACCGCCAAAGACGCCTTGCAGGGTGACGGGGTTGCCACCGTAGGTATCGTTTTCGCTTTCAATAATGACATCACCGCTGCCGTCGCCGACGTAGCGGTAAAACCGGTTGCCGTTGTATCCCTCCACCGTGCCGCCCGAATTGGCTGCCGTGGCTGCAAAAGGCAGGCCGCCCAGCAAACATGCCGTCAGAACGGCAGCGCCCAAATGCGGGCAGCATGTTTTAGCGCGGGGAAATGACGGAAATTGTGTTATAATGCCGGATAATGCCGGATAATGCCGGATAATGCCGGATAATGCCGGATAATGCCGGATAATGCCGGATAATGCCGGATAATGCCGGGAGTTTGTGCGCCCATAAATGCTCCAGAAAATGTGTGGTGGAGGAAAAACGCTGCCGCTGCCGCAGCACGCGTGTGAACACGCACGGGCGACGTTACCACATGTGACGTATGCCGCGCAAATTTTTGCAGGCATGCCACAAATTCAGGCTCTGTTGAACCACGGTTGACGTGGGGCACGGGACACATCCCCTCGCCCCCGCTGCCGCGCAGCGCCACAGAGGGGGAGAGGGCAGGGTGAGGGGGCGCCCGCCGCTTGCTGCAGATAGCACTTTGTGCCATCATTTCCGCATGACCGCTATGACCTATAAAGGCTACACCGCCCGCGTTGAGTTTGATGCCGACAAGGGGCTGCTGACGGGCACGCTCGCCGGCATTGATGACTGCATCGTGTTTCAGGCGGAAAGCGTGCCGGAGCTGAAAAAAGAGTTCCGCGACGCCGTGGATGACTACATTCAAACCTGCGCGCAGCTTGGCCGCGCGCCTAAAAAACCCGCCAGCGGACACATGATGCTGCGCGTGCCGCCCGAATTGCATGCAGAAAGCATGGAGTGCGCCCAACTCGCTGGCATGAGCCTGAATGCCTGGGTGCGCGGACTGCTGGAGCGCGGTGTGGCAGAGCGGCAAGCGTTTGCGGCGTGAGCGCGCTACGCCCCGAAAACCGCCCCACGGGGCGGTTTTTTTGGTGTGTCTTGCCTCATACTGTCAGAAGCAATGCTGCATCGCCGGCTTATGTTGCCGGCGATGGTGTAATACCCATGCAAAGCGCCCGCTGCGCGGGCGTTTCCCCCTCACCCTGCGCCCTCTCCCCCAGCTATCGCGGGGGCGAGGGGATAGGTTTTTTGTGCTGCGCCATCTGCTCCGCCATGCGCTGCACCCAGATGCTTTGCAGGTCGGCGCGCTGCGGCAGCGGGTGGCGGTAGGCGGTGCCGTCGTCTGTGAGGCCGAGGGCGGGGCGGCTCTGCAGTGCGTCCAGCGCCTGCCTTGCGAGCGGGCGCAGTTGCGGCGCCATGCCCCAGGCGAGCAGGACGGGTGTGTCGGGTGCGCCCAGCGCCCGTTGCAGTTCGGCGCGGCGCGATGGGTCAAAGATGGTGTGCCAGCCGGGGGCGTGGGGCAGGGTGGCAAAGAGTTGGGCGCTTTTCGGGGTGCGCAGGTCGGAGAGGTTGATGACGCGAATGTGCCGTATGCGCGGCGCACCAAGGGCGGCGGCGGCGAGCGTGAGGCGCATGAGCTGGTATTGCGTGCGGTCGGGCACGGCGGGGCACCAGCCATCTGCGTCGGCTTCCGCCAGCGGGCGCGAGGCGCCGGGGTTCATCATCACGGCAACCATGTCGGCGTTGCCGTCGCGCACGCGCTCCCACGGCAGGGCGTGTTCAAAGATTTCCAGCCGGTCGCGCAGTTGCCAGAGCGCGCCGCCAGCTTCGCGCTCGTAAAAGTGTCCGTAGACGGCAAAGCGCGCGAGGAGGCTGCGGGCGCTCCATTCGGGCGGCATGGCGCTCATGCGAACAACTCCTGCAGGGCGTGGCCGGGGTTGGCGGCGCGCATGAAGCGCTCGCCGACGAGGAAGCAATGCACGCCAGCGGCGCGCATGGTCTGCACATCGTCGCGGGTGTGGATGCCGCTTTCCGTGACGAGGAGGCGCTCGGCGGGCACGCGCGCGCGCAGGCCCAGCGTGGTGTGCAGCGAGACTTCAAAGGTGCGCAGGTTGCGGTTGTTGATGCCTATCAGCGGCGCGTCCAGCCGCAGGGCGCGCTCCAGTTCGGCGCCGTCATGCACTTCCAGCAGCGCCGCCATGCCGAGTGCGTGCGCGAGCGCCAGCAGCTCGGCAAGCTGCGCGTCGTCCAGACAGGCGGCAATCAGCAGCACGGCGTCGGCGCCAGCGGCGCGCGCTTCAAAAATCTGCCACGGGCTGATGATGAAGTCCTTGCGCAGCACGGGCAGCGCGCAGGCGGCGCGCGCTTGCTGCAGGTAGTCCAGCGCGCCCTGAAAAAACTGCCGGTCGGTGAGCACGGAAAGGCAGGCGGCGCCGCCCGCCGCGTAGCTGCGCGCGATGTCGGCGGGGGCGAAGTCGGGGCGTATCAGCCCCTTGCTGGGGCTGGCTTTCTTGACTTCGGCAATCACGGCGGCCTGCCCCGCGCCCACGCGCTGGCGCAGCGCGCCGAGGAAGTCGCGCGCAGGCGGCGCGTTTTCAGCGGCGGCGCGCATGGCGGCAAGCGGCGTGGCGCGCTGACCGGCGGCGATTTCCTCGCGCTTCACGGCGATGATGCGGTCCAGTATGTTTTCACTCATTTTTGTGGAGCACGAAATTCATCCCCTCTCCTTCGCCGCGCGCGTGAGCGCGCGG
>JAFRYL010000205.1 GCA_017437605.1 Ottowia sp. | reverse complement strand
GGCGCAGCAGCACTCGCCCCCGTGGGCGGCACGACGCGCAGCACCTGGCCGATTTCAATCAAATCGGGGTTTTGCAAGTTGTTCCAGGCGGCGATGTCGCTCCACGACTGCCCCACTGCGGCGGCGATGCGCCGCAGCGTGTCGCCGGCGCGCACGGTGTAGTAGCCGGGTTTGCCGGCGTTTTCAAAGCCGGGCAGCGTGGACGGGTCAACGCGGGGCGCCGGCGCCCGCGAGCCGCCGATACGGTCTTCCACAGGCGCGCGCGAGGACGAGGTGATGGTGCAGCCGCCCAGCACCGCTGCCAGCAGCACCGCCGCTGCCATGCTCCATGCGCCAGAAACGGAAGGTTTCATGTGAGAAAAGCCTTTGCTTGTGTCAGATGGTGTACGTGCGGGCGCGGCAGAGAACCGCGCCCATCAGGAAATGCCGGATTTTAGGGGGACAAAGCGCACTGCTTCCAGCACGCGGTGCTCAATTCCGTGCATTGTTTTGTCAATCACCACCAGCGCCTGCGCGCCGCCCGCCTGCGCCACGGGCGCGACGATGCGCCCGCCCACGGCAAGCTGCTCCACCCACGCGAGCGGCACGGCCTCGCCCCCCGCCGCCGCGATGATGCCCGCATACGGCGCACCGGCGGGATAGCCCGCCATGCCGTCGCCAAAAATCAGGTGCACATTGGGCACGCGCAGCGGGCGCAGGTTGGCGCGCGCCTTCTCGTGCAGCGCGCGCAGGCGCTCGATGCTGTACACCTCGGCGGCAAGCTGCCCGAGCAGCACCGCCTGATAGCCGCAGCCGGTGCCGATTTCCAGCACGCGCCCAAGCCGCCCGCCGTCCGGCGCGCGCACGCTGCCCTGCACCAGAAGCTGCACCATGCGCGCCACGATGCTCGGCTTGCTGATGGTTTGCCCCATGCCGATGGGCAGCGCGTCGTCGTCATAAGCGCGCAGCGCCAGCGCGCTGTCCACAAAGTGCCGCCTGTCCACCGCGCCGAGGGCGCGCAGCAGCGCCTCGTCCGTGATGCCGCCTGCCACCAGGCGCTCAATCATGCGCGCACGCGCGGCGATGGCATCGCGCACCACCGGCGTTTGCGGCGTCGGCGCGGGCGCTGCGCGCCGGGGCGCGAAATGGTGGCTGCGCGGTGCGCTGCCCGTGCCAAGCCGCGCGGGGAAGCCGGGGCGCCGGGGTGGCGCATTCATCCCTGCCCTGCTCCCTGCGGCGCAAGCAGCCGCGCCATGCCCTGCGACCAGTAGCCAAGCGCGGCGTGGTCCGTCATGTCCGCCGTCAGCGGCGTGATGCTCACATGGCCAGCGGCCACGGCGTGAAAGTCCGTACCCTCGCCTGCGTCCGCCGCCGCGCCCGCTGCGCCTATCCAATACATCGTGCGCCCGTGCGGGCTGTCCATGACCTTGGCCTCCTGCGCCGTGTGCCGGCGGCCAAGGCGCGTGACGCGCGGCGCTTTCAGCTCGTCAAACGGCAGGTTGGGAATGTTCACGTTCAGCAGCCACGCCCCCGTGGGCGGCTGCGCGCCAAGGCGCTGCACAAGCTGCGCGGCGAAACGTGCCGCATCGTCCAGGTGGCGCCAGCCGCGCTCAATCTGCGAAAACGCGATGGAAGGAATCCCCGCCAAGCACCCCTCCATCGCCGCGCCCACAGTGCCGCTGTAGAGCGTGTCGTCGCCCATGTTGCCGATGTCATTGATGCCGGACACCACCATGTCAGGCCGCCAGTCCAGCAGCCCCGTGAGCGCGATATGCACGCAGTCCGCCGGCGTGCCGTTCACGAAGCGGAAGCCGTTGGGCGCAGTGCTCACATACAGCGGCGCGTGCAGCGTGAGCGCGTTGGACTTGGCGCTGTTGTTGCTCTCGGGCGCAATCACCTCCACATGCGCGAACGCAGACAGCGCCTCATGCAGCGCCACAATGCCGGGCGCCTGATAGCCATCGTCGTTACAGAGCAGGATGCGCATGGGGATTCAGGGAAAAAACGAGAAATTGTACGGAACAGGTCAGGCGCCTTCCAAACTCCTGACTTGCCGCTCAAGAAACGCCTGCATGTCCTCCTTGCGCGGCAATCCCAGCATGTATTTGGACACAAAAAGGCTGTTGTCCATGCCAGCCAAAGCGTATTCGGCAAGGGCATTGTTCTTTTCCGTGCACAGCAGGATACCGATGGGCGGATTGTCGCCTTCCGCCATCATGTTCTGGCGCCACCAGCTTACGTAGGTATTGAGCTGGCCGATATTTTCATGGGTGAAACGCTCCAGCTTCAATTCCACCAGCACATGGCATTTGAGAATGCGGTGATAAAACACCAAATCCACAAAAAAGTGCTCCCCGCCAATCAGGATGCGCTTTTGCCGCGCCTCAAAACAGAAGCCATTTCCCAACTCAAGCAGGAAATCCTGCAGCTTTTCAATAAGCTGCACTTCAAGGTTTGATTCACTGACAACCTCCTGCGGCTTGAGGCCAAGAAACTCAAAAACATAAGGGTCGCGCACAGCCAGCGCCGGCTCATTCGTTTCGGTCAGTTGGCCGGTCAGGACGGACAGTTTCTTTTTGTCGTGGGACAGCGCCGAGCGTTCATAGTAGAGGCTGGCAATCTGGCGTTTGAGTTCGCGCACCGACCAGTTGCCCCGGATGCACTCAATTTCATAAAACGAGCGTTTGAGTGCATCCTCTATCGCAAGCAATTCGACGAAATGGGTAAAGGAGAGCCTTGCAACCAGCTTGTCACCGTCCAGCGCCAGCGTGGGGGACATTTGGGAGTCACTGCCTCCCGAATCACCTATCTGCGGCAATCCTGAGCGGAATCCGGGAGGCAGCGACTCCCGAATCTGCGGATAAGTGATGTAGAACAGTCGGTAGCGACGCAACTCCCTGGCATCGCAGCGGGAAACGCCGGTTTGCCGAAGCGCCGAGGCAAGAGCGTCCAGCAAGCCCTCGCCATAGCTCGCGCGGTCCCGTCCGCGCTGCTCATACTCCCTAATATACATCCCAATCAGCCAGTTGCGCAGCGTCAATGCAATGTTGACCGCCCGCCCTGCCTGTCTGGACAATTCACTGTGTGCCTGCCGAATGGCCGCAACAAGACTGTCAAAAGCGAGTGCTCTTTCCTCTTGCGTCACATCAGGCTCCCCAAACACATCGGCACATCAATCGTCCACCTCGGGCAAGCCCCAGTCGGCGGCAGTCGTTTCGCCCGTTTGATAAAAGCGGCGGATGCGCTTGACAAACTCCTTGAAATCACGGTTTTCCCGTGCAAGGCGGTTCACCATATCCCAGTCCACTGCTGCGCGCTCGTGCGCCGGAATCATCACCTCGCTCTCGGACGGGTCTTCAACGTTCAGCTTTATCAGACCGATGCCGTGCGCAGCGGAAAGCAGGCGCAGCTCCTTCATGGTATCCGTGCCTTCAATATCCCTTGCGACCAGATAGGCAAAATTTGCCCACGAAGAATTGGAAACCGCTTGAAAAAAGCACTCGCGCGCATTGGAGCCGTTGAGCAGCAGCTTGACTTCAAACGACCACAGGCGGGTGCGTTTGTCAAAGTATTCATGCACACAGTCACGTACTTCCCTGTCCCAGTCCGCGCCCAAATCCTCCATACCCACAATATCGGGGTGCAGCCAGTGGTTCCCCTTGGAGCCACGGCTGTTTGAAGATTTTTTCTCGTCAATGCGCATGGAAAAAACAGATTCATCCCGCAAATACTGCATCAGCATCGGGTACAAATCATGCTCTCCAAGCCGCAACGAAGACGCGGGCGACATAGAAGCAGGAGTTACACCGGCGGCGCCTTGACCGGCTTCAGCCTGCGCCACTTCGTCCTCATCGGACTGCGTTGAATAATAGTATTTGCGTGGACGGTCTGCAGTGATTTTTATGTGTGGATATTTTTTCTGCATTCCCGGGCGGTGGGCACCAATTTCAGCAACCAGTTGCTGAAGCAAAGCTCCGTCATCAAGTTTCTGCGCGCTCACTCGCCTCTTTTCCTCGCACTCAGCGCGGTATGTTTTAAATATCCATTCAGCAATCTGCCGCGCAGTGAATTTGTCGCCTGCATTGTCTTTCAGATACGCAAAAACCTTGTCGCGCAGTCTCAATCTCGCCGCCATGACATCACCCCTCGCTTTCTTGCGTGTTTTCCTCCTGCGGCGTAACCAGCAGCACAGGCACCGGGCAGGTGTGCAGCAGGCGCAGGGCGGTGGAGCCGCCTTCCAGTGCGCGCGCCAGCGGGCCGAGGGCGCGTGTGCCAAGCAGCACCATGTCGCAGCCGTGTTCTTCCACGAGTTCCACGATGGCCTGCGCGGGGTCGCCGGTGACCACGACGCGCTCATACGGCACGCCCGCCTCTTTCAACATCTGCGCCGAGGGCGCGAGCAGCCCTTGCCCTGCGCCCTTGGCGGCTTTGGCGATGCGCTCGGTGCTGCCGGAGGAGGCGACGATTTCATACAGGCTGGCCGGCTCCTGCACGTTCGCCAGCACAAAGCTGGCGTTCAGTCCGTCCTGCACGAGTTGCAGAGCAAAGCGGGTTTCGTGCAGCGAACGCTGGCTGCCGTCCACGGCGAGCAGGATTTTCATGGCTGTCTCCTCATGGTGTGTTGCGGTGATTATGAAGCGGTTTCGCGGCTGGCGCGGCGGCGCTCGTGCTCGGTCAAATGGCGCTTGCGCAGGCGGATGATTTTGGGCGTGATTTCCACGAGTTCATCGTCCTCAATGAATTCCACGCCGTATTCCAGCGTCAGCTCGATGGGCGGGGTGATTTTGATGGCTTCGTCCTTGCCGCTGGCACGGAAGTTGGTGAGTTGCTTGGTGCGCGTGGCATTCACCACGATGTCGTTGTCGCGGTTGTGCACGCCCACAATCATGCCTTCATACACGGCGTCGCCCGCTTTCACGAACATGCGCCCACGGTCGTCGAGCTTGCCGAGGGCGTAGTTGAAAATCTCGCCGTCGTCCTTGCTGATGAGCACGCCGTTCTTGCGCCCGCCGATGTCGCCCTGGTACGCCTCATAGCCGTCAAAAATGCTGCTGGAAAGCCCGCTGCCGCGCGTGAGGTTCAAAAACTCGTTGTTGAAGCCAATCAGCCCGCGCGCGGGGATGCGGTATTCCAGCCGCACGCGCCCGCGCCCGTCGGGTTCCATGTTCACAAGTTCGCCGCGCCGCTCGCCGAGCGCCTGCATCACGCCGCCCTGGTGCCCTTCTTCAATGTCCACGGTGAGCAACTCCATCGGCTCGCTGCGCACGCCGTCGATGTCACGGTAGACCACGCGCGGCTTGC
>JAFRYL010000018.1 GCA_017437605.1 Ottowia sp. | reverse complement strand
GCGCCGGCGGCGGCCGCCTCCGAGCCGGTGCCCATTGCCACGCAGACCACGCCCGGCGTGGCTGCTGCCGCGCAGCCCGCAGCTTCTGCAGCGGCAGCGCCGCAGCAGCCGCTTGCCGCCGGCAAGATTCGTTTTGCCTGGCCTGCCAGCGGCGCGGTCGTCAAAAAGTTTGACGGCGACACCAACAAGGGGCTGAACATCGGCGGCAAGGCGGGCGACCCGGTGCTTGCTGCGGCTGATGGCAAAGTCGTCTACGCTGGCTCGGGGCTGCCCGGCTACGGCAACCTCATCATCATCAAGCACGACGACACCTACATGACCGCCTATGCGCACAACCGCGCGCTGCTCGTCAAGGAAGACCAGGACGTGCGCAAGGGGCAGCGCATTGCCGAGATGGGTTCCACCGACGCCGACCGCGTGAACCTGCATTTTGAAATCCGGCGCACCGGCCAGCCGGTAGACCCGGTCAATTACCTGCCGGCACGCTGAAACGGGGCATCACCTCTCCCTCGCTGTAGCAGCGGGGGAGGGTGCAGCGATGGGTTTCGTCAAACCAGCATTGGCGTAAAAAATGCCCACCTTGTAGGGGCGCAGTTTATTGCGCCCGCCCGGGTGGCATGCGCGCAAGGGGCGCGATAAATCGCGCCCCTACATGTATACATATCAAACATATCTTTTGCCGCCGGCTTGTTGTGCCGGCGGCATAACAATACCCATTGAATTTTCCCATGAGCCAAACGCCCGAACAAACTCCGCCCCAAGACTGGCTGCACGTGGAAAGCCTCGGGCTGGACGCGCGCGGTGTGGCGCGGCGCGCGGGCAAAGTCATCTTCATTGAGGGCGCGCTGCCCGGCGAGCAGGTCAGCGCCCGCACCACGCGCCGCAAAGAGGCGTGGGAGGCCGCCACCCTCACCGCCATCCATCGCGAAAGCACGCTGCGCGTGGCGCCGCGCTGCCCGCACTTCGGGCTGCATCAGGGCGCGTGCGGCGGCTGCCTCATGCAGCATGTGGACGCCAGCGCGCAAGTCGCCATCAAGCAGCGCGCGCTGGAAGACGCGCTCTGGCACCTTGGGCGCGTGCGCCCCGCGCTCATGCTGCGCCCGCTGCAGGGGCCAGCATGGGGCTACCGCTGGCGTGCGCGCCTGTCGGTGCGCTTTGTCGTCAAGCGTGGCGAAGTGCTCATCGGCTTTCACGAGCGCAAAAGCCGCTACATCGCCGACATGCGCTCGTGCGCCATCCTCCCGCCGCATGTGAGCGCGCTGCTGCTGCCGCTGCGCGCCCTCATTGCGGAAATGGACGCGCGCGACGCCTGCCCGCAAATTGAGCTGGCGTGCGGCGAGGGCGCCACGGCGCTGGCGCTGCGGCATCTGGAGCCGCTCTCGGAGGCTGACAAAGCGCGCCTGCGCGCCTTTGCCGCCGCGCACCCCAGCGTGCAATGGTGGCTGCAACCCAAGGGGCCGGACACACTGCACCCTCTGGACGAAGGCACGCCGCCGCTGCATTACTGCCTGCCGGAGTTTGGCCTCAGCATGCCCTTCCGCCCCGCCGACTTCACGCAAGTCAACCCGCACATCAACCGCGTGCTTGTCAGCCGTGCGCTGCGGCTGCTGGCGGTGCAGCCGGGCGAGCGCGTCATTGACTGGTTCTGCGGACTGGGCAACTTCACCCTGCCCATTGCCACGCAAGCGGCTCAAGTGCTCGGCGTGGAAGGCAGCGAAGCGCTCGTGCAGCGCGCCCGCGCCAACTACGAGGCCGCCCGCGCCACGCGCCAGATGGGAAAAGCGACGTTTGCCGCGCGCAACCTCTTTGACATGACGGCAGACATCCTGCGCGCCGACGGCGCCGCAGCCCGCTGGCTCATTGACCCGCCGCGCGAAGGCGCGCTTGCGCTCGTCAAGGCATTGGCTGAATTGCGCCAGACACCACCCGAAGGCGACTGGCAGCCCCCGCAGCGCATCGTCTACGTGAGCTGCAACCCGGCCACGCTCGCGCGCGACGCGGGTCTGCTCGTGCATCAGGCGGGCTACCGGTGCGCTGCCGCCTGCGCGCTCAACATGTTCCCCCACACAGCGCATGTGGAAAGCCTCGCCGTCTTTGACCTTGACAGCGAATGGCAGGGTATCGCATCATCGCCGGCTTGATAAGCCGGCG
>JAFRYL010000204.1 GCA_017437605.1 Ottowia sp. | reverse complement strand
TGTGGGGGTGGGCCGGGTGGGGGTGCGCCGTGCTGCGTTCGCAGCACGGCGGCTTGAGATTGAACAGGTATGGCAATTGCAAAGCAGCGCAAACGCCCGCTGCGCGGGCGTTCCCCCTCACCCTCCCCTCTCCCCCTGCCGAGCCGCTTCGCGGCACGCGGGGGCGAGGGAAGATTTTTTATGCCTGCCGCTGGTTTCCATGGTGAGCGCGGACAGCGCCGATGAGAAGCGGTGAATTATGCCGCCGCCTTGGTGAAGGCAATGAAAGCGTCCATCTTGGCCTTGGCTGCGCCGCTGTCGATGGATTGCGTGGCGCGCTTGATGCCGTCGGCAATGTCCGGCGCCACGCCAGCGGCATACAGCGCCACGCCCGCATTGAACAGCACCACGTCGCGCGGGGCGCCGGGCGCGCCGTCCAGCACGCTGCGCAGCATCTGCACGGAAATCTGCGGCGACTCGGCGCGCAGCGCGCGCACGCTGCGCATGGCAAAGCCGAAGTCTTCGGGGTGAATGTTGTATTCGCGGATTTCGCCGTTCAGCAGCTCGCCCACCATCGTCTCGGCGCCGAGGCTGACTTCGTCCATGTCGTCCTTGCCGTAGACCACGATGGCGTGCTTGGCGCCAAGCTGCTGCAGCGCGCGCACCTGTATGCCGACCAAGTCGGGGTGGAACACGCCCATGAGAATGTTGGGTGCGCCCGCCGGATTGGTGAGGGGTCCCAGGATGTTGAAGAAGGTGCGCACACCCATTTCCTTGCGCACAGGCGCGACGTGCCGCATGGCGGGGTGGTGGTTGGGTGCGAACATGAAGCCCATGCCCGTTTCCTCAATGCACTGGGCGATTTTTTCCGGCGGCAGGTTGATGTTGGCGCCCAGCGCCTCGAGCGCGTCGGCAGCGCCCGACTTGCTCGACACGCTGCGCCCGCCGTGCTTGGCGCAGCGCGCGCCCGCGCCGGCGGCCACAAACATGCTGCAGGTGCTGATGTTGAAGGTGTGCCCGCCGTCGCCGCCCGTGCCCACGATGTCGAGCAGGCCAGTGGTGTCGCGCACCGGCACCTTGACAGCCATTTCGCACATCACTTCGGCGGCGGCGGTGATTTCGCCGATGGTTTCCTTTTTGGTGCGCAGCCCGGCGGTAATGGCGGCGACCATCAGCGGCGACAGTTCGCCGCGCATGATTTGCCGCATCAAATGCAGCATTTCGTCGTGGAAGATTTCGCGGTGTTCAATGGTGCGCTGCAGCGCTTCCTGTGGGGTGATGGACATGGTGAAGTTCCTTTTGTGAAAATGATGTGAAAAAAGCGGGTGTCAGAGTTTGAGAAAGTTTTCCAGCAGGGCGTGGCCGTGCTCGGTCAGAATGCTTTCCGGGTGAAACTGCACGCCCTCAATGGGCAGCGTGGCGTGGCGCACGCCCATGATTTCGCCGTCGTCTGTCCAGGCGTGAATCAGCAATTCGGCGGGCAGCGTGGCGGCTTCAATGGCGAGCGAGTGGTAACGGTTGACCGTGAATTGGGCGGGCAGCCCGGCAAAAACGCCTTGCAGCGAAGTGGTGATGGTGCTGGTTTTGCCGTGCATGAGCTGGCGCGCACGCACAATGCGCGCGCCAAGCGCCGCGCCTATGCACTGGTGCCCAAGGCACACGCCAAAAATCGGCACGCGCCCGGCAAAATGGCGGATAGCAGCCACGGAAATGCCAGCCTGCTGCGGCGCACACGGCCCGGGGCTGATGCAAAGGTGCGTGAATGCGCCGCGCTCGAGCATGTCGTCCATTTCAGCCAGCGCAATATCATCATTGCGCCGCACCAGCACTTCGGCGCCAAGTTCACCGAAATACTGTACAAGATTCCAGGTGAAGCTGTCGTAATTGTCTATCATCAGCACGCGCACGGGCGTTTTTTCGGCGTTCATTGCAGACCTTCCTCCAGCATTTCGCTCGCGCGCAGCAGTGCGCGCGCCTTGTGTTCGGTTTCGCGCCATTCCATTTCCGGCACGCTGTCGGCGACGATGCCGGCAGCCGCCTGCACATGCAGCATTTCGTCCTTGATAATGGCGGTGCGTATGGCAATGGCCAAATCCATGTCGCCTGCGTAGCTGATATAGCCGCAGGCGCCGCCGTAAATGCCGCGCTTGACGGGTTCCAGCTCGTCAATCAATTCCATGGCGTGTATTTTGGGTGCGCCGCTCAAAGTGCCAGCGGGAAAGGCGGCGCGCAACACATCCATCTGGTCAACATCGGGGCGCAGCAGCCCCTCCACATTGCTGACGATGTGCATGACGTGGCTGTACCGCTCAATGGCAAAGGCTTCGCTCACGCGCACGCTGCCGGTGCGCGCGATGCGGCCAATGTCGTTGCGCGCCAGGTCAATGAGCATGACGTGTTCGGCGCGCTCCTTGGCGTCGGCGAGCAATTCGTGCTCGGCAGCCAAGTCGTCTTCGGGCGTGGCGCCGCGCGCGCGCGTGCCCGCCAGCGGGCGAATGATGGCTTTTTTGCCGTCGGGCGTCTGCTCGCAGCGCACCAGGATTTCCGGGCTGGAGCCAGCGACCTGAAACTCGCCAAAATCGTAGTAATACAGGTAGGGCGAGGGGTTGAGCGTGCGCAGCACGCGGTAGAAAGCGAGCGGTGGCTGCGTGAAACGCTTGCTGATGCGCTGCCCCACTTCCACCTGCATGAAATCGCCAGCGGCAATCAGTTCCTTGGCGCGCTGCACGGCGGCAAGATAATCGGCCTTGGCAAAACTGCGCTGCGGCTGGTGCGCCTCGCAGCCCGTCATGGGTGGTGCGGCGGTGGGATTTTTCAGGCGCTGGCGCAGCGCGTGCAGTTTTTCCTGCGCCTTTTCATACGCGCCGGGCACGGCGGGGTCAGCGTAGACGATGAAATGCAGCCGCCCGGTGAGGTTGTCAATGACGGCGACTTCGTCGCAGTGCATGAGGAAAATGTCCGGACAGCCAAGCTCGTCGGGCGGGCAGGTGTTTTCCAGCTTTTTCTCAATATGGCGCACTGTGTCATAACCAAAATATCCGGCCAGCCCGCCGCAAAAACGCGGCGCATTGTCCGGCAGCGCCGCCTTGAAACGCTTTTGATAGTCTTCAATGAAGGCCACCGGGTTGCCCGCGTGCGTTTCCACAATATCGCCGTCGGTGACGACCTGCGTGCGCGC
>JAFRYL010000017.1 GCA_017437605.1 Ottowia sp. | reverse complement strand
GCGGCGATGCTGCGCCAGCGTTCTGCGCGCCGCGCGACATTGCCGAGCGCGTGGCTGCGCGCAAGTCGCAGCGGGGTAAGGCTGGCGGCGCCGAGTTCGCAGGCTTTTTCCACCAGCCAGTCAAAGCGGCTGGCGTCAATCAGCCCGCAGCCCAGATGCACGGGGCGGGGCGCTTCGCGTTCCACATCTTCAAAGGCGAGCACCTGCACGCTGACGCTGCTGCGCCCCATGCGCTCGATGCGCGCGCGCCACTGGCCGCCCGCGCCGTTGAACAGGGTGACGCACTGCCCGGGCTGCATGCGTCGCACCTGCACATGGCGCACGACGGGGGCGGGCAGTTCCAGCGTTTGCCCGGCGGCGAGTGGTGCGTCAAGGTAGAAGCGGGGCATTTTTACATCGTTTTTTGCAGATACCTGCCGGAAATATATTGCATCGCCGGCGTATCTTGCCGGCGGCGGATTGATACCTGTTGTTTTTGCCCCCTCACCCTGTACCCTCTCCCCCTGTCCGCCGCTGCGCGGCGGCGGGGGCGAGGGGAAGGAATCAAACCGAGCCGTAGCTGTGCAGCCCGGAGAGGAACATGTTGACGCCGATAAAGGCAAAGGTGGTGATGACGAGGCCCGCGAGCGACCACCACGCGGCCACGGCGCCGCGCAGCCCTTTAATCAGGCGCATGTGCAGCCAGGCGGCGTAGTTGAGCCAGACGATGAGCGCCCAGGTTTCCTTGGGGTCCCAGCTCCAGTAGCTGCCCCAGGCGTCCGCCGCCCACAGCGCGCCGAGTACGGTGGCGATGGTGAAGAAGGCAAAGCCCACAGCGATGGACTTGTACATCACGTCTTCGATGACATCGAGCGCGGGCAGGCGCTCGGCAATGCGCCGCCTGCCGTAGATGATGAAGCCGATGATGGCGACCGACACCAGCGTGTAGCCCAGCCAGTAGCTGCCGCCTGCGCTGCTGCCCGCTTTCGCGGCGCGGAAGGCCACGGGCACGAAGCAGAGCGCGACGCCAAATATCCAGAGCGGCGCGAGTTTGAGCAGCCGCGTTTCATAACCCTGGTGCTTGACCAGCCAGGCAAAACCCAGCATGGCAGCCAGCGCAAAAGCGCCGTAGCCCACGAAGTTGGCGGGCACGTGCAGCTTCATCCACCAGCTTTGCAGCGCGGGAATGAGCGGCTGAATGGCGCCCGCCTGCCGCACCAGCGCGTACCAGAGCAGAAAGCCCACGGCGGCGCTCACCGCCAGCATGATGAAGGCGCCCATGCTGCGCGTGGCGTAGCGCGCCTCGTAGTGCAGGTGCAGCAGCGCCGTCATCCAGCAGAACATGACGAAGACTTCATAGAGGTTGCTCACGGGCACATGCCCGAAGCTGCCGTCGCCGATGAGGTAGCTCTCGTGCCAGCGCAGCAGCGTGCCGGCCAGCGCCAGCGCCACGCCCGTCCACGCCAGGCGGCTGCCGAGGAGCTCCAGCGCGTCGCCCCCGTTGCGCACGAACATGCCGAGCCAGTAAAAGGCGCAGCTCATAAAGAACAGCACGCACATCCACAGGATGGCGGACTGGCTGGACAGGAAGTATTTGAGCCAGAAGGAGGTGTCAGCGCGCGCGATGTCGCCGCCGTACGCCGCCACGCCGCCCCAGGTGAGCAGGGCGACAGCGAGGGTGAGCTTTTGCATTGGGCGCCACGCCCAGCCCAGCCAGATGAGCAGCGGGATGCAGGCAATGCCAATCGCCAGCTCGTAGCCGTCCATCAGGTGCCGGGTGCGCCCAATCAACACGCCCGCCACGGCGAGCACGAGGGCGGCAAAGAGCCAGTCGCGTGTGGTGCGGCGGCGCTGCGGCGCCTCCACAGGCGGCAGCGCGGCGGCGGGGACGGGTTCAGTCATGGGTTTTTTCCTCCTGTGATGGCGGCGCGGGCGGCAAGAGCTGCGCGCGCAGCCGTTCAAATTCAGCTTCACTTTCCGCCGTGCGGCGGCGCGCGGACATGGCCAGCGTGGCGAGCGTGCCGCCCTCCTGCGCCTCAAGCCAGAGCCAGAGCCGCCGGTCGCGCACATAAAGCATGAGCATGACGCCCGCCACGAGCAGCAGGCAGCCGGGGTAGACCAGCCAGATGCCGGGCGAGCGCGTCATTTGCAGCACGCTGGCATGGCGCTGCTCAAAGCCGCGCAGCGTCAGCGCCAGCGGCGCGCCGTAGAGCGGCGCTTCCGAAAGGGCGAGCATGGCCTGCGTCATGAAGGCGCTGGTGGCGTCGCCATCGGGCAGGGGCGGCAGCTTTTCCGCCTCGCGCGCGAGCGTGTTGAGCTGCGTGAGGCAGCCCCCGAGCAGGCGCAGCAGCACTTGCGCGGCCTGTTCGCGTTCGCCCTCGGGCACGGCGCTTTCTATGAAGGCGGAAATGGCGGGCAGCCCGGCCACGGGCACGCCCTGCACCAGTTCCGCGCCGGCAAAGAGCGACAGCGCACGGTGCGCCGAATCGGCAAGCTGCGCCTGCACCTGTTTGCTGGTGGTGGCGTGCGCGGCGTAACGCTCAGCGGCCTTCTGGCGCAAGCCGTCGTCGTGCAGGGCAGCCAGCAGGCGCACAAAGCCTTCCATCTCGCCGTTTTCGTCGGGCGGCACGCGCAGGTAGCTGAAGGGCTGCGCGGGCGACGGGCGCACGCCCAGCAAAAAGACGGGCGTTTCGCCCCCCAGGTCAGCCGCGCGCATGTAGCTGTGGAACTCGCGCGCCTGCCCCGCCGCATCGCGCAGGCGGTAGCGCAGGCTGGGGCCGAGGTCCATCATGTCTTCGCCCGTCATCTTGGCCACTTTGCTTTGGGCGGCAGCGGCGGCGGACGCTGCGGCTTCGGCAGTCTGCGCGGCGCGCGGCTCGATGTTTTGCGGGCGCAGTTCAAGGAGTTCCAGCGTGAGCGTGTCCTCGCCACTCGTGAGGGTGCGGACTTCACCGACGCGCGCTTTCATGTCCGGGGCGCGCCGCGAGCCGTTGAGCGGCACGCTGTGAATGTCCAGCAGCGAGCCGCCGTCGTCAAAGCCGCTCTGATAGATGGTGATGCCGTGCCACGACGTCGGGTGATTCACCTCAATGCGGCGCTCCACGCTTTCACCGCTTTTCTTGTCGTGCAGCACGAGTTCGCTGGCGTAGAGCTTGGGCGTGCCGTTGTCGTAGTGCTCGAGGTGGAATTTCTTCAATTCCACTTCAAAGGGCAAATCCTGCAGCAGCACCCCGTCGGGGCGCGTGAGGATGAGGGTGGCGTCGCGCCCGCCCTCGGCCACCATCATGTTGCCGCGAAAGGCAGGATTGCCCGCGCCCAGCCGGTGCGCGGCGGGCACGTCGGCCACTTGTCCGCCGCCCGTGTAAACGCTCTTGCCGCCCAGCAGCATGGCGGCGCGCGTGAACATTTCGCCATCCAGCAACCCGCCCAGCGCAATGAGCACGATGGCGCCATGCGTGAGCACGTAACCCAGGCGGTTGCTTGCGCCCGCGCGCGC
>JAFRYL010000203.1 GCA_017437605.1 Ottowia sp. | reverse complement strand
CCCGGCGCGCTGGCGGCATGCACTACACCTCCATTGAAAACATACACAAAGTCATAGACCCCCTCTTTCTTGACACCCTTGAAGACGAACTGAACGAAATCGCCGGGCAGCGCAACAAAAGCGCCAAAACCAGGTTTGAATGGAGCGCGGCCCTTGCCGCCTTCCGTCAAAAACTCGCCTCGCTGCGCATCTTTGACCCCGCCTGCGGCTCCGGCAACTTCCTCACCGAAACCTACCTGCGCCTGCGAAAGCTGGAAAACCGCGTCCTGCAGCACATTCACGGCGAACAGCTGGCCATCGGCGAATTTGACCCCATACAGGTCAGCATCAAGCAGTTTTACGGCGTGGAAATCAATGATTTTGCCGTCGAAGTTGCCAAAACCGCCCTCTGGATAGCCGAGCTGCAAATGCTCGCCCAAACCAGACAAATCCTTTCCAACGCCCCGTTTGAACCCCTCCCACTCAAAGACAACGCCAACATCCACTGCGCCAACGCCCTGCGGATAAATTGGAACGAAGTGCTGCCCGCCAGCCAGTGCAGCTACATCATCGGCAATCCGCCGTTTTATGGCGCGCGCATGCAAAGCAAAGAACAAAAAGCCGAACTTATGGCCGCCTTTGGCGGCGCACGCAACAGCGGCAACGTGGACTACGTCGCAGGCTGGTTTGTCAAAGCCGCCGATTACATTGCCGATGAACCAGTGCGCTGCGCCTTTGTTGCCACCAACTCCATCTGCCAGGGCGAACAGGTCGCCAACGTCTGGCACCCGCTGCACCAGCGCGGCGTGCATATTGACTTTGCCCACACCACCTTCCGCTGGCGCAACGAAGCGCGCGAACAGGCGCACGTTTTTGTCGTCATCGTTGGCTTCTCAAAACAGGACACAGAAAAAACCCTGTTCCATTACGCCAACCCCGACGCCGACGCAGAAACCCACAAGCCCGCGCGCATCAACGCCTACCTTGCCGACGCGCCTGATGTATTCGTGTGGAGCCGCAACACACCACTTTGCGACGTGCCAGAAATCGGCATCGGAAACAAACCCATAGACGGCGGAAATTATCTGTTCAAGGCTGACGAAAAAGCCGAATTTCTCGCACGCGAGCCAGCGGCAGCAAAATACTTTCACCCCTGGCTTGGCGCCGACGAATTTTTGAAAGGCAACAAACGCTGGGTGCTCTGGCTTGGCGACGCCAGCGCGCAGGAATTGGCGGAACTACCCCTTTGCCGCGAACGCATAGAAAACGTGCGCCAACTGCGCCTTGCCTCTAAAAGTGCGCCCACGCAAAAGCTGGCACAAACCCCGACGCGCTTTCATGTGGAAAACATGCCGCAAGGCGATTCTGTTGTTATCCCGGAAGTTTCTTCCGAACGACGTTTTTACGTGCCGCTTGGCTTTATTTCATCCGATATTATATGCAGCAATAAATTACGGCTTATCCCTGATGCCACGCTCTACCATTTCGGCGTGCTGCATAGCCAATTCAATAATGCTTGGCTACGTGCTGTAGGCGGCAGGCTGAAAAGCGATTACGATTATTCCATAAAAATTGTTTACAACAACTTCATCTGGCCGCAAGCAAACGACGCACAAAAACAGCACATAGAACAATGCGCGCAAGCCGTGCTTGACGCCCGCGCCGCACACCCCGGCGCCACCCTCGCCCAGCTCTACGACCCGGAAAAAATGCCCGCGAACCTGCGCGAAGCGCACCACGCCCTTGACGCCGCCGTGGAAGCCGCCTACGGCGTCAATTTCAACGGCGACGAAGAACGCATCACCGCGCACCTCTTTCAACTCTACGCCGCCGCCACACAACGGGCGCGATAAATCGCGCCCCTACAATTTCCAAACAAAAACAACGGCTACCAAATCACCGCTGGCGGGCAATGAAAAAACATTCCCCTCGCCCCCGCCGCGCGCAGCGCGGACAGGAGGAGAGGGTGCAGGGTGAGGGGAAAAAACAGATGGTATTCATTCATCGCCGGCACAACTTGCCGGCAACCACATGTATTTACAGCGGGTATGCCATTCTTCCCCGCCATCAAACACACCGCACCGCCAGCAACGTGCGCCAGCGACAAATGACACCCTTCACCCTTTCCCACAGCGCCGTCAATTACGCGGACGCAGCGGCGCGCACCCGGCGGCGGCGTGCGGGCGCTTTGTGTGCATGTGCCGGCGCTGGAACATGCTCCGGCTCAAACTCCAGCGGCGGCGCACCTTCGCCGCCTTCCATGCCTTCGCCCCAACCTACGGGCGCAATGCGCCAACGCACACCGAGCAGCGTGCTGGCGCGCGCCAATGTTGCAAGCGTCAGGCCGGTTTCATCGCGGTCAAGCAGGCGATGCACGGCAGCGGCGCTGGTGCCCATGCGCCGCGCAAGCTCTGCCTGCGTCATGCCCTGCGCGCGCATGGCGGCATCAAGGTGACGCACCACGGCGCGCTTCATGGCTTTGGCGGCCACGCGCTCGCGCATGTCGCCGCCAGACATCAGGTCAGCCAGGCGCACGGGGGCGCCGGTGTCGGTGGTGTTCATCGTTCGCTCCTCGCGGCTTTGCCGCGCTTGCGCGCCAGCCGAATATCGGGCAGCGCAATTCGGTCAGACTTCTTGTTGATGGCGCGCAGTGTCACCATGCGCCGCCCTACGATGGTGAATATGGTGCGCACGATGCCGCCCGCGATGTCCGAGCGCACTTCCCAAAGGTTGGCCTCGAGCTTGCGCACCAGCGGAAAACCTACCGGCCAGCCCTCTTCAATGTCGGCAAGTACCGCCTCCATGTCAGCGGGCGACAGGGACACCAGAAAGTCCGTCACCGGCTCGCGTCCGCTTGGCGTGACGTAGGGGATGTGTTCAAGGGCAGCAAGCATGGCGCCCAAAACCGCACTGGTGCCCCGGGCCGGAATCGAACCGGCACGCTCCTTTTCAGGGTGGCGGCGGATTTTAAGTCCGCTGTGTCTACCAGTTTCACCACCGGGGCGGGGGGCGCGGCTCATTGCGCCCGTGCAGCATACTGCTCTTATTTATTATTTGTTGCCGGCTTTATAAGCCGGCAAGCAATCAATACTCCATCAAATCAACCTACCCAGCGGCGCGCGTTGCGCCACATTTTCATCCACGGGCTGGGGGCGCTGATGTCCAACGGCGTCCAGCTCATTTGCACGTTGCGCGTGACGCGCTCGGGGTGCGGCATCATGGCGGTGAAGCGGCCGTCCTCGGTGGTCACAGCGGTCAGCCCGCCGGGGCTGCCGTTGGGGTTGAAGGGATAGCGCTCGGTAGCGTTGCCTTCGCCGTCCACGTAGCGCATGGCGGCGAGCACGCGCACGGCGTCGCCGCGCGTGGAGAAGTTCGCGCGCCCCTCGCCGTGCGAGACGGCAATGGGCAGGCGGCTGCCAGCCATGCCCGCAAAGAACAGGCTGGGCGACTCCAGAATTTCCACCATTGAGAGGCGCGCTTCAAAGCGCTCGCTGCGGTTGGTGGTGAAGCGCGGCCAGTGCTCGGCGCCGTCAATCATGTCGGCGAGTTCGGCAAACATCTGACAGCCGTTGCACACGCCAAGACCGAAGGTGTCGCTGCGCGCGAAAAATTGTTCAAAGGCTTCGCGCAGCACGGGGTTGAAGGTAATCGAGCGCGCCCAGCCGATGCCCGCGCCCAGCGTATCGCCATAGCTGAATCCGCCGCAGGCGACCAGCCCCTTGAAGCCATCGAGCTTTTGGCGGCCTGCGAGCAGGTCGCTCATGTGCACGTCCACGGCGTCAAAACCGGCGGCGTCAAACGCCCACGCCATTTCCACGTGCGAGTTCACGCCCTGCTCACGCAGGATGGCGACGCGCGGGCGCGTGATGGCGATGGCCGCGCCGCCCTGCCCGGCGGCGACTTCGGCGGCGACGTTGCGCGCGGCCATGAGCGCGGGGCCTTCGTCCTGCTCGGCGGTGTTTTGCGAGTCCACAAAGGCGGGCGGCAGGAAGACGTGCAGCCCCGGGTCGTCCGGCGCGCCGCAGGCGGCGTGTTCGGCGTCGGCGCAGTCGCTGTTGTCGCGCTCGCGCGCAATTTTCCAGCTCACGCTGTCCCACGCCTGCTGCAGCTCCTGCACGCTGGCGGAAAAAATCTCCTGCCCGCCGCGCCAGATGCCAAAGCGCCCCGCGCCCTCTTCGTCTGCAAAGCGCGGCACGCCGATGGCGTGCGTGCAGTCTTTCAGGCCGTGTCTGGCGAGCGTGTCCATGACGGCTTCCAGCGCGCCACTTGGCACCTGCAGCGCCATGCCGAGTTCTTCGGCAAAGAGTGCGCGCAGCGTGCGCGCCTCGTCGCTCTCGCCCGGCTGCTGCGCGGGGCTGGCGTCAAACACTTCGTCCAGCGCCAGCGCCACGCCGCAATGCCCGGCAAAGGCCATTTCCGCCACGCATGCGAGCAGGCCGCCGTCGCTGCGGTCGTGGCAGGCGATGATGTGGCGGGCGGCGCGCAGCTCCTGCATGGCGTCGGCAAGGCGCACGAGGTCTTGCGCGTCGTCCAGGTCGGGCACGCGCTCGCCGGACTGCGCCAGCGTCTGCGCAAGGATGGAGGCGGCCGGCCGGCACTTGCCGCGCCCCAGGTCAATGAGCAGCAGGCAGGTGTCGCCGCCGTCTTCGAGCGGCTGCAGTTGCGGCGTGAGCGTGCCGCGCACGTCGTCCACCGGCGCAAAGGCGCTGACGATGAGGCTCACGGGCGACACCACGCGGCGCGTGCTGCCGTCCTCGCCCGCCGGCCACTGCGTGCGCATGGAGAGGCTGTCCTTGCCCACGGGAATGGAGATGCCAAGCGCGGGGCACAGCTCCTGCGCCACGGCCTGCACGGTGTCATAGAGCGCGGCGTCTTCGCCCGGCTCGCCGCAGGCGGCCATCCAGTTGGCGCTCAGGCGCACGCGGGAAAGTTCAATGGGCGCGGAAAGCAGGTTGGTGATGGCTTCCGCCACGGCCATGCGCCCGCTGGCCGGGGCGTCAAGCGAGGCAATCGGCGTGCGCTCGCCCATGCTCATGGCCGCGCCCGCGAAGCCGTCAAAGTCCGCGAGCGTCACGGCGCAGTCGGCCACCGGCACCTGCCAGGGACCGACCATCTGGTCGCGGTGCGTGAGGCCGCCCACGCTGCGGTCGCCTATGGTGATGAGAAAACGCTTGCTCGCCACCGTGGGGTGCGCGAGCACGGACAGCACTGCGTCGCCCAGCGCCACTTCGTCCAGCGCCAGCGGCGCGCCCCGACGCTCCAGCCGCTGCACGCGCCGGCGCATACGCGGCGGCTTGCCGAGCAGCACGTCCAGCGGCATGTCCACGGGCATGGCGACTGCCGGCTTGCCTGCCAGCGCTTTGGCATGTTCTTCGGTGAGGATGACGCTTTCTTCATATTGCGCGGTTTCCTCATCGATAACGACCCCCGGCGCGGCGGCCTTGTCCGTGAGCACCAGCCGCTGCTCGGCGGTGGCGCGCCCGACGATGGCAAAGGGCGCACGTTCGCGCTTGCAAAGCTGTTCAAACAGCGGCAGCGACTCGGGCGCAATCGCCAGCACGTAGCGTTCCTGGCTCTCGTTGCACCAGATTTCACGCGGCGTCATGCCGCCCTCTTCCAGCGGCACGGCGCGCAGCTCAAACACGGCGCCGCAGCCGGCGTCGCTCACCAGCTCGGGAAAGGCATTGGACAGCCCGCCTGCGCCCACGTCGTGAATGGCGAGGATGGGGTTGTCATCGCCCAGCGCCTGACACGCCGTAATCACCTCCTGCGCGCGGCGCTGCATTTCCGGGTTGCCGCGCTGCACCGAATCAAAGTCAAGCTGCGCCGCGTTCGTGCCGCTCGCCAGCGAGCTGGCCGCGCCCCCACCCATGCCGATGCGCATGCCGGGTCCGCCAAGCTGCACCAGCAGCGCGCCTTCGCCAAAGGCGTTTTTGTGCGTGAGGCGCGCGTCAATGCTGCCCATGCCGCCAGCAATCATGATGGGCTTGTGGTAGCCGCGCTGCACGCCCGCCACGGCCTGCTCGTATTCGCGGAAGTAGCCGAGCAGGTTGGGACGGCCAAATTCGTTGTTGAACGCCGCGCCGCCCAGCGGCCCATCCGTCATGATGTCCAGCGCGCTCGCCATGTGCGCGGGCAGGCCGCCCTCGTCATCGGCCAGCCCGCCCCAGAGCTTGCCCACGGAAAAGCCAGTGAGCGCCGCCACCGGCCGCGCGCCGCGCCCCGTGGCGCCCTCGTCGCGGATTTCGCCGCCGCTGCCTGTGGCCGCGCCGGGGAACGGGCTGATGGCCGTGGGGTGGTTGTGCGTTTCCACTTTCATCAGAATGTGGCGCAGCTGCTTGTCTTTTTCATACACCCACGCCTGCGCGTCGTCCTTGCTGGCGGGCTGGCGCGGCACGAAGCTCTGCACCTCGTGCCCCTGCATCACGGCGGCGTTGTCGCTGTATGCCACCACGGTGTGTTCGGGGTGCGCGCGGTGCGTGCTGGAAATCATGGAAAACAGGCTCGCCGGCTGCACCTGCCCGTCAATGATGAACTCGGCGTTGAAAATCTTGTGGCGGCAGTGCTCGCTGTTGGCCTGCGCGAACATCATCAGCTCCACGTCCGTGGGGTTGCGCCCCATGCGCCCGAACGCGCCCACGAGGTAATCAATCTCGTCATCGCTCAACGCCAGCCCCCACTGGGCATTCGCCACCACCAGCGCCGTGCGCCCGCCGCCGAGCACGTCCACATGCTCCAGCGCGCGCTCAGGCGGCTGCTCGAACAACGCCTGCGCCGACTCCACGCTCGGCAACACGCTCTCCGTCATGCGGTCGTGCAGCAGTGCTGCCATGCCCTCGTGCTGCTCCTCGTCCAGCGCGCTGTCGTCGCACTGCACGCTCCACACCGTCAACCGCTCAATGCGCCGCACGGGAATGGCGCAGCCGCGCGCAATGTCCGTGGCCTTGCTCGCCCAGGGCGACACCGTGCCCAGGCGCGGCGAAATGACGAACTGCGCGCAGATTTCCTCCGGCGGCGACGCCGGCTCGCCATAGTCCAGCAGCGCGCGCAGGCGCTCGCTCACACCCGGCGACGGCGCCTTGTCAAACGCCGCCACGTGCACAAAACGCGCCGACACCCCACTCACCCCCGGCTCTACCGTCCGCAGGCGCGCCAGCAACTGGCGCGCGCGAAAGCCGCTTGCGGCATTGCCGCCTTCAAAAAAACAGACGTGTAGCGTCTCAGGCATGTCGGGCATCGTGCAGCCTCAAAAAAAGAAAGGTGCGCCATTCTAGGCAGCGGCATTGCCGTGGGTATCACAGCATCGCCAGCAAGAAAAGCTGGCAGTTAAATACAAATAGATTGAGTATGCAAATCAGCCGCCCGTAATCGGGCGAAACAGCAGCACCTCGTCACCGTCCGCCAGCACGCGCGCCGCGCGCGCTGCGCGCGCCACAAACTCAGCATTCACCGCCGTGCTGAACGCCGCCGCGTCGCCCGCATCGGCCAGCACCTGCTCCAGCGTCGTGCCCACTGGCACGCAGCGCTCCTGCCCGTCAACACGCACGCGCAGCATGGCGGCGCCATCAACATTGCCTGTCATCGCAGCAAACACCCGTGGAAAAAGCGCCAAGTATCGCCCGTGCGCAAAAAAACTGCCCCTCGCCCCCGCTGCTGCGGCAGCAGCACAGCGTCAAGGCGCGCGTGAAAAACTTGCGTGACGCATGGCACCCCGTTACACTCACGCCCACGCTCCGGCTGCACCAGCAGGCGGCTTCCCAACCCCTTCCACTCACCTCAAGGAGAATCTCGCATGAACAAGGATAGGCATACTATACTGCCCCCCCCCCCGCACACTCTAGGCGCGCGGCGCGTTTCCTGAAACCCCTGCCCCTTGCCGCACTGCTTGCCACAGTGCTCGCCGCACCAGCCGCGTGGGCGGCGGAAGAATGCCAAGTCATCCCCCATATCTTCGGTGGCACGAGCTGCTCCGGCAGCAAACCCGACCTCACCAATCCCGACACCGGCAACGATGTCAGCGTTAGCAGCAATTCCTTTGAGGTCTCCTACGGCGGCAGATCCGAAACGCGCCATGTTTGGGATAACAAGCTGACCATTGAAAGCAGCGGCCTTGTTCAGAGGGCCCTCGGCGGCTGGTCCAAAACGAGTGCGACCACGCTCAACACCGTCATCATCAGGGGCGGCAAGGTTGAAAGCTACGCTGCCGGAGCGCAGAGTGAACAAGGCTCTGCCAGGTTCAACACCGTCATCCTTGAGAGCGGCACGGTGCGCGGTATATTTGGCGGCGCCTCCTCCGATAGGACCGGCACAACCTCGGTCACGAACAACATCGTCACCCTCGCTGGCGGCACGGTGACGGAAAACGTGCAAGGCGGCCACTGCAACCTGAAGTGCAAGGACTGGGTGACCGGCAACACGCTGAACGTGCAGGTCAAGGGCATGTCGGTGGGCAGTGTGTGGAACTTTGACACCCTCAACTTCACCTTGCCCGCAGGCTTTGATGCCTCCACCGACGTCATGCTTTCCGTCGGCGCCTTTGCAACCTTCGGCAAGGCACCTTCCTACGACACTACGGTCGACATCACCCTTGCCGATGGCGCAAAGCTGAATGTGGGCGAAACCATTACGCTCATCGAGTCAAACGACTTGGAAATCACACCGGCGTCCACCACTGTCAAAACTGCTGACGGCTATGAGTTTGAGCTGACAATTGACACCGCCAACAACAAGCTCCTTGCCAATGTCACCAAGGCGCCGCAGGCTCCGGCCCCGACGCCTGACCCGACGCCTGACCCGACGCCTGACCCGACACCTGACCCGACACCTGACCCGACACCCGACCCGACACCGACCCCGGCGCCCTACTACTCCTCCGACAACTCCTCGCCCACGCTGGGCGAACTGGGGCTGCTGCTTTCCGGCCTCGCGCTGGCTGGCGCTGCCGTGCCTGCATTGCGCCGCCGCGAGCGCAAGGCGCGCAAGCAGGATTGACAAAAGGAATCGCACCAACACACAAACCCCGCTCCGGCGGGGTTTTTTATTGCATACCCGAAATGTATATATTGAGTTGCCAGCGTATGTTACTGGCGACCATTTGATACCCCGTGGAAAACGATTATTTTCCCCTACGAGGCGGGGGCGAGGGGGAGGAATTTCCACGCGCGCACCCACTCGCCCAGCGCATCCGGCACGCGCTGCGCCGTGGCAGGTGGCAGGCCAAGGGCGCGGGCGGCATTCTGCAGTGCGGCGAGCGCCTGTTCTGGCGTGTCCACTGCAAGCGGCGTGGCGCCGTGCTGTTTGCTCAGTTTTTCGCCGTCGGGCGCGCACACCAGCGGCGTGTGCAAGTAGATGGGCGCGGGCAACCCCAAGGCAGCGGCCAGCAGCAGGTGGCGCGGCGTGCTGGCGGCCAAATCTTCGCCGCGCACGATGTGCGTGACGCCCTGCGCGCCGTCGTCCACCACCACGGCGAGGTGATACGCCCAGAGGCCATCGGCGCGGCGCAGCACGAAGTCGCCCGCGCGCGCCACGTCCTGCTGCTGCGCGCCCAGGCGCCGGTCGTGCCAGTGCAAAAAAGTGTTTTCAACAAAAAAAGCCCCCTCACCCTGCCCTCTCCCCCTGTCCGCTGCTGGCGCAGCGGCGGGGGCGAGGGGGTGTTCTTGTGCCATGCCTCCGCGTCCTACGCGCTCAAGGCACGCCCCCACATGCAGCCGCCACGCGCGCCCTTCGCGTCCGCGCAGGCCGCCAGCTTCCGGGCGGCAGGTGCCGGGATAGGGCAGTTCCTCACCACGCTGCGCCTGCACGCCCGCCGCAGCGCAGCGCGCGGCAATTTCGCTGCGCGTGCAGGCGCATGGGTACGCCAGCCCCGCCTGCTGCAAATGCGCGAGCGCCTGCGCGTACGCTGCGCCGCGCGTGGATTGCACCAGCGGCGCCTCGTCGGGCAGCAAGCCGCACGCCGCAAGTTGCCGCGCGATGCCCTCGGCGGCACCTGCCACGCAGCGCGGCGCGTCCACATCTTCAATGCGCAGCAGCCAGCGCCCGCCGTTCGCGCGCGCGTCCAGCCAACTGGCCAGCGCAGCCGCCAGCGAGCCAGCGTGCAGCAGGCCGGTGGGCGAAGGGGCAAATCTGCCGATGTAGGGCGCGGTGGAAGGCATGGCGTGAAGTTTGACAGCAGCCGCACGCGCGGCTTGCGGTTTGGACGCCGGGGAGGTTACATTCGCGGGTTTCGCCGCCCTGATTTTTTCAATGTTCTTTTCTCGCACTTCCCTTGCCCTCTACCGCCTGGCCGCGTGGCTGGCGCAGCCGCTGCTGCGCGACAAGCTGGTGCGCCGTGCGCGCTCCGAGCCGGGCTATGCGGTGGCGGTGCCGGAGCGTTTCGGCACCTATGCCACGCCCGACGCGCCGCTGCCGGCAGAGAACACGCCCCCGCGCGTGTGGCTGCACGCGGTGTCGCTGGGGGAGATGCGCGCCGCAGCCGTGCTGCTGCCGGAGCTGCGCACGCAGCTGCCGGGCATGTCGCTGACGCTGACGACGGGCACGGCCACCGGGCGCGAGGCGGGCGCGGAGATTCTGCGCGAGGGCGATGAGCTGATTTGGCAGCCGTGGGACACCACGGCGGCAGTGCGACGTTTTTTTGAGCACGCCAAGCCGGACATCGGCCTGCTGATGGAGACGGAAATCTGGCCCAACCTGCTGCACGAGGCCAAGGAGCGCGGGGTGCCGGTGGCGCTGGTGAATGCGCGCCTGTCGGAGCGTTCGCTGCGCAAGGCGCGCGCGGGCGGCTGGCTGATGCGCCCGGCGTATGCGTCGCTGACGGCAGCGTGGGCGCAGACGGAGGCTGATGCCGCGCGGCTGTTGCGTGCGGGGGCGCCGCAGCCGGCGGTGCTGGGCAATGTGAAGTTTGATGCGCGCCCGGAGGCCGACTTGCTGGAGCAGGGGCGGCAGTGGCGCGCGACGTGCGCCAAGCCTGTGGTGATGTTTGCTTCCTCGCGCGAGGGCGAGGAGGAGATGTTGCTGGATGCCATCGCCAAGCTGGGCGCCGAGACGCGCAATGTGCAGTGGCTCATCGTGCCGCGCCACCCGCAACGCTTTGACGAGGTGGCGCGGTTGGTGCGTGAGCGCGGGCTGCAGCTCAGCCGCCGCAGCGAGTGGGGCGGCGGCGCGCCGCGCGGCGCGGATGTGTGGCTGGGCGACACCATGGGCGAGATGGCGGCGTATTACGCGCTTTCGGACGTGGCGCTGCTGGGCGGCAGTTTTGCGCCGCTTGGCGGGCAGAACCTGATTGAGGCCACGGCCTGCGGCTGCCCGGTGTTCATGGGGGCGCACACCTTCAACTTTGAGCGTGCGGCGGAACTGGCGCTGGCCTCGGGCGCGGCGGCGCGCGTGAATGACATGTACGCTGCCTGCGCAAGCGTGCTGGAGCTGATAGGCAATACGACGGCGCTGGCCGCCATGCGCGCGGCGGCGCAGCGTTTCAGCAACGCCCACCGGGGCGCAGCGCGGCGTACGGCAGGCGCTGCGCGCCGCCTGCTGCGCCAGAGCGAGCGCTTTGCCAGCCAGTTCCAGAGCACATACTCAAGCAGCGTGCTTCTGTAAGCCGGCTTTTTGTGCCGGCGGCACATTGATACCAATGCAAAAACGGCAACCTTCCAAGGTTGCCGTTTTCATATACCGCAAGCATTGATGTTTCATCGCCGGCTTATGTTGCCGGCGACAATGCAATACCCATCATTTTTGCGGTGCCGCTTCGCCCGCTGGCGCGGTGTGGCGCTGGCGGTAGTGTTCGAGAAATTGTGCGAGGCGCCCGATGGCTTCGCGCAGCTCGTCTTCGTGCGGCAGGAAAACGAGGCGGAAGTGCTGGTTGTCGGGCATGTTGAAGCCGCTGCCCTGCACGAGCATGACGCGCGTGGCGCGCAGCACCTGCATGAAGAATTGGCGGTCGTCCTCAATGGGGTAGACGGCGGGGTCAAGGCGCGGGAACATGTAAAGCGCCGCCTGCGGCTTGACGCAGCTCACGCCCTGGATGGCGTTGATGAGTTCCCACGCCACGTCGCGCTGGCGGCGCAGGCGCCCGCCTTCGCGCACCAGCTCCTGAATGCTCTGGTAGCCGCCGAGCGCGGTCTGGATGGCGTATTGGCCGGGGACGTTGCTGCCGAGCTTGATGTTGGCGAGCATGTTCAGCCCCTCAATGTAGTCGCGCGCGCTTGCCTTGTCGCCGGCAATCACCATCCAGCCGGCGCGGTAGCCGCAGGAGCGGTACGCCTTGGAGAGCGAGTTGAAGGTGAGCGTGAGCACGTCGCCGGCGAGCGAGGCGATTGCCGTGTGCTTGGCGTCCTCGTAAAGCACCTTGTCATACACCTCGTCGGCCATGATGACGAGGCCGTGTTCGCGCGCCAAATCCACGATGGCGCGCAGCAGTGCATCGGGGTAGAGCGCGCCGGTGGGGTTGTTGGGGTTGATGAGGACGATGGCCTTGGTGCGCTTCGTAATCTTGCGGCGCATGTCGTCCAGGTCGGGCAGCCAGCCGTTGCCCTCGTCGCACACGTAATGCACGGGGCGCCCGCCGGAGAGACTGGTCACCGCCGTCCAGAGCGGGTAGTCAGGCGCGGGCAGCAGCATTTCGTCGCCTTCGGAGAGCAGCGCGTTCACCGCCATGTTGATGAGGTCGCTCGCGCCGTTGCCCAGATACACGTCGTCCACAGTCACGCCGGGCACGCCCTGCTGCTGCGTGTAATGCACCACGGCCTTGCGCGCGGAAAAGATGCCTTTGCTGTCCGAGTAGCCCGCCGACTGCGGCAGGTTGCGAATCATGTCCTGCACGATTTCGTCGGGCGGCAAAAAGCCGAACGGCGCCATGTTGCCGATGTTGAGCTTGATGATTTTCTGCCCCTCGTCCTCCATCTGCTGCGCCGCCTCCACGATGGGGCCGCGCACGTCGTAGAGCACATTGGCGAGCTTGGAAGATTTGCAAATGCTGGTCATGGCAAGGTGTGCAAAAGGAAAAGCCACAATTGGAGCACAGTGCCCGCCCGCCCCTGCCCTCTTTTTGCTGCCATGCAACTGCACGCCGAACGTTTTCCGCTTGCCATCACCGAGTGCGCGCCCGGACACATCGTCTGGGCGGGGCAGCGCCTCACGCGCAGCGTGTTGCTCAGAAGCTGGATTGATGCGCCGCAACACTGGGGCGGCGCCGGCTTTGATGGCTTGGGCGCAGAAGATTTCGCCCTGCTTGCCGAGGGGCAGCCCGACGTGGTGCTGTTTGGCAGCGGAGGACGGCTGCGCTTTCCGCCACAGCCGTGGCTCGCACCGCTGGCGCAAGCGGGTATCAGCCTGGAAACCATGAGCACCGCCGCTGCCTGCCGCACCTGGAACGTGCTCGCTGGCGAAGGGCGGCGCGTCGCTGCAGCCCTGCTGCTGGATGCTGCGCTGCAACTGTAGTAGAATCCTCCCCTTGTGCGCCTGCCAGACGGCTTGCTTTTCTTATGCTTTCCTTACAGATTTCCCGGCTCCTGCCCGCTCCCACGCAGTATGCGCGGGCAGGCGCCTGACAGCATTTTTTCAATCTTCTCCCTGAAATATGGGAATTAGCCATGGCAATTATCATCAACAAACCACTGCCCGAGTTCGAGGCCGTCGCCACCGGCGGCATTCAGGTCAGCAATACATCGCACCTCGGTAAAACGCTGGTGCTGTATTTCTACCCCAAAGACAACACGCCGGGCTGCACCAAGGAAGCGGAAGCCTTCCGCGACCGCCACGACGATTTTGTCGCCGCTGGCGCGACCATCTTCGGTGTATGCCGCGACAACATGGATTCACACAACCGCTTCAAGGAAAAGCTGGAACTGCCCTTTGAGCTGATTGCCGACACCGAAGAAAAACTCTGCCACATGTTCGGCGTGGTGAAAAACAAAATCATGTACGGGCGCAAGGTCAAGGGCATTGAGCGCAGCACCTTCCTCATCAACGCCGACGGCGTGCTGGTGCAGGAATGGCGCGGGCTGAAAATCCCGGGTCACGTGGACGAAGTGCTGGAAGCGGTGAAGGCGCTGGAAAAAGCAGCCTGACACTTCCCCCGCCACAAAACGTGCCGCCTTCGGGCGGCACTTTTTTGTGCGCTGCACACAGGCGCACAATGCAGCCTTTCACACCTCCCGCTGCACACACTGCCATGCCCCCTCTGCCTCCTGCCCCTGACAAACGCGGCGCCATCCTCACACCCAAGAGCATTGCCAGCACGCGCGCTGCCAAGCCCGCCAAGGCCGCGCCCAAAGCGGTGGCTGCAAAGCCGGCGACCAAGGCGTCGCCCAAAACCATCGCGCAACCGGCGCCCAAACCCGCGCCGCGCCGCGCCGCTGCCGAGCAAAAGCGCCTGTTTGTGCTGGACACCAACGTGCTGCTGCACGACCACACGGCGCTGTTCCGCTTCCAGGAGCACGACATCTACCTGCCGCTCGTGGTGCTCGAGGAGCTGGACGCGCACAAGAAGGGCGCCACGGAAGTAGCACGCAACGGGCGGCAGAGCAGCCGCTTTCTGGACGCACTCATCGGCGCCGCAGGCGCGGGCGCCGACCTGGCGGGCGGGCTGCCACTGGACGCCACGGGCTTTGCCGACGCCACCGGGCGGCTCTGGCTGCAGACCACGCTGCTGGACGCGCCCATTCCCGCCGCGCTGCCCACGGGCAAGGCGGACAACCAGATACTCGGCGTCACAGCGGCGCTCGCCGCGCAGCACGCGCCGCGCCCGGTGGTGCTCGTGTCCAAGGACATCAACATGCGCGTAAAGGCGCGCGCGCTGGGCCTGCTGGCGGAGGACTACCAGAGCGACCGCACGCTGGACGATGGCGACCTGCTCTACTCCGGCGCCCTGCAGTTGCCTCTGGACTTCTGGGAGCGCCACGGCAAAAACCTGCAAAGCTGGCAGGACGCGGGCAACACCTTCTACCGCGTGGAGGTCGATGACGTCAGCGCGCTGCACCTGAACCAGTTTGTGTGGTTTGAGGCGCGCGGTGAGCAGTCGCTGCACGCGCGCGTCGTCGCCATTCAGGGGCAGAGCGTCACGCTGCGCACGCTGCGCGAATACACGCACCCCAAGAGCAGCGTGTGGGGCGTGATGGCGCGCAACCGCGAGCAGAACTTCGCGCTCAACCTGCTCATGGACCCGGAAATTGACTTCGTCACCGTGGCGGGCATCGCCGGCACGGGCAAGACGCTGCTGGCGCTGGCCGCCGGTCTCACGCAAGTGCTCGACGAGCGGCGCTATAGCGAAATCATCATGACGCGCGCCACCGTGGGCGTAGGCGAAGACATCGGCTTCCTGCCCGGCACCGAGCAGGAAAAAATGCAGCCGTGGATGGGCGCGCTTGATGACACCCTTGAATTCCTCGCGCGCGGTGGCTCATCGGGCGAGGCCGGCCAGTGGGGGCGCGCCGCGACGCAGGAGCTGATACGCAGCCGCATCAAAATCAAGAGCATGAACTTCATGCGCGGTCGCACTTTCCTTGACAAATGGGTCATCATTGACGAGGCGCAGAACCTCACCCCAAAACAGATGAAAACGCTCATCACACGCGCCGGCCCCGGCACCAAAATCGTCTGCATGGGCAACCTCGCGCAGATTGACACGCCGTATCTGAGCGAAGGCTCCAGCGGCCTGGCCTACGCCGTGGAGCGCTTCAAAGGCTGGTCACACAGCGGCCACATCACGCTGGCGCGCGGCGAACGCTCGCGCCTCGCAGACTGGGCAAGCGAAGTGCTGTAAAATCCGCATACCCCTTTCAATCACCTTACATCGCCGGCAACTTACGCCGGCGATGTTCGTATACCATTGCATTCTAGGCTTTTGCCAATCACAAGAAAGACCAACCCATGTCATACAAGAAACTGCTCACCGTGCAGGACATTTCCTGCGTCGGTCAATGCTCGCTGACCGTCGCGCTGCCCATACTCTCGGCAGCCGGCCACGAAACCTGCATCCTGCCCTCTGCCGTGCTCTCCACGCACACGGCGGGATTTACCGGCTTCACCTTCCGCGATTTGACCGAGGACATGCCCGCCATCATGGCGCACTGGAAAAAAGAGAATATCGCCTTTGACGCCATTTACACCGGCTACCTCGGCAGCACCGGGCAAATTGCCTATGTGAAAGAAATGCTGCAAACGCTCGGCAAGGAAACTTTTACCAGCTTCGTGGACCCCGCCATGGCAGACGGCGGCAAGCTCTATCCAGCGTTTGACGCCGCTTTTGTGGAGGCGATGAAAACCCTCGCATTTTCCGCTGACTTTATCCTGCCAAATATCACGGAAGCGTGCTTTTTGACGGGCGCCGAATACCGCGAAAGCTACGACCGCGCCTATATTGACGGGCTGCTCGCGCGCCTCACGGACGCGGGCGCAAAAACCGTCATCCTCACAGGCGTGAGCTACGGCGAAAAAACCACCGGCGTCGCCGTCTGGGACGGCAAAACGCACGAGTATTACGAACACCGCAAAATCCCCAAAAACAGCCACGGCACGGGTGATGTCTACGCCTCCGCCTTTGTCGGCGCCTATCTGAAAGGCAAAAGCGCCTACGACGCCGCCGGCATCGCTGCCGAATACACCGTGCGCTGCATAGAAAACACCATCAATGACGCCTCACACTGGTACGGTGTGAAATTCGAGCCGCAACTGCCCTTCTTCATGCAGCAGCTCGCGTAAATCAAAAAACCGCCCTTTCGGGCGGTTTTTTTCGCCACACGCCTTCAAAAACTGTGCAGGTAGCGCAACTGCAGAAAATCTTCACCCGGATTGGGTTTCTTGATGCTGGCGTTGGACACATGCTGCAAGCGCAGCTCCAGCGCGTGCGTGCGCGCCGCGTCCAGCCACACGCCCGCGCCCACATGCGTGGCGAAATTGAAGCTCGTGGAAAAACGCCGCCCGTGGTTGCGGAAAGTGTGGCTTGCAAGCGTCGCGCCGATGCCACCACTCAGGTACCAACGTTCACCCACCTGCCAGCGAAGGGCGGGCGTAGCCTCCAGCACCAGAATGTTGCGGCGCGAGCCACCACCCTCGTCCGGATAGCTGCTCCAGTTCGCAATGGAAAGGTCGGCATCCAGTTGCCAGCGGCCATCGCCAAAGCTGCGCCACGGCAGACGCACCCCCACCGCCTCGGTATGCACGCGGTGCTCGGCCACGCCAATTTGCCCATAAAACAGGCGCGGCGGCGCCTCCTGCGCAGCGGCAGGCAGCGCCATCAGCGCCAGCGACAGCAGCAGACTTTTTCCCAGGAAACGTATATCCATTCCATCAATCAAAAAAGCAGCCTCCCCACACGGAGAGGCCACGCCCATTTTAGACGCGGCACAGCCCTTCGTCCAGCGCAAAGGTCATTGGTATCGCAGCTTCGCCGGCAAGAACCGCCGGCGACCATCTACATGATTGTCATGTATATGTTTTTCTAACTATACCCATAATTTATATGTATGATTGCCGGCTTGTTATGCTGGCGACAAGGTAATACTATTGACATGTATCACATCTTCCCCAGCCTCCGCGCGCAGCGTCCACACCTGTCAGGAGCGCGGCAGGCGCAGTCGCCACAATAGCGCCATCACGCGCGCTGCGCGCCACAGATTTCACACCATTGGAGCAACACACCCATGAGCACCACCCCCGCCGCCATCGTCTACACCATCACTGACGAAGCGCCCCGCCTCGCCACTGCTTCCCTGCTGCCCATCGTGCGCGCGTTTGCCGCGCAAGCGGGCGTGGTGGTGGCGGTGAGCGACATTTCGCTGGCCGCGCGCATTCTGGCGCAGTTCCCCGAGCGCCTCACGGAGCAGCAGCGCGTGCCCGACGCCCTCACCGGCCTTGGCCGCCTGACGCAGCGCCCCGAGGCCAACATCATCAAGCTGCCCAACATCAGCGCGTCCGTGGCGCAGGTGAAAGCCGCCATTGCCGAGCTGCAGGCCAAGGGCTACGCCCTGCCGGACTACCCCGACGCCCCTGCCACCGATGAGGAGCGCGAGGTGCGCGCGCGTTACGCCCGCTGCACGGGCAGCGCCGTCAACCCCGTGCTGCGCGAGGGCAATTCCGACCGCCGCGCGCCGCAGGCGGTGAAGAACTACGCGCGCTGCCACCCGCACGTCATGCAACCGTGGAGCGCCGCCTCGCGCACGCATGTGGCGTGGATGCGCGAAGGCAGCTTCTACCAGACCGAGCAATCCACGCGCGTGGAGCGCTCGCGCAGCGTGCGCATCGAGCTGCAGCGCGAGGGCGGTGGCGTGGACGTGCTGCGCGAAAAGCTGGACCTTGCGGCAGGCGAAATCATTGACGCCATGCTGATGCACAAGCAGGCACTGCTCGCCTTTTATGAGCAGCAGATTGCCGATGCGCGCGAAAGCGGCGTGCTGCTTTCCCTGCACGTCAAGGCCACGATGATGAAAGTCTCCGACCCCATCATTTTTGGCCACTGCGTGCGCAGCTATTACAAGGAGGCGTTTAAAAAACACGCCGCCACGCTTGCGGAACTCGGCGTGAATGTCAACAACGGCATGAACGATTTGTATACCAAAATCGCCGCACTGCCGCAGGAAAAACAGGACGAAATCCGCGCCGACATTGCCGCCTGCGAAGCGCGCGGCCCGGCGCTGGCAATGGTGGATTCTGGTAAAGGCATCACCAACTTCCACTCGCCCAACGACGTGATTATCGATGCCTCCATGCCCGCCATGATACGCGCTGGCGGCAAAATGTATGACAAAAACGGCGCCATGCAGGACACCAAAGCCCTGCTGCCCGACGCCACCTTTGCGCGCATTTATCAGGAAGTCATCAATTTTTGCAAAACCAACGGCGCCTTCAACCCAGCGACGATGGGCACCGTGCCCAATGTTGGCCTCATGGCGCAAAAAGCCGAGGAATACGGCAGCCACGACAAAACCTTTGAAATCGCCACCGCCGGCAGCGTGCGCGTGGTAGATAACGAAAGCGGCGAGGTACTGCTGCAAACCGCCGCACAAGCGGGCGACATCTGGCGCATGTGCTGCGTGAAAGACGCCGCCGTGCGCGACTGGGTGGCGCTTGCCGTGCGGCGTGCGCGCGCCTCCGGCATGCCCGTCGTGTTCTGGCTGGACCCGTACCGCCCGCACGAAGCGCAACTTATTGAACGTGTGCGCGAATATCTGAAAGAGCACGACACCAGCGGGCTGGACATTCAGATTATGAGCCAGGTGCGCGCCATGCGCTACACGCTTGAGCGCGTGGTGCGCGGGCTGGACACCATCAGCGCCACCGGCAATATCCTGCGCGATTACCTCACCGACCTGTTCCCAATTATGGAACTTGGCACCAGCGCCAAAATGCTCTCTGTCGTCCCGCTCATGGCGGGCGGCGGGCTGTATGAAACCGGCGCCGGCGGCTCCGCTCCGCGCCACGTCGCACAATTGCTGCAGGAAAACCATTTGCGTTGGGACAGCTTGGGCGAGTTTCTCGCGCTCGCCGTTTCACTGCAGGAACTCGGCGAAAAAACCGGCAACGCGCGCGCCGCACTGCTTGCCAAAACGCTGGACGCCGCCACCGGAAAACTGCTGGAAAATGGCCAAGGCCCCAGCCCAAAGAGCGGCGAACTTGATAATCGCGGCAGCCATTTCTGGCTCACCCTGCACTGGGCGGCGGAACTGGCCGCGCAAAGCGAAGACGCCGAACTCGCCGCGCGCTTCGCCCCGCTTGCCAAGGCACTGCAGGACGGGCAGCAAACCATCTTGGACGAACTCGCCGCCGTGCAGGGGCAGCCTGCCGACATCGGCGGCTACTTCCTGCCCGACCTCGCCAAGCTGGACGCCGTCATGCGCCCCAGCGCCACATTCAACCAGGCGCTTGCCCTGCTGCCAGCATGACACCACCGCATCAGCAAAAAGCCGCTGCACCCGCAGCGGCTTTTTTCATGCATGCAAACAGCATACTCTTAAATGCAACATATGGTCGCCGGCATAACAAGCCGGCGAGCACATATGTTTCATTTGGGTATATCTGAAGCAATAAATACTCAATAATATAGCATCACATTACCGGCTTATGAAGCCGGTAGGCAATGTATACCCATCAAGTCTTTTGCTGCGGCTTGGTGTGAATCACCTGCATGGCGCGCTCCATGCGTCCGGCGAGCAGGTCGGGCAGCGCAGTGAGGCTGCGGTCGATGGCTTGCTCAATGGCGATGCGGTCATCAACAGGCGGCGTGTGCAGCACCCAGCCCACGACGGCATCGCGCTGCCCCGGGTGCCCGATGCCAAAGCGCAGCCGCCAGTAGTCGCTGCCCATTTGCGCGTGAATGTCGCGCAGGCCGTTGTGCCCGGCGTGGCTGCCGCCGAGCTTGAGCCGCGCCTGTCCGGGGGGCAAATCCAGCTCGTCGTGCGCGACCAGAATCTCTTGCGGCGCGATTTTGTAAAAGTGCGCCAACCCCGCCACGGCGCGCCCGGACAGGTTCATAAAAGTCTGCGGCGCGAGCAGCCAGAGCGCGCTGCCCGCCACATTCACGCGCGCTGCGAGCGCAGAAAAGCGGCGCTCGGGCACAAGCTGCGCGCCGAGTTTTTGCGCCACGGCGTCCAGCCACCAAAAGCCCGCGTTGTGGCGCGTGCCGGCGTATTGCGAGCCAGGGTTGCCAAGGCCAACCAGAAGTTTGAGCATGGTGCAAGCTGCATAAAAAAGCCCGCCATCTCGGGCGGGCTTGCGAAACAAGCGCGGTTTACTGCTGCGCTTCGCCGCCTTCGGCTGCCGCAGGTGCGGCGTCTTCGGCGGGGGCGGCGTCAGCAGCCGGCGCTTCGTCGTCGGCAGCAACGCTGCCGCCGCCCTTGGGCTTGGCCACAGAAACCAGCGTCACTGAGGTGATGCTGTTGCCGTGCGTGATGGGCTGCACGCCGTCAGGCAGTTTCACGCCGGCCAGCGTGATGCGGTCGCCGGGTTTGAGTTTGGACAAATCGACCTCAATGCACTCGGGCAGGTCGGCGGGCATGCAGGAAACCTCCACGTCCTTGGCCACGATGTTGACCACGCAGCGGTGTTTCTTGACCGCCGGCGATTCTTCCTGGCCCTTGTAACGCACCGGCACGCGCATGGTGATTTTCTGGCCGGCGGCGACGCGCAAAAAGTCCATATGCACAATCTGCTGGCGATAGGGGTGCATCTGCACGTCGCGCAGCAGCACCTGGCTGGCCTTGCCGTCCAGATTCATGTCAAGGACGCTGGTGTGAAAGGCCGGCTTGTGCACGGCCTGCCACATTTCGTTGTGGTCCATGTCAATCATCTGCGGCTGGCCTTCGCCACCGTAGACGATGCCGGGCACGCGGCCCGCGTTACGCAGGCGGCGGCTCGCACCCGTGCCCTGCATCTTGCGTTCTGTTGCGTTGAATTGCATGTTGGATAACTCCTGAAAGGCGGGCTGACCGCGACCAGTGCAACCCGCTGTTTGAAAAACCGCGCCTTTTTGCTGTCAAAAAAGCGTGGGACTGGCTCCGTGATAGGCGGTTTTTTCTTCCTGCTCACGGAACAGATTCATGACCGATTGCCCAAGGGCAATACGCTGGATGACTTGTGCAATCAGCGGCGCCACGGACAACTGGCGGATTTTGTTGCAGGCTTTCGCCGCATCGCTGAGTGGAATGGTGTTGGTCACCACCACCTCGTCCAGCGCGCCTTCTTCAAGGCGCTTGATGGCGGGGCCGGAAAACACCGGGTGCGTGCAGTAGGCATACACATTTTTGGCGCCGCGCTCTTTGAGCACGGTGGCCGCCTTCACCAGCGTGCCGGCGGTGTCAATCATGTCGTCCATGATGACGCAATTGCGCCCTTCAATATCGCCGATGACGTGCATCACTTCACTTTCATTGGCGCGCGGGCGGCGCTTGTCAATAATCGCCAGCTCGCACCCCAGCGGCTTGGCCAGCGCGCGGGCGCGCACCACGCCGCCCACGTCGGGGCTGACAACGAGCAAATCAGAGTAGTTTTGCCGCAGCAAATCGTCCAGCAGCAGCGGCGAGGCATATACGTTGTCAACGGGAATATCAAAAAAGCCCTGAATCTGGTCGGCGTGCAAATCCATGGTCAGCACATGGTCCACACCCACCGTCTGCAGCATGTTGGCGACGACCTTGGCGCTGATGGGCACGCGCGTGGAGCGTGGGCGCCGGTCCTGGCGCGCATAGCCGAAGTAGGGAATGACAGCGCTCACCCGCGCCACGGAGGCACGCCTCAGTGCGTCCACCATGACGAGCAGCTCCATCAGGTTGTCGTTGGTGGGCGCGCAGGTGGACTGCACCACGAACACGTCGCGCGCACGCACGTTCTGCTGGATTTCCACGGAGACTTCGCCGTCGGAAAAGCGCTTGACTGTCGCCGCGCCCAGCGCAACGCCCATGTTGTCAGCAATTTCAGCGGCCAGCGCGGGGTTGGCATTGCCGGTGAATACCAGAAAATCTGAGCTTGGCGTGTAGTGCATGATGGCCGTCAATTACAAAAAAAGAGCCTGACGCCTTGCGCGGCGCCAGGCTCGTCGCTTCTGGCAGGGGAGGAAGGACTCGAACCCTCGCATGTCGGAATCAGAATCCGATGCCTTAACCAACTTGGCGACTCCCCTGTGAACCCTTGTGCATTTTGCCCCGGCAGTCTTGGCAGGGGAGGAAGGACTCGAACCCTCGAATGTCGGAATCAAAATCCGATGCCTTAACCACCTTGGCTACTCCCCTGTGGCTTTCACCGTTGGCAAAACGCGCAAATTTTCAACTCGTTTCTGAAACCCAACCGGCAAGCGGGTGGCGTTCCAGAGTGCTGCAAAACCGCAAGTTCCAACCATGCGGCACCTCGGGCAAAGCGCCTGTGAAATCGGGCAGCTTCGCCTCAGGCACCAGCGCGAATGTGGCACTGCCTGAGCCGGTCATGCGGCCTTTCAGCCCCTGACCGCGCAGCCAGGCGAGACATTCGGCCACTTGCGGGCAAAGCTGCTCGGCAGCTGCCTGCAAGTCGTTGCGGCCAAAGCCATACGGGTCTGCAACAAAGCGAGCGATTGTAGCAGGCGGGCTGTCGCGGCGCACCAGCGGGTTTTGAAAAAGCTGCGCCGTGTTGATTCCCTGCGACGGTTTGAGCACCAGAAAGTGCGCAGGCGGCAGCGCGATGCTTTGCAGGCGCTCGCCCACGCCCTCCGCCCAGGCGTGCGCGCCGTGCAAGAAGAACGGCACGTCGGCGCCCAAGCTCAGGCCAATACGCGCGAGCACCGCGCGCGACAGGCCAAGCTGCCAGAGGCGGTTGAGCGCGAGCAGCGTGCTGGCTGCGTCTGACGAGCCGCCGCCCATGCCCGCCTGCGACGGGATGCGCTTGTGCAGGCGAATGTGCGCGCCCGCCGTGCAGCCGGTGGCGTCTTGCAGAGCACGCGCGGCACGCACGCAAAGGTCATCAGCAGGCAGCGGCGCCCCGCCCTCGTCTTCGCGGCTGATGGCGCCGCCCGCGCGCGGCTCAAACGACAGGCTGTCGCACCAGTCTATGAGCGCAAACGCTGACTGCAGCAGGTGGTAGCCGTCAGCGCGCCGCCCCGTGATGTGCAAAAACAGGTTGAGCTTGGCCGGCGCGGGAACGTCGTGGAGCGCGTGCATGGCTCAGTTTTCGCGCTCGAGCACCACGCGCAACTCGGCCGCCGGCGAGGGCGTGAGGCGGCGCGCCGTCAGGCGACCGTCTTTTTTCAGGCGGCTGAGGTCGGCTTTCCAGCCGCCCGCCTCCTGCGGCTGCCCGTGCAGCCAGGCAAACAGCACCGCCACCGGCAGCGGCGTGCCCGTGGCAAGTTCGGCGAGTTCGTCAAGCGAGTTGTAGACGCGCTCCTGCCCGCCCTGCTGTAACGTGGCGCGCCCCGGCTGCCAAAGCAGGCGCGCGACGGTGCTGCCCAGCGGCGAGAGCAGCAGCAGCTCGCCCGCCTCGGCATTGCCGCTCAACTCAAAGGAAGCGATGAACGACTTGGGCTGCTCTGTTTCCGCCACGCTGTCGCTGGCGACGAGCACGGACAGGCGCCCTTTCCAGAAGTCATTGACAGAAGAAAAATCGCCGACTGCCGTGTTCAGTTGCGCGCACCCTGCTATGAAAAGAAAAGAGGTGAACAGGAGTGCAGACAGGCTCCGCAGCACGGCCTTTTTCATGGTTCAACTCCAAAGCGCTGCATCACCCGGCGCAGCGTCTTGTCCTTGGCGTCCAGCCGCAGGCCTTCGCGCCAGATGGCGCGCGCCGCGTCGCGCTCGCCCTGCACCCAGAGCACCTCGCCCAGATGCGCAGCAATTTCTGGGTGCGGCTGCTTGTCCCACGCCTTTTGCAGAATCTCGCGCGCACGCTGCACATTCCCCTGCCGGAACTCCACCCAGCCCAGGCTGTCCTGAATGAAAGCATCATCGGGCATGAGGCGCACGGCGCGCTCAATGAGGTTGCGCGCCTCTTTCAGGCGCACATTGCGGTCGGCATAGGAATAGCCCAAGGCATTGAGCGCCTGCGCCGACTCCGGGTTGATGCTGATGATGCGCCGCATCAGCCGCTCCATTTCCGCCGGGTGGCCGGCGCGCTCGGCAGCCAGCGCCGCCTCGTAGAGCAAGGTTTCGTCCTTGCTGTCTTTTTTCGCTGCGTCCCGCAGCAATTCCCACGCCTCCTGCTCGCGCTCGTTCTCCTGCAGCAGTTGCGCTTCTGCCAGCAGCTTCATGCGTGCATCGCCCGGCTCGCGCTCCGGCGCGCTGCGTATGAGCTGGCGAGCCTGCGCCAGCTCACCGCGCTTTGCCATCAACGCCGCGCGGCGCGCACGCACCCCCATCTGGAATTCAGGCGAGCGCACCTCCTGCAGCCAGCGTTCCGCCTCCAGCTCATCGCCGCGCTTTTCCGCCAGCCGCGCCAGCGCCATGCGCGCCTGGTCTGCGCCGCCGGTGCGCGCCTCGGCGAGGGCATCCTCCTTGTCGCCGCCCTGTTCCACCATCTGCAGATAGTGCAGCAGCGCCTTTTGCGCCTCGGCATCGCGCTGCTCATCGGCATGCAGCGCGCCAAGCAGCAGCCATCCCTCCGGATAGTCCGGGTGTTTGCGCGTGAGCGTCTGCAGCGCCTCGCGCGCCTCATCGCTGCGCTGCGCGCCCATCAGCGCACGCACCCACGCCAGGTGCATTTCCGGCTTGGCCGCACCGCTTTGCAGATAGTCCTTTATGAGCGTTTCGGCCTCGGGCACGCCTTCGCCCACAAGCTGCGCGGCCAGCAGCGCCGGCCACTCTGAGGCGCCATCGGCGGCGCGCCCCTGGCGCGCCGCCTGCAATGCGCCCTGCTTGTCACCGGCACTCAGGCGCAGCCGCCCCACAGTCGTCCACGCCGCTGCTGCCAGCTCCGGCGTCTTCAGGTCGTCACCCAGCGCACTTTCCACGCTGCGCGCCAGCGCCTCGCGCTCGGGCACGCGCTGCAGCAGCGCGGGCAGCGCCACGATGAGCGCCTGTTTTTCGTCCCCCTCAATTGACCCAAGCACGCAACGCAGCGGCTCGTCAAGCCCCTTGGTGTTCCCAAGCGCCGTGAGCACCTGCATCTCAAACCGGCACGCCGATGCCGACTGCGGCCACGCCTGCCGCCACGCGCGCGCCGTCTCCAGCGCCAGCGCGCCCTCGCGCTGCATCATCGCCATCTCGGTTGCTCGCCTGTAGAGCGGCTCCTCGCCCACACGCCGCGCCGCATCCAGCATCAGGCGTGAGGCGGTGCGGGCATTGCCCGCGTCCAGCGTCATTTCGCTGAGCAGCAACTCGTAGAGCAGCGGCGCATCAAGGCGCGAAGGCACGGGCGGCGGCGCCGCTTTATCCACCTGCGACTCGGCGTTTGCCACGGCGCCCGTGCGCGTGGCGCACCCCGTCAAAGCCATTGCGGCGAACGCCGCCGCCAACCATGCGCCCAGCCGGGGGCGCTGCCAGAGAGAAGAAAGAGAAAGCATCGGAGCATGATAATTCAAGGCTTTCGCCGTATGCCGTGCTTTCTTGCCATGCCCGAGTTGCCCGAAGTTGAAATCACCCGCCGGGGCATTGCCGGCATCGCCGGCGCGCGCATCATCGGCGTGCGGCAGGGGCTGCCGCTGCGCTGGCCGCTGGGCGTGGAGCCGCAGGCGCTCACCGGACGCACCGTCCGCAGCGTGGGGCGGCGCGGCAAATATCTGTTGCTGCATCTGGACGAAGGGCTGTTGCTGCTACACCTTGGCATGTCCGGCAGCCTGCGCCTGCTGGGGAACGCCCCGCCGCCCGGCAAGCACGAACACTTTGAGCTGCACACCAGCGCCGGCACGCTGCGCTTGCACGACGCGCGGCGCTTCGGCGCCGTGGTGTATGCGCCCGCGCTGGACGCGCCACCCGCCACGCAACTGCTGGACAAGCTGGGACCCGAGCCGCTTGATGACGTTTTTGACGCCCGCAGCTTCCACCACGCCCTCCAGAAACACCGTGCGCCCATCAAACAGGTGCTGCTCGCCGGGCGCGCCGTCGTCGGCGTGGGCAACATCTACGCCTGCGAAGCCCTGTTTGCCGCCGGCATCCACCCCGCCACGCCTGCGGCGCGCATTTCCGCCGCGCGCGCCGCCCGGCTGCACGCCGCCATCCGGCAAGTGCTGCAAAGCGCCATACAGCAAGGCGGCAGCACGCTGCGCGACTTCGTGAGCGCGCAGGGCGAAGCCGGGCATTTCCAGTTGCACGCCGCCGTCTATGGCCGCGCCGGGCAGCCCTGCCCGCGCTGCGCTCGCGCCATCGCCGTGCTGCGCCAAGGGCAGCGCAGCACCTACTACTGCCCCGGCTGCCAGCACTGAAAGGCATATACCCGTTGATATTTGCTTGCATCGCCGGCTTCTTACGCCGGCGACCAGCATATACTAACGTTTTATATCACCAGAAAGCGCAGCTTTCACTGCGCCCGGACGCCGTGCCACTTTTTGCAACAAATGTCATGTCGCTCACCTGTCTGCAGCATTGAGGCAGCGCTGTTCCCTGTAACATCACTGCTTTCTGCATCAAAAACAAACAAAGGCAGCAAGAAAGATGGCGAATTTCAGCGAACAATTTGACCAACACGGACGCTGGCGTCACGAGGTGGACGCCCGCCTGAAAGACTTGGCCGACTGGCTGCGCGAGCAAGACCTCCTTGACGACGGCGCCGACGAGCGCGTGCGCCAGCTCAGCGAGCAGTTGCGCAGCGACAAGGTCATGGTCGCCTTCGTGGCCGAGTTCTCGCGCGGCAAGTCCGAACTCATCAACGCCGTCTTTTTCGCCAGCTACGGGCGGCGCATCATGCCCGCCAGCGCCGGGCGCACCACCATGTGCCCCACCGAGCTTGGCTGGGACGCCGAGCTTCCTCCCTGCCTGCGGCTGCTGCCCGTGCACACGCGCCTGCAGCCGCAGAGCCTGCTGGAGTGGCGCATGACGCCGGAAAAATGGGAGCGCGTGGATCTGGACATCAACGACCCGGCGCAAATGGCCAGCGCAATGGAGAAAGTCTCCGAAGTGCTGCATGTGCCGCAGGAGGAGGCGCGGGCACTCGGCTTCTGGCACGACGACACCCCGCAGGACAACCCGCCTGTGCGCGAAGACGGACTGGTGGAAGTTCCGCGCTGGCGCCACGCCCTCATCAACATGTCGCACCCGCTGCTCAAGCGCGGCCTCGTGGTGCTTGACACCCCCGGCCTGAACGCCATCGGCGCCGAGCCGGAACTGACCGTGAGCCTCATTCCGCAGGCGCAGGCGATGGTGTTTGTGCTGGGCGCCGATACCGGCGTGACCAAATCCGACCTCGCCATCTGGCGCGAGCACCTTGCCGCGCTCACCGGCTCCAGCAGCGCGCGCTTCGTGGTGCTCAACAAGATTGACACCCTCTGGGACGAACTCAGCACGCCCGCGCAGATTGAGCATCAGATTCACCGCCAGTGCGCCGAGACCGCGCGCATTCTTGAACTGCCCGCCGACCAGGTGATTGCCATCTCCGCGCAAAAGGGGCTGCTCGCCAAGGTGCGCGGCGACAAGAACCTGCTCGCCGAAAGCCGCCTGCCCGCGTTTGAAAACATCCTCGGCCACACCGTGCTCGGCGCGCGCCAGCAGATGCTGGAAGACTCGGTCAAGAGCGTCACCGACGACCTCAAATCGCAGGCCAGCCGCACGCTGGAAATGCGCCGCCGCGAAATGGACGAGCAGCTCCTGGAACTGCGCGGGCTGCGCGGCAAGAACCAGACCGTCATCACGCGCATGAAGCAGCGCCTCGAGCAGGAAAAAACCTCCTTTGACCGCAGCGCCGCCAGCGTGCTCGCCGTGCGCTCGGTGCATATGAAGCTGCTGAACAACATCTTCAAGCTGCTCAGCACCACCACCATCAAGCAGGAACTCTCTGACCTCACCACCGCGCTGCGCGCCCCCGGCATCAAGCTCGGCATCAAAAAGTCCTACGCGCAGGGGTTTGAAAACCTGCGCGGCGTCGTCAACAAAGTGCAGGCCGTGGAAAGCGAAATCCACAAAATGCTGGACTCCTCCTTCCGCCAGCTCAACGCCGAATACGGCTTCTCGCTCAAAACCGTCTCGCGCCCCGAAGTCTCGCGCCTGCTGCAAGACCTCTCCGCCGTGGAAAACAGCCACCTGCAGTACCTGGGCGTGGGCAACATGATGCGGCTTGCGCAGCCCGAGTTCTGCGAAAAGCTCGTGCGCGCCCTGCTCACGCGCGTGCGCTCCATCTTTGAGGCGGCGCTGGGCGAAATCGAGCTTTGGAACAAGGCCAGCACCACGCAGATTGACATCCAGTTGCGCGAGCGCCGCCAGGCGTACAACCGCCGCATTGACGCCATCGCGCGCATCTCCGGCGCCGCTGGCGGGCTGGACATGCGCATCGCCGAAATTGAAGCGCAGGCCGCTGAAATGGCGGGCTTCCCCTCGCAACTGGAAAACCGCGCCCACGCCCTGCTGTTCACGCCAACACCCGCTGCGCAGTCCGCCGCTGCCTGACGGCCACGCCACCCCAAACCGCACCCAAACCCAGCCGCCCCGCCACCACTGGCGCGGGCGGCTGCTTTGCGTCTGCCCTCGTGCAGTGGCAACGCCGCAGCGGACGCCACAACCTGCCCTGGCAGCACACGACGGAGCCTTACCGCGTCTGGCTCTCGGAAATCATGCTGCAGCAAACGCAAGCCTCCCGCGTGCAGCTCTACTGGCCGCGCTTTCTCGCGCGCTTTCCCACGCTGCAAAGCCTTGCCGCCGCGCCGCTGGAAGAAGTCCTCGCCCTCTGGAGCGGCCTTGGCTACTACCGCCGCGCCGCCCTGCTGCATCGCTGCGCGCAGAGCATTGCCACACAACACGGCGGCGAATTTCCCCGCAGCGCCGAGGCGTTGCAGGCGCTCCCCGGCATAGGGCGCTCCACGGCGGCTGCCATCGCCGCCTTCTGCTGGAACGAACGCACCCCCATTCTTGACGGCAACGTGCGCCGCGTCCTCGCGCGCTGCTTTGCCCTGGATACGCCCAGCGAGCGCCAGCTCTGGCCGCTTGCCGAAACCCTCCTGCCCGCAGACGCTGCCAACATGCCCGCCTACACGCAGGCGCTCATGGACCTCGGCGCCCTGCTCTGCACCCCGCGCCGCCCAGACTGCCAAAACTGCCCGCTCGCCGCCCAATGCCTTGCCGCCGCCAGCGGCACGCCCGAACGCTGGCCCACCCCCGCAGCGCGCGCGCAAAAACGCGCCCTCACCCTCTGGTTGCTGCACGCCAGCAATGCCGACGGCACCCTCATCTGGCTCACGCAGCGCCCCGCACGCGGCATCTGGGGCGGCCTGCACTGCCTGCCCACATTCCCCAGCCGCGCACGCCTGCTCGCCGCCCTGCCAGAAAAAAACCGCGCCGCCGCGCGTGAACAGCCGCCCATCAGCCACCAGCTCACACACCGCAGCCTCACGCTGCACATCATCAAGGCGCCCTTTGCGGCCAGCGCCACACCGCCTGCCCCCGGCGCATGGCACAGCACGGCGGCGCTCCACACCCTCGGCCTGCCCGCCCCCATTCGCCGCCACCTTGAAAAACAGGAAAACTGACGGGTATTGCAACAGCGCCAGCGAATGTTGCTGGCACATGTAAAAAAACTTCATGGGTATGCAGGGG
>JAFRYL010000202.1 GCA_017437605.1 Ottowia sp. | reverse complement strand
GGGCGGGCTGCTGCTGCCCTCCTGCGGTTCAATGGCATGCACGGCGGGAGCGGCGGCTTCGTAGGGGAAGGACATGCCCTGCCCGTTTTCGCGCGCGTAGACCGCCGTGACACACCCCACAGGCGCCATGACGGAGTGCGTGACACCACCGAAGCGCGTTTGAAACTCCACGAACTGGTTGCCGAGTTTCAGGCCCCGCGTGGCGTCAAAACTGATGTTGAGCACGATTTCGTTGTTTTTGACGTATTCGCGCGGCACCTGCACGTTCTCGTCCACGTAGAGCGCCATGAGCGGCGTGAAGCCGCTGTCGGTACACCATTCGTAGAGCGCGCGAATGAGGTAGGGGCGCACGGAGGGCGCGGCGGGTGGCGTGGCGTGTGCGGTGGCCATTTCTGTTTATCTGCGCATGACTTTTTCGGACGGCGTGAGCGCCTCAATGTAGGCGGGGCGCGAGAAGATGCGCTCGGCGTATTTGAGCAGCGGCGCGGCGTTGCGCGAAAGCTCAATGCCGTAATAGTCCAGCCGCCAGAGCAACGGTGCGAGCGCTACGTCGAGCATGGAGAAGTTGTCGCCCAGAATGTATTTGTTTTTCAGAAAGACCGGGGCGATTTGTGTGAGGCGGTCGCGGATATTGGCGCGCGCACGCTCCAGCGCTTTTTCGCTGGTTTTGGTGCTGCGGTTTTCCAGCGTACTCACGTGCGTGAACAGCTCTTTTTCAAAATTGAGCAGGAACAGGCGCACGCGCGCGCGATCCACGGGGTCGCCCGGCATGAGCTGCGGGTGCGGGAAGCGCTCGTCAATGTATTCGTTGATGATGTTGGACTCGTAGAGAATGAGGTCACGCTCCACGAGAATGGGCACCTGCCCGCTCGGGTTCATCACCGAGATATCTTCGGGCTTGTTGTAGAGGTCCACATCGCGGATTTCAAAATCCATGCCTTTTTCAAACAGCACAAAACGGCAACGATGCGAAAACGGGCACGTCGTGCCGGAATACAGCACCATCATAAGCAAGACTCCTTCAAAACCGAAAAAAAACGGGGCAGCGGCGTGGCGCTGCCCCGCTGTATGCCGCAGGGAACGGCGGCAAATGCCGCTCAGGTCACGTCTTTCCAGTAGGCCTGGTTCAGCTTCCACGCAAGGAAGGTGAAGAACGCCAGAAACAGCATCACCCACACGCCAATGGCGGTGCGGCGCGCCTGCGCCGGCTCGCCCATCCACTGCATGAAGTTGACCAGGTCACCAACCAAAGCATCATATGCCTGCTCGTCAAGTGCCCCGGGTTTGACGCGCTCCCACTGGCCGGTGAAGACCTGCTCTTCCCCGTGCGTTTCAAACACCGGCTTGCGCTCGCCCTGCAGGTTGCCCAGCGGGTGCGGCATGCCGATGCTCGGGAAGGTGGTGTTGTCCCAGCCGGTGGGTTTGGCGGGGTCGCGGTAGTAGCTGCGCAGCAGGGTGTAGATGTAGTCCGCGCCCGAGCCGCCAGCGCCCGCACGCGAGCGCGCAATCACGGTCAGGTCGGGCGGGTTGGCGCCGAACCACGCCTTGGCCTGCACGGGGTCAATGGCCGCCTTCATGAAGTCGCCCACCTTGTCGGTGGTGAACATGAGGTTGTCCTTGATTTCCTGCTCCGTGAGGCCGATGTCCACCAGCCGGTTGTAGCGCATGAAGTTGGCCGAATGGCAGCCGATGCAGTAGTTAACGAAGGTTTTCGCGCCGCGCTGCAGCGAGGCCATGTCGCGCACATTCACGGGCGCCTTGTCCCACGCCACGCCGCCGCCCGATGCCCACGAAGCCGCTGCGCCCAAGGTCAGCGCCGAGCCGAGGAGGATTTTTTTCCAGAAATTCATCATGTTTTCTCCTTGGCTGCGGTTCAGTGCGGTTTGTAGACCACGCGGTCGGGCACGGGTTTGAAGGTGCCAAGCTGGCTCCACCACGGCATGAGCAGGAAGAAGCCGAAGTAGAACAGCGTGCCAATCATGGCCACCAGCTCGTTGGTCAGCCACGCCAGCGACGGCGCCGCAAACAGCGGCCCCGGCAGCATCACGCCCAGCACCATGAGAATGAGGAACCAGACCACGAAGATGCCCAGCAGCACCTTGTGCCAGCCCGGGCGGTAGCGGATGGAGCGCGCCGGGCTGCGGTCCAGCCACGGCAGGAAGAACAGGATGATGACGGCAGCACCCATCACCACCACGCCCCAGAACTTCGCCTCAAACACCTTGAGCAGCGCCACGAGCACCAGCCCGGCCACCGCCAGCGCCACCTTGAGATTCATGGAGCACTTGCAGCGCAGGAACATCAGCACCACCGCCAGCAGCACGACGACGCAGAGCACGTTCACCATCACGTCCGTAGTGGCACGCAGCATGGAATAGAACGGCGTGAAGTACCACACGGGCGCAATGTGCGCGGGGGTCACCATCGGGTCAGCCGGAATGAAGTTGTTGTATTCCAGGAAGTAGCCGCCCATCTCCGGCGCGAAGAACACGATGGCAAAGAAAATCAGCAGGAACACGCCCACGCCGAACACATCGTGCACCGAGTAATACGGGTGGAACGGCACGCCGTCCGCCGGCGCATCGGGCGACCAGCGGTTGCCCTTGGGTCCTTCCTTGATTTCAATCCCGTCCGGGCTGTTGGAGCCAACGTCGTGCAGCGCCAGCAGGTGCGCCGCCACCAGGCCGATGAGCGCCAGCGGCACCGCGATGACGTGGAAGCTGAAAAAGCGGTTGAGCGTCGCGTCGCTCACCACATAGTCGCCCCGGATGAGCAGCGACAAATCCGGCCCGATGAAGGGAATGGCAGAGAACAGGTTGACGATGACCTGCGCGCCCCAGTACGACATTTGCCCCCACGGCAGCAGGTAGCCCATGAAGGCTTCCGCCATCAGGCACAGGAAGATGGCGCAGCCGAACATCCACACCAGCTCGCGCGGCTTGCGGTAGCTGCCGTAAAGCAGCCCGCGGAACATGTGCAGGTACACCACGATGAAGAAGGCGGACGCCCCCGTGGAGTGCATGTAGCGGATGAACCAGCCGCCCGGCACGTCGCGCATGATGTATTCCACCGAGGCAAAGGCCACGGGCGGCGCGCCAATCACGCCGCCCAGCGGGCTGGCGTCGGGCTTGTAGTGCATCACCAGGAAAATGCCGGTGACGATTTGAATCACCAGCACCAGCAGCGCCATTGAGCCGAAAATGAACCAGGTATTGAAGTTTTTCGGCGCGTAATACTCCGACATGTGCTTGCGGTACGCCCCCATGACGGTGGGGAAGCGGTTGTCAAACCACGTAAACGCCTTTTCGTACCACGGCGCGTCGGGGGATACTTCTCTGAATTCAGCCATCGTTCTGCCTCTTTACGCTTTCTCTGTTTCGCCAATCAGCAGTTTGGTTTCTGAAAGGTAGACGTAGGGCGGCACTTCCAGATTGTCCGGCGCCGGTTTGTTTTTAAACACGCGCCCCGCCAGGTCAAATGTGGAGCCGTGGCACGGGCAGAAAAATCCGCCTTCCCAATTGTCTGGCAACGAAGGCTGCGGGCCGGGCTGCAGCTTGTCCACCGGCGAGCAGCCAAGGTGCGTGCAGATGCCGACGACGACCAGCACCTCTGGGTGCTCCTCGCGCGCACGCCCCTGGTTTTGCGCCCACTCGGGCGTGGGATAACCCTTGTGCTGCGAATCCGGATCCGCCAGCTCGGGTTCCGTCTTTTCCAGCGACGCCATCTGCTCGGGCGTGCGGCGCATAATCCACACGGGTTTTCCGCGCCATTCCACCACCATTTTCCCGCCCGGTTGCAGGCCGGAAATATCCACTTCCACGGAAGCGCCCGCGGCCTTGGCGCGCTCAGACGGTGCAAAACTGCTAACAAATGGCGTCGCCAACGCCACCGTCCCGGCCACGCCGGCGCAACTTGTGGCGATTAACCATGTGCGTTTGCTGCTGTCCAGCGGCGCAGGGGTAAACCGGCTGGTCTGTGAGTCGCTCATAACTTGTCCTCTGGCCTCTTTCACCTGTATGGCAATTCATTGTAGGCACGCGCCATGCGCCGTGTTGTGCGGCTGCACGAAGTCTTGATGCAGGTCAGCTTGCCCGCCGGGTGGAATACTCGCGCCTTTCCACCCCCCGAAAGGAGCAAAACATGGGCATGTTGCAAGAGTTCAAGGAATTCGCCATCAAGGGCAATGCGGTTGACCTGGCCGTGGGCGTCATCATCGGCGGCGCGTTCGGCAAAATCGTTGACTCCATCGTCGGCGACCTGGTGATGCCCATCGTCGGGCGCGTGCTCGGCGGGCTGGACTTTTCCAGCTACTACCTGCCGCTGTCCGGGCAGGCCGGCAACCTGCCGCTGGAAGAGGCGCGCAAGCTCGGCGCCGTCTTTGCCTACGGCAACTTCATCACCATCGCCGTGAACTTCGTGCTGCTCGCCTTCATCATTTTTATGATGGTCAAGGGCATCAACCGCCTGAAAAAAGGCGAGCCGGCGCCCGCGCCCGAAGAAACGCCCGAAGACGTGCTGCTGCTGCGCGAAATCCGCGACAGCCTGAAACGCTGAACGCACCTATTCAACGGGTATATATTCACCGCCGGCTTCATAAGCCGGCGGTGAAACATATAAACATAGGTGTATCAACCTACGCCGGGCTGTCCACGTCAATGAACTGGCACGCAATGCCAAACTGCTCGGCCACGCGCTGCCCAAGCGCCTGCACACCGTAGCGCTCGGTGGCATGGTGCCCGCAGGCGAAAAACGCCACGCCGCACTCGCGCGCCAAGTGCGGCTGCGGCTCGGACATCTCGCCCGTGATGTACGCCTGCGCCCCCGCATTGATGGCCAACTGCAGCCGCCCCTGCGCGCCGCCGCTGCACCACGCGATGCGCTCAATGGGCGCGCCGCCGCTGCCGTCCACACACAGCACGCTGCGCCCCAGCACGCGCTCGAGCAGCGCGCGCAGCTCCTCGGCATTGGCAAACGCGCCGCCGTCCGCGCGCCGCCCGATGCAGCCAATGTCGTATTCGTCAAAACGCTGCTCCACCACCAGGCCAAGGCGCGGGGCAAGCTGCGTGTTGTTGCCAATTTCCGCGTGCGCGTCCAGCGGCAGGTGATACGCCAACAGGCTGATGTCGTGCGCCAGCAGCAGGCGCAGGCGCTCGCGCATCCAACCCTTGATGCACACCTCCTGCCCGCGCCAGAACAGCCCGTGATGCACCAACAGCGCATCGGCGCCCGCGTCAATCGCCGCCTCAATCAGCGCGCGGCTCGCCGTCACACCGCACACCAGCCGCCGCACCTCCTCATTGCCCTGCACCTGCAGGCCGTTCAAGCCATAGTCGCGCAAGCCCGGCGGCGGTCGCATCAGCTCGTCGCACGCGCCCAGAAGCTGCGTAAGCGTGCACGCGCCGCCACCGGCAGCCAGTTCCGTGGTTTGCATTGAAAGCGTGTCAGCCATGCCCGTTCCTTTCCTTGGGTGTGTCAGCCATGCGTGCATTATTATCGCGTCGCCCAGACAATATACACCAAAGGTAACACACATCATCGCCGGCTTATGAAGCCGGCAGAGAATATATACCCTGCCATTTGCGGCTCTTTCCCAGTCTCCGCCAGCCTCCGACGAAGCCGCGCCAGCTTGTCGCTATGCTAGTTGCAGCACAGCGCCCGCTGCATCAAGAAATTCAGCACCCTGTTTCCTGATGCAACCCCCTGATTTGTGTGAGAAAAGTCACGCTGGCGCGCAGGCATAATCCGCCCAGCCACAAGCCGGGCTGCCCGCCCTTCCCGCCCGTATCACCCGCAGGTGATACCGCAGCGAAGTCACCCAGGCACACACGCAGCCTCAGCCAGGACGCCAGCCACAGCCAGAGCCGCCCCCGCAAATGCAGCACATTGCAGCGGGGAAAACAGCGGCTTGGCGTGTTTTTTTGCTGGCGCCGTTTTTTTTGATACGCCGCGCCGCACCGCAAGGCGCAAAACCAGACCACCCCAAGAAAACCCAATGAGCACCACTGTCAAAAAACGCAACGGAGAAAACGAAGACTACCAGCCCGGCAAAATCATTGCCGCCATGCAGAAAGCCTTTGACAGCGACGGCACCTCCATTTCCGCAGAAGGTCTGCAGGACATACTCGAGCGGGTGGAAGCCCTCCTGGCGAGCCAGGAGCAGCCGCAGGTTGAGGAAATCCAGGACTGCGTGGAACAGGCGCTCATGGAAAGCGGCCATTACCGCGTCGCCAAACGCTACATCCTGTACCGCGAGCGCCGCGCGCAATTGCGCGTCTCGCGGCTGCACCTGACCGAATCCCTGCACATTCCGAAAATAGAATCCTGCCTGACAGACATACAGCGGGATTTTCCGGAAAAAGGCTACGACCTCTCGCGCCTTGACGCCAAGTACGAGTCATTCAAAAAAGAAAACATGACGCCCGGCGAGGAGCTGAACGCCCTCATCAAGGCCGCCGTCGAGCTGACCGGCAACGAAGACCCGCGCTGGGAAATGATTGCCGCCCGGCTGCTCTACCACCAGCTCAGCCTGAACCTCCGGCGGGAAGAGAAAAAACGCGGCATCAACGATTTTTACGACAAAATCAAATACCTCGTGGACGAAGGGCTGTACGGCGCCTACATTCTCGAGCATTACAGCCGCGACGAAATCCTGCGCTGCGCGCAATTCATCAAGGAAGACAGAAACCAGATTTACACCTACGCCGGGCTGGACCTGCTGCTGTCGCGCTACGTCATCCGCGACCGCCACCACACCCCGCTGGAATCGCCGCAGGAAATGTATCTGGGCATCGCCCTGCACCTGGCCATGAAGGAAGAAAGCGGCAGAATTGAATGGGTGCGCCGTTTCTACGACATGCTTTCGCTGCAGAAAGTCACCATGGCCACGCCCACGCTGTCCAACGCGCGCAAGCCGTACCACCAGCTTTCCAGTTGTTTTGTGGACACCGTCCCCGACTCGCTTGACGGCATTTACCACAGCATCGACAGCTTCGCCAAGGTCAGCAAATTCGGCGGCGGCATGGGCATGTATTTTGGCAAAGTCCGCGCCACCGGCGGCGCCATTCGGGGGTTTGAAGGCGCCGCAGGCGGCGTTATCCGCTGGATTAAGCTCGTCAACGACACCGCCGTGGCCGTGGACCAGTTGGGCATGCGGCAAGGCGCCGTGGCCGTCTACCTTGACGCCTGGCACAAGGATTTGCCTGAATTTCTCCAGATTCGCACCAACAACGGCGACGACCGCTTGAAAGCGCACGACGTATTCCCCGCCGTCTGCTACCCCGACCTTTTCTGGAAAATGGTGCAGGAAGACATCAACCAGAGCTGGTACCTGCTCGACCCGCACGACGTGCTTACCGTCAAGGGATATGCTCTGGAAGATTATTGGGGCGAAGAATGGGAAGCGCGCTATCAGGACTGCGTGCAGGACAACCGCATTCTGAAGCGCGAAATCAAGCTGAAAGAGCTGGTGCGGCTCATTCTCAAATCCGTTGTTGAAACCGGCGCCCCCTTCGCCTTTTACCGCGACACCGTCAACCGCCTGAACGCCAACCCGGAAGGCGGCGTCATCTACTGCTCCAACCTCTGCACGGAAATTGCCCAGAACATGTCCCCCGCCGAGCTGCAAAGCTGCAGCGTTGAAACGCGGGACGGGGAAACCGTCGTCGTCACCACGCACAAACCCGGCGATTTTGTCGTCTGCAACCTGGCCAGCCTGAACCTGGGACGCATTGACGTGGAAAACGAAAGCGAAATCCAGGACATCGTCGCCTGCGCCATGCGTGCGCTGGACAACGTTATTGACCTCAACTATTACCCCATTCCCTACGCCGAAATCACCAACAAGAAATACCGCAGCGTGGGTCTTGGCGTGTCCGGCTACCACCACATGCTTGCCACGCGCAAAATCGGCTGGGAGAGCGAGGAACACCTTGAATTCGTGGACAAGGTCTTTGAGCGCATTTCCTACGCCGCCATCAAGGCCAGCTCCGACAACGCGCGCGAAAAAGGCGCCTACCCCAAATTCCACGGCAGCGAATGGGAAAACGGCGAGTTTTTCCGCAAGCGCGGCTACACCTCGGAAAAATGGCGCGCCCTGGCCAGCAAAGTCGCGCGCGACGGCATGCGCAACGCCTACCTCATCGCCATCGCGCCCACCAGCTCCACCTCCATCCTTGCGGGCACCACGGCTGGCCTGGACCCCATCATGCACCGCTTCTTCCTGGAAGAAAAGAAAGGCGCCATGCTGCCCCGCGTGGCGCCGGATTTGAGCATGGATACCTACTGGTATTACAAAAGCACGCACACCATTGACCAGGCGTGGACCATACGCGCCGCTGGCATCAGGCAGCGCCATATTGACCAGGCGCAGAGCGTGAACCTTTACATCACCAACGAATTCTCGCTGCGGCAGGTCTTGAACCTGTACCTCATGGCGTGGAAAGAAGGCATGAAAACCATCTATTACGTCCGCTCCAAATCCCTTGAAGTCGGAGACTGCGAAAGCTGCTCGGCGTAATACGCGCCGGGAAAAACCACACCGCCGCTGCAACCCAAGGAGTAGAAAAAATGGCCGAACTTGTCAGAAGACCCCTGTTCAACCCCGAAGGGGACACCGACGTGCTGACCCGCCGCATGATAGGCGGCAACACCACCAACCTCAACGACTTCAACAACATGAAGTATCCCTGGGTCAGCGACTGGTACCGCCAGGCGATGAACAATTTCTGGATACCCGAAGAAATCAACCTGAGCAAGGACATCAAGGATTACCGCCTGCTGGACAAACCCGAGCGCCGCGCCTACGACAAAATCCTCAGCTTTCTCGTGTTTCTGGACTCGTTGCAAAGCGCCAACCTGCCCAACGTGTCGGAATACATCACCGCCAACGAAGTCAACCTCTGCCTGTGCATCCAGACCTTTCAGGAGTGCATTCACTCGCAGAGCTACAGCTACATGCTCGACACCATCTGCAACCCCCACGAGCGCAACGCCGTGCTGTTCCAGTGGAAAGACGATGAGCGCCTGCTCAAGCGCAACACCTTCATCGGCGAGCAATACAACGCCTTTCTGCAAGACAGCAGCCTGCGGAACTTCCTGAAAGTGCTCATCGCCAACTACATTCTGGAAGGCGTGTATTTTTACAGCGGCTTCATGTTTTTCTACAACCTCGGGCGCAACGGCAAAATGCCAGGCTCGGTGCAGGAAATCCGCTACATCAACCGCGATGAAAACACCCACCTCTGGCTTTTCAGGAATATCCTCCTTGAACTGCGCAAGGAAGAGCCGGAACTTTTCACCCCGGACACCGAACGCATGATTGCCGAAATGATGGACGAAGGCGTGCGTCAGGAAATCGAGTGGGGGCATTACGCCATCGGCGACGAAATCCAGGGGCTGAACAGCACCATGATTTCCGACTACATTCATTATCTCGGCAACCTGCGCTATTCCAGCCTCGGGCTGGGCACGCTCTACAAGGGTTTTGAAACCGAGCCGGAAAGCATGCAATGGGTCAGCCAGCATGCCAACGCCAACCTCGTGAAAACCGACTTTTTTGAAGCCCGCTCCACCGCCTACGCCAAAAGCTCCGCCCTCGTGGACGACCTGTAAGCCCGCACCCGCCCATGAAACGCCTCTGGCTGCTGTTCGCGCAAACCGTCACCGTGCTGCTGGCGGCGTATTTCGTCTTTCATGCCCTTGCGCCGCAGCGCCCCGCGCCGGTGCAGCCCGCCTTGCCCGCGCCCACCGTCGCGCCACCGCTGCCCGCGCGCGAGGGCGACGCGCCGCAGAGCTTTAGCGCCGCCGTGCGCCGCGCTGCGCCCGCCGTCGTCAGCATCAACACGCGCACCACCATGCGCCACCCGCTCGCGGCGGACCCGTGGTTCCGCTTCTTCTTCGGCGACCGCGCGGAAACGCACACCGGGCTGGGTTCGGGCGTCATCATGCACGCCGACGGCTACGTGCTCACCAACAACCACGTCGTCGCTGGCGCCGACGCCATAGAAGTCGTGCTGCCCGACATGCGCCGCACCGCCGCGCGGCTCATCGGCGCCGACCAGGAAAGCGACCTTGCCGTACTCAAGATTGAGCTGGACGCCCTGCCCGTCATCGCCCTTGGCAGCTCGGACGCGCTGCAAGTCGGCGACCGCGTGCTTGCCATCGGCAACCCCTTCGGCGTCGGGCAGACCGTGACCAGCGGCATCGTCAGCGCCCTTGGGCGCAGCCAGCTTGGGCTGAACACCTACGAAAATTTCATTCAGACCGACGCCGCCATCAACCCCGGCAACAGCGGCGGCGCCCTCATTGATGCTGACGGGCGGCTGCTCGGCATCAACACCGCCATCTACTCGCGCTCCGGCGGCAGCATGGGCATCGGCTTTGCCATACCTGTGAGCACCGCGCAGCAAGTGCTCGGCAGCATCGTGCAGCACGGGCGCGTCATACGCGGCTGGATAGGCGTGGAAACCGCCGACCTCACCCCCGAACTGCGCGAAACCTTTGCCGTGCCCGTAGCCAGCGGCGTACTCATCGCCGGCGTCTTGACCGACAGCCCGGCAGCCCGCGCCGGCCTGCGCCCCGGCGACCTCATCACCCGCGTAGCGGGGCAAAGCGTCGCCAGCACAGCCGAGCTGATGACCCGCACCGCCGCCCTGCCCCCCGGCCAGCCCGCGCGCTTTGAAGGCTACCGCCGCCAGCAGGCCCTGCAGCTTGAGCTCACCCCCGTGCAACGCCCGCAGGCGCGGCAGGCGCAGCGCACACTGCAGCTGCGCTGAACACGTATACCCGCTGCAATACCATTACATTGCCGGCTTATCTTGCCGGCAACCATGCAATACCTAGCAAAAACTCACAAATTCTTCCCCTCGCCCCCGCGTGCCGCGCAGCGGCTCGACGGGGGGAGAGGGTCAGGGTGAGGGGGCGCCATGCCGCCACGCGGCATGGCGTCTGTATTTCAAAACTGCAATGCCTTTGCAAACCACAGCACGCCGCATTGCTGCCGCAATGCGGCGCACCCCCACCCTGCCCTC
>JAFRYL010000201.1 GCA_017437605.1 Ottowia sp. | reverse complement strand
GCCCGTGGGCGAGGATCAGCGCCAGCATTGCGAGCTGACGCGCGCACGCGGCACGCCGCCGACGATGGCGCTTTTGGGTGCGCCCACGTCGTCGCGGTTCAGGCAGGTGGCGGGAAAGGATTGCAGGATGTGGAATTCAAGGGCGCAGCCGCGCAGGGGGGTGGTCATGGTGTTTCTCCTCGGATGGGCGTGGATTCAATGAATGGGGGCGATTTGCAGCAGGCCGCAGCCAAAGGCTTTGGCGCGGCCAATGCCGTGGTAGACGGCTTGGGTGAACAGGGCGCGGTCGGCAACGTGCAGTGTGCCGGTTACGGTGGCGTGGGCGATGGTGGCCTGGCTGCCCTTGTGGGGAAACTGCTCCACTTTGATGTCGCCCACTTGCAATGAGGGTTCGTGCGTTTCAAAGCCCCAGCTGGGGGACTTTTCAAGAAACCATTGGCGCACCGCTGCCTTGCCGATGATGGGGACGATGGGGCCGCGGCTGCCGCTGATGTTTTTCCGGCGCACGGGGTTGATGACCAGTTCAAACGCATACTGCTCGGCTTGCAGATAGCTGTCAGGCAGCGGTTTGGTGTGGATATTTCCGCATTCAGGCTCGCGTGGCGGGCGGTCAGAGAGGATGAGCACGGTGCGCATGTTCTGGCGCGGCGCGCCACCCGGTTTCATGCCCTTGTCTGCAAACAGGATGCCGCTGGCCTTGTTTGTCTCACCGCCGCGCACGTCGTCAAACAAACCGTAGACGATGCGGTGCAGGGAATAGGCGTCGGTCAGGCGCAGGCGGCGGGCGTCGGTGACGGAAAGCTGGTATTGGCTCAAATAGTGCATGTCATGCTTCCCCTTGGCGGGTTTCGCCGTCTTTATCGCTGGCAGCGGCCTTGCGGTAAAAGTCGCTGACCCATTGGCGTTTGGTTTTTTGTGCGGCGTCTTTGCCAAAACGGAAGCTGCGCAAGTCTTGCAGCAGCTGGGCGTAGTTCAAACGGGCGCCCTTGCTGCGCACCAGAGAGAGCATGGGGCGCAGCACTTGGCATGTTTCGTTCAGGCTCTCGCACGCCAGCAGGCGGCGCAGGCGCGGGCTGTCTTCTGCCTCTTCGTCAGGCAGGCAGCGGCGCAGTGCGGCACCAATGCCTAGAGTGCCGTCGGCATTCATGGTGCCGGCATCGCGGCTGAGGGCGGCGGCTATCAAGGTGAAGGGCAGGCGCTGGCTGTCGTCTTCAATGTTGACGCCGAGTTTTGCCAAGTCGCCCAAGGCGTAGTACTCAGTGTCGGGATTGTCGGCGCGGCGCAGGCGCGCAGCAAAACCGTTGTCTTTTTTGCATTGTTCCAGCACGCGGGCGACGAATTGCTGCTCGCGCTCTGCATGTGTTGGTGTGGTTGTTTGCGTCATGGCGCCTCCTTGCTCAGGCGGGGTTGGTGTTTGACAAAAATCTGCAACTGCCGCGCGGTGTCTTGCGGGCAGGCGTGTTCGTAGCTTTGGCGCGCGCATTGCTGCATGCGGTGCATTACAGACTGGCGCGGCGCGTTTTCTGCTTCGTAGCAAGCGCGGCTCAAGGCGGGAAAATGGCGTTCCGCCATTTGCCAGAACTCCTGCGCGGCGCGGGCGGCCAAGTCGCCGGCGTTATCGGCGCCGGCGTCTTTGTAATAACTGGCAACGGAAGCGTAAAGGACTTTGTTGAGCTGTTCCAGTTCTGACATGCTGCGCTGAATCTGGTCAAACCACTGGCTTGCTTCGCCATTGAGCCAGTCGGTGTGCAAGTCCAGTTCGGATTCCACCACGTCGTCACTGCCAGTCAGATACTGTTCGCCCGCATTGCTGCTGAGGCGTATGCCCCCTGACCAGAGGCGGAAGGCGGCAAAATCAGCGCGGTGCAAGCGCGTGGCGCAGTATTTGAGCTGCGGGCAGATGAAGGCGCTGACGTCAGATTTGTTCAAAAAGGCGAGGAGTGCGGTCAGGGAGCGCCAGGGGCGTTTGTCCGGGTCTGCCCAGAGCATTTTTGGCTTGGCTTTGCTGAAATCGCCGGCAGCGCTGGGGTCCATCATGCCGCCGTGCAGGTAGTCGGGGTGCTGGAGGCCTTCAACGTAATGCGCTCCCTGTTCGTGCAGCAGGATAAAGCGCGCCATCGGAACGAGGCGCCCCATGAGGCTGTGCTGCAAGGCTCGCGCGAGGGCGTCATTTTCGCCAGCGGGCATACGTTCCCAAGGCGGGGTGCCGATGCCGAGGGTGAAAGTTTTTTCTTCCTGTACATCGGACAGGGTGAGGAGGTTCAGCCAGACGCTTTGACGCACTGATTGCCCATGCAAAAATGAGTGCAGCAGTCCGATGGAGCAGAGCGCCGGGCCGGGTTTGGCGCTTTTGCTTTTGACGGTGCCGGGGGATAGGGTGACGCTGGCGTCCACTTTTTTGCCGCTGAAGCAGCAGGACATGTGTACCAGGACAAGGCGGGCGCGCGCATCGTCGCTGACCTGTTGCGGTTCGGGCGGCACCTGCTGCTGGAAGACGATGGAAGTGTTTCCCGTGGCGATTTCCGGCATGAGGGCACCGTACGGCTTTATTTCTGCTTTTGCCACCGCCGGAAATTGCAAAAACGGCTTTTCCGGGTGATACAGCCAGAAGGCGCCGTGCCAGCGTTCCAGATAGCCCAGACAGGCGCGTGCCATTCCCTCTTCACCAAGCCGTTGCCATTCATCATCGTCTTTGGGTGTGCAGGCGGCCTGGGCAATGGCTTGTAGCAGTTTGGTGATGGCGATTTTTTCCGTGACGCTGCCGCCAAGGGCTGGCAGGTCGCTGCGCTCAAAGATGCTGCGCAGGCTGACCAACCCGTGCCCGGCGACGGGTAGCCAAGGTTCGTCGACCAGGTTGAAGCGTTGTTGCATTGTTTTGCGTCTCCTTTTTTGATGAGGTGGTAGAGGCGATGCAAACGGGTCAGATTTTCCACTCGCAATAGCCCTGTTCGCTGCTGTAGCGCAGATGCCGCTGCGGTGCGCCGCGATCCAGTTCAAGCACGGCGCCGCTTTCGTCCAGCAGCCCGACGCGCAGTTGCTGGCAGTGCAGCCAAGGCTCAAACCATTTTGGCGGGGTGCTGGCGGGGGCGAGTTTTTCTGGCACGCGCACAACGTGGCGCAGCAGGGCGGCGGCGGTGCATGAGCGGCGGTGCCAACCGCCATCGCCAGAGCGCAAGTCCAGCGCGGTGCCGTCTGGCAGGGTGACGCTGTGCTCTGTGCCGCTGCAGTGGCGCAGCAGCAGGACGGAAAGCTCTTTGCGCTCGTTCAGGCGCGTGGGCGGGTCGTCTTCGTCGTCGCGGACAGTTTTCCCTGTGGTGGATTGGGCGCGCTGGGCGAGGTTTTTTTGTTCCTCCACTTTTTTGCGCATCTCGGCGAGTGCCGCGCGCATGGGTGCGGGTTCCTGTTCGCGGGCGGCGTAGGTGGCTTCAATGATGGAGCGGATTTCACTGGGCAGGCTGATGGCGGTGCGCGCGTGCCAGAGTTCCAGGCTGCGCGTGAGCACGTAGGGTTCGTAGACGAAGCCACTGTTGCCAAAGGCGCTGCGTGGTTTTTCCAGAGCATGTTCCACTGCGGGGTGCAGCAGCCATGCTTCGCGCTGCGCGCTGGGCGGGCGCTGGGTGTCTGCGTGGCGCCAAAGGCGCCCGAGGCGCTGCAGCAGCATGTCGGTGGGGCAAAAGCGGGTGATGAGGAAGTCGGCGTCCAAATCCAGCGATTGCTCGACGACTTGCGTGCCGACGAGCAGTGCGCCGCGTGTGCTGCGCTCGGGCGCGTTGTGGGCAAAGTGCGCGACCCAGTGCTCTTCAGCCTGCTCGCGGTCAGCCGGGGTGAAGCGCGAGTGGAGCAAGCCGCAGGGCAGGTCGCCCATTTCTTTGGCGCGTGCGGCCAGCAGGCGCCAGCGCGCTTGTGCTTCGCCCACGGTGTTTTCAATCCAGAGCACGCGCTGTCCGCCCTCGGCGCGCAGCAAGGCTTCTTCCATGGCTTCGTCGTCGCTGGCGGGGTGGCCGAGAAGGGTCTGGCTTTCGGCGGGTGCTTCGCAGGGGATGGCGGTGAGGCTGCTTGCCAGTGGCGCGGCGCTGATGAGTGGGTAAGCGGTACTGGCGCTTGCTGCGCCAAGGAGCGCAGCGCGGCGCTCGGCAGTGAGTGTGGCGCTGAGGATGATGACGGTGCAGTTCAGACGGCGCAGTTGCGCCACGAGCGCATCAAGAATGCCGCCGGTGTAGGCATCGTAGCTGTGCACTTCGTCAAGGATGACGGTTTTGCCCGCCAGCCCGAAGGTGCGCAGCGCACCGTGGCGCACGTGCATGGGCGAGAGCAGCGCCTGGTCCACAGTGCCGACGGCAAAGGGCGCGAGGATGCCGCGCTTGCCTTGGGTAAACCAGCTTTTGTTGGGGGCGCCGTGTTTGCCAAGCTGCTGGTGTGCAAAGCGCTCCAGCCATGCTTGTCCGTGCAGCAGCAGGGCGCTTTCATGCCCGGCAAAAATGCGCTCCAAAAATGTGTCAACGCGCGCATGGATGCGGTTGGAGGTCAGGCGCGTGGGCAGGGCGAAATAGATGCCGCTGCTTTTGCGCTGCTCCAGCATGCGGTAGGCGGCGTAAAGGGCGGCTTCCGTCTTGCCCAGTCCCATCGGCGCTTCCAGCACGTAGACGCCGGGGGCTGTGATGGCGTCAATCAGCGCGCTTTGTGCCGGGCGTGGCGCGAAGCCGAAGATGTCTTGAAAGCTCAACCCCGGCAGCACCTGCGGCCAGCAAAAGCCCGCTTCATCAACGGCTTGGCCGATGAGCGGCTGCCAGTCCTCGTGCGGGTCGTCGAACAGGGTGCCGGAGGCAATCCAGTCTGCCGTGATGGTCAGGCCGCAGAGCATGCGTTCGCGTGCTTCATCGTCCAGTTGCGGCCAAGGTGGGCTTTCCGGTAGCAGGCGATTCAACAGTTCTTTGCGCCTGTCTTGCCATTGGGTGCCACCAAAGGATGGGCGGCGGGCGTCATACACCCCCGGCTTTTCGGACGGTCTGCCGTGGTGTCCACCTGCGATGCGCGCCACGGCATCAGGTGCGTCAAAGGCGTGCAGCGCCGCGCAACTGACTTGCGCGTGCCCGCCCCATTGCTTTTCTAGCGCTGGGTCAGCATTTTTCAATGCAGGCGGGCGCGGTTTTTGTGCCGCCTCATAAATCTTGGCCTGAAAAGTGGGGCAGACCTTGCCCACGTCGTGCACCAGCGCGGGCAATTCGGCGCCGGCAGGCAGCAGGCCGGGGCAGGCGCGCTCAAAGCGTGCCGCCAGTTCTTTGGCAATGGCGCCGGCGATGCGGCAGTGCTCCTCCACGCTGCGGCCAGTGGTGGTGGCGCCTTGCGGTGTGGAGCGTGTTTTGGCGAGGCACTGCGCCAGTTCCAGCGCGGGAGCGGGGGCAGTGGTGTGAGCAGAGGGAGGAGGGCGCATGACAGGAATGGTTAGGAAATTCTGTGTGTTCAGAGGCGCTTTATAAAACCTTCACGGACAGGAGAAGTGCAAGATGCAGCGCAGTGGAGCATGCTGCAACAGTTCGGCTGGTATTACTTTGTCGCCGGCTTATGAAGCTGGCAATGTTGCATAGTGTGCTATGGGTATGGCTCACTTGAATGTGGCGCAGGGCACCCGTATCTGGCAGGAGTCCGGATGTTTGCCACAGGAGCATACAGATGAAAATCACTGCAGTTTTTACCGCCCTGCGCACCCTGGTGTTGGGGCGAGGCGCGTGCACGGTTGATAACAGCGTGCTTGATTCGTTTGATTTGAACGGTTTTCTGGGTTCGTGGTTTGAAATTGCGCGTTTTGACCACTTTTTTGAGCGCGGCATGAGCCACACCCGGGCGCAGTACGTCTTGCGCGCTGATGGCGATATTGATGTGGTGAATACAGGCATCAAAAACGGCGCGCCGAAAACAGCCAGGGGCAGGGCGCGGCGCACGGAGATGCCCGCCTTGCTGCGGGTGTCGTTCTTTGGCCCGTTGTTTTATTCCGACTATCGCGTGATGTGGCTGGGGGCGGGTGGGCAATGCGCGCTGGTGGGCAGTGGCAGCGACCAGTATCTCTGGATTCTTTCCCGCACGCCGAGCATCAGCGATGAGGCAAAAAACGCCCTGCTTGCCGAGGCGCGCCGCCGCCGCTATGACACGGAAAAACTGATTTGGGTGGCGCAGGACGCGCAATCCACAGCGAACGGGAACAGTGCCCAATGAAGTAGTGTATTGTTTGGTCGCCGGCTTATGAAGCCGGCGATGCGGTGCAATAGCAATGGGTATGGTTCAGAGGATGACGCCTCCGCCAAGGCACAGGTCGCCGTCGTAGAGCACGGCGCTTTGGCCGGGGGTCACAGCCCATTGCGGCTCATTGAAGTGCAGGGCGAAGCGCCCATCTTCCTCTGCGGTGAGGGTGCAGACGGCGTCGCTTTGGCGGTAGCGCGTTTTGGCGTTGTAGTGGCCGGGCGCTGGTGCGTTGCCAGCGATCCAGGCGGCGTCGGCAAAGTGCAGCGCGGGTGAGCGCAGCCACGGGTGGTCGTGCCCCTGCACGGCGTAGAGGGTGTTGCTGGCCATGTCTTTGCGCGCGACGAACCAGGGGGCGTGGTCGCCGCCTGCGCCTTTCAGCCCGCCGATGCCAAGCCCCTGCCGCTGGCCGAGGGTGTAGAAGCTCAGCCCGACATGGCGCCCGATTTCGCGCCCGCTGTCGGCGTCCACGATGGGGCCGGGTTGCGTGTGCAGGTAGCGCGCGAGAAACTCGCGGAAAGGCCGCTCGCCGATGAAGCAGATGCCGGTGGAGTCTTTTTTGCGCGCGTTGGGCAGGCCAATTTCTTCGGCGAGGCGCCGCACGTCGCGCTTGTGCATGTCGCCAAGCGGAAAGAGGCTGCGCGCGAGTTGCGCTTGTGTCAGGCGGTGCAGGAAGTAGCTTTGGTCCTTGCCGCTGTCCACGCCCTTGAGCAGTTCAAACAGGCCGCTTTCGCTGTTCTGGCGCACGCGCGCGTAGTGGCCGGTGGCGATTTTTTCCGCGCCAAGCTGCATGGCGTGGTCAAGAAAGGCTTTGAACTTGATTTCAGCGTTGCAGAGCACGTCAGGGTTAGGCGTGCGTCCAGCTTGGTATTCGTGCAGAAATTGCGCGAAGACGCGCTCGCGGTAGTCGGCGGCGAAGTTGACGTGTTCCAGCTCGATGCCGATGACGTCGGCGGCGGCGGCGGCGTCAATGAAGTCCTGGCGGCTGGAGCAGTGTTCGTCATCGTCGTCGCCTTCCCAGTTCTTCATGAAGATGCCCGTGACCTTGTGCCCGGCGCGGTGCAGCAGCCAAGCAGTGACGGCGGAATCCACGCCGCCGGACATGCCGACCACGATGTGCTGCGGCTTGGTGTGCTTTTGTGTCATGCGGCGGATTATCGGCGCGCGGCGGCGAGGGTGGGGCATAATTTCCCGCCCTCCACGCATGAGCGCGCACCCGCTGCTGCGCCAGCCCAACCGATGCACGAGATGTTTTTCCCGGCTGCCATGTTCGCCACTTCCTTTCGGGGAGGGTGCGCTGGCGCGCCAACGCTGGAGCCGATATGAGCGCAGACAGGGAAAATACTGGAGGAAAAACCGGCAGCCAGGACGAAGCGACTGGCTTTCTGCAAAAAATGACGGCGGCGCTTGCCATCCTTGCGCTGGTGTGCGGCATTGTGGGATATTTGCAAGCAGAGCCGGGTGTTTCGCTGGTGGAAGCCGTATATGCCACGGCCACGCTGTACTTTATCAACCCGGTGCATGACGGCAACAATGCCTGGATTTGGGTGGCAAAGTTTTCCGGGCTTGCGCTGGCCTCGTCAGCCGTGCTGCTGGTGGTTCTTGGGGCGGCGCGCTGGCGGGTCATGGCGTGGATTTTCAGCCTGTACGATGATTTCACCGCCGTCTACACCGACAATGAATGGGGCAGGCACGTCGCAGACACCATGAAGCACGCCGTCGCAGTAACGGGAGAGTCAGCGGGCAACATCATTCGCTCTGGATATTCCATCATTCTGTATTCTGGCGATGAACAGTCGCTGGATTTTTTGGCGCGCAACTGGGAAAGATTCCGCACTGGCAAGGTGTATGTCGGCCTGCGCGCTGTGGACACATTCCTGCTGAAAGCTCCGCAGCGTGAAGACGGTGTCGATGTGTATTATTTCAATGTGTATGACACGATGGCACGCCACTATTGGCGCGACCACCACCTGTATGACCGCCTGGCGGCGCGTGGGGAAAACGGAGGCGGCGCCAGCCAGGTCCTGCACATTGCGCTCATCGGCCACGGGGCGGCGGGGAAGGCGCTGTTCAAGTGCGGCTACCTGAACAACCTCTACAGCCTGACGCAGGAAATCCATTACCACATCTGGGGCTGCACGCCCACGGAAAAATCATTTCTTGAACACCTTGACCGCTGCAGCGAGGAAATACGCGGCACGCAGCAGGCACGCGATTACATTCACGTGCATGATGGCGCCTGGGATGCGCCGCACGGTGGAATTGAGAGCCTTGAGCGCGTTGACAGAATCATCGTGGCGCTGCATGAACCCCTTGATGCCATCCAGCGCCTGCTTTATATCAACCCGCCCTGCGAAATACATTGCTGCAACAGCGGGAGCATCGTGTTCGAGAACCTGTTCCACTCGGCTGGCGCAGGGGTGGCAGAAAGAATAATGACATTCGGCGTTGATGAGGCACTTGACGGGCAGGCCATCAAGCAGGAAAGAACCTTCCGTGCCGCCAAGCTCATTCATTATGGATACTGCCGCCGCCAGTCCGGCAAGGAAGGCGGCGCCCTGACAGCGCAGGAAGATGCGGAAGTGGAACGCTGCTGGAAAGAACTCAATGGCTTTCTTCGCGGCTCGAACATTGCCGCTGCCGACCACTACTGGATTAAAATGCGCCTTGCAAAAGGTGCAAAAATCATGGAGAGCGAAGAAATCCGCCGGCTGGAGCATGTCAGATGGTGCCGCTACCACTTTTACAACCGCTGGCGGCACGCGGCTGAGCGGGACAATGCCAGGCGCTGTCACCCTGATTTGATTCCGTATGATGAGCTGACGCCAGAGGCGCAGCAGAAAGATGAAATAAGCACAGAAATACGCAAGGCGCTGGACAGCCTGTTTGAGGCGTAAGCACAGGCGCCGCCTGCGGTGCAGCACGCAATGGAGAACGCGACATGGAACAGCAGCAAGCCATTTACGACGACGAGAGCTTTTTCAGCAACTACCTTCAGATACGCGCTGACAAAGACAACTACAACGACATGATTGAGCAGCCAGCGGTATTCGGGCTGCTGGGGGACGTGCGTGGAAAGCGCGTGCTGGATATTGGCTGCGGATACGGAACCACAGCTTTGGCGCTTGCCGCCGCAGGTGCGGCTTCCGTCCTTGGCATTGACCCGTCTGAAAAGATGGTTGCCAAGGCGGTGGCTGAAAACACCTTTGCCAACGTTGCCTACCGCGTGCTGGCTGCGGAAGACATGCACGCCCTGACAGATACGTTTGATGTCGTCGTCAGTTGCCTGGCGCTGCATTACATGGAAAACCTTGGCGCCATCTTTGCCAATATCCGCAAGGTGCTGTCTGATGGTGGAACATTGGTTTTTTCCATGGAGCATCCCATCTACACCGCCTGCCGCGAGCGGCAGGACTGGATTTGCAGCAACGAAGGCCACGCCCGCGCCTACATTCTGGACCACTACGCTGCAGAGGGCGAGCGCAACGTCGTGTGGCTGGGGAAGGCGGTTCGCAAATACCACCACACGCTGTCCACGGTTTTCAACGCATTGCTGGCAAACGGATTCCTTCTGGAACAGGTGGTTGAGCCAGCGCCGACAGAAGAAATGCTTGCCCGCGTTCCAAGGACGTTCAGGGAGCTGCATCGCCCGGCCTACCTGCTGGCGCGTTGCCGCAAAACCTGAGTTCGGGGTGGAAGGAGCAATATGGAGCACTACGATTACGATATTTTTATCTCCTTCAAGAACTCAACAGAAACCGGAGGCGACACACCGGACAAGGAGGTTGCAGCACGCTTTTACCAGAGCTTTGCGTCCAGGGGCTTGCGTGTCTTTTTCTCAAATGCCACTCTGCAGGAGCGGGGCGCCGATAGCTTCATGCTCGAGCTTGAGAAGGCGCTGGAGGCGGCGCGCACGCTCCTGCTTGTTTTCTCTGACAATGAGTATCTCCGTGACGGCTGGGTGCGCAAGGAATGGGCGACTTTCATGAACCTTGCCCTCGCCGACAAGGGCGGCGAGCGGCGGATTTTCCTGTACTCCATGGACGGGACAGTGGGCAAGCCCCCGGTTTTTTTGCGCGAGTATGAATGTTTCACAAATTTTGAAAAGGCGCTTTCCCATATCTCAAACAAGAGGTATCTCGCGCATGCGCGCCAGCCTTTCGGAAAGAAGGAGTTTTTCAACACATATTGGGGCATACTCGGCTCGCACGACCCCTGCGCTGCCGTGCAGAAGTTTGCGTCCAGCGCACAGGTACTCCAGAACTTTCCCGTGTACCGCATTCGGCAAGCCTTGAGGCGCAATGACCGTGTAGGCGCTGGCGACTTGCAGGAATTGCGCCGCCATGCCGAGGAAGGAAATACCATGGCGGCGCATTTGCTGGCGATGTACCACAGGGACGTGCGGCATCTTGACCTGTCTTTTTCCCAACAGCTGCGCCGCAGTGCTCACGAGCATTTCATCAGGCGCATGGGGTGCGAAGTGGACGAAACCGCAGACGCCGGGCATGAAATATCCCTGGTTGTGTGGCAGGAAAAGCCGGAATACAACGGCGCATTTTCTATGGCTGAAATGATGGCAGACGTGCTTTCGGCATACGGAATTTCCTACGCCTTCCGTGTGGTGCAGCAGCCGCTGGACGCGCGCCCCCATGAGCTGGCCGACAATGCTTCGAGAAGGGTGCTTGCATTTTTTTCGGAGCACTTTTTTGACCGCGACGCCGGATTCATGGACTGGCTCATTGCCAGGAAAGAGCGCCTGCTTCTGGGCATGAATGCGTTTTCTGACGAGCTTATTCCGCCGCCGCTGCGAGGGTGCTTCACATTTGATGGCAGCGATGCCGGAATCACGCTTGCCTGCCGCGAGCTGCTGGGGTCATAACACTTTGCTATTCTGGGCGCCATGATTTATCACCGAGAGATTGAGCGGGCACTCAAGTGGTTTTTTCTGACACAAAACCGCGAAAACTTTGGCTGGAGCTGGACGCCAAACATTTCTCCAAATGCGCAGAACACGGCGGAAGTGGTCTACGCATGCTGTCTGTTCTCTTCCGTGCTTTCGGACAACCATAAGCTGCTCATTCAGGAGGCGGTGCAGTATTGGCTGCTGCGCCCGGGCTTGCACGCGGTGCTTGCTGTGGACTGGATTTGGATAGGCATGGCGCTGTCGTTGTACCTGGAACGCCATGATGATTTTTCTTCAGCGCCCGGCAGCCTGCCCGTGAAGCGTATTCAAAAAAGCATATCAGAGTGCATCCAGCAGATTTTAAGCCTGCAAAATGATGATGGCGGCTGGGGTGACAATAAAGGCGACCAGTCAACAGTCTTCAGGACGGCGCTTGCAATCTATTTTCTTGGCAAGCAGGGGCAGGATTCTTCCGCAGAGCTGAAGCATGCGCTGGAGCGCGCCGTCCAGTGGATTTGCACCCTCCAGAACGATGATGGCGGGTTTGGCGTCATTGAGGAAACAGGGATAAGCGAGGATACGCGCCTGGCCTATGCCAGCATGGGAATTGACCACCGGGTGATTGAGGAGCAGATTCTGTCGTCCATGTCCGCCACCGGGTACGCCCTGATAGCCCTGTCCGCCATCAGCCCGTATTCCCGCTATGGCAGGATAAGCAAGGCCATTGCCTATCTGGAGGCTACTGCCGCTCAGCAGGGTTACAAGATTTTTTATGAAGTTGGCGTGAGAAAAGACAGTCCGTTTACGTTCCGGCATTTTGGCGCGGCCTGGATGGGCATCGGTCTGCTCAACAGCGGACAGCGTGATTTCACATCGCCTTCGGTGCTGGGCATATTGAAATACATGCTGCACCTTGAAGACCGTGCTGGCGGCGGGTTCCGCGTGAGTGATGCCTCCGAGGTCTACACTTGGTCAAACTGCAATGCGCTGATTTTTCTGTTTCGTCTGCAGGAATCCCTGCACCGGCTTGACGGACGAGACTACACCGACATCATTGTGGATTACTACATGGAGAAAAAATCCATGTACGCCAAAACCCGTCGCTGGCTGCGCGAGGTGCGGCAGTCCGCGCACACCATATTCGGGGAAGGGAGAAAAACTCCCGGACGTGGCGTTTGAGGGCGCTGCGCAGCCGCTGATCCCTTGCATGGCGCTGCGACGCTGCTATCAGGGGGGGAGCGGCGGCGGCGCGTGTGCAACTGGGGCATAATCACGCAGTTTGTCTGCAGGCGTATGGGGCAGTGTTGCCCCGCATAGCGCCTGCCGTTTTTTTGTTCACGCACAAGGAAAGACTTTTCAAGATGCTCATAGGTGTGCCAGCCGAGACGCTGCCCGGCGAGAACCGTGTCGCCGTCACGCCAGAGACGGCCAAAAAACTTGTGGCGCAAGGCCACCAGGTGCAGGTGCAGGCGGGCGCCGGCCTGCGCGCCAGCGCCACAGACGAAGCCTACACCGCCGCAGGCGCAACAATTGTGGACGCTGCCGCAGCGCTTGGCAGCGAGATGGTGCTCAAAGTCCGCAGCCCGTCTGAAAACGAACTTGCCCATATGAAAAAGGGCGGCGTGCTCATCGGCATGCTCGAGCCCTTCAACAAGGATGGCCTGAAACGCATCGCCGATGCGGGGCTGACGGCCTTTGCGCTGGAAGCCGCGCCGCGCACCACGCGCGCGCAGAGCATGGACGTGCTCTCCAGCCAGGCGAACATTGCCGGCTACAAGGCGGTGCTCATGGCCGCCGACCGCTACACGCGCTTTTTCCCCATGCTGATGACCGCAGCGGGCACCGTGAAAGCGGCGCGCGTCGTGGTGCTCGGCGTGGGCGTGGCGGGCTTGCAGGCCATTGCCACGGCCAAGCGCCTGGGCGCCGTGATTGAGGCCAGCGACGTGCGCCCGAGCGTGAAAGAGCAGGTGCAGTCGCTGGGCGCCAAGTTCATCGACGTGCCTTATGAGACCGACGAAGAGCGCGAAGCCGCCGAAGGTGTGGGCGGCTATGCGCGCCCCATGCCCAAATCGTGGCTCGACCGCCAGAAGGTGGAAGTGGCCAAGCGCGTGGCGCAGGCGAATGTGGTGATTTCCACCGCGCTCATCCCGGGTCGTGCCGCGCCGGTGCTCATCACCGAGGACATGGTCAAGTCCATGCAGCCCGGCTCCGTCATCGTGGACATGGCTTCCGGCAAGGGCGAGCCTAGCCCCAGCGGCGCGCCGGGCGGCAACTGCCCGCTCACGCAGGCCGACAAGACCGTGGTGGAGCACGGCGTGACCATCATCGGCGAAACCAATCTGGCCTCGCTCGTGGCGTCGGACGCCTCCACGCTCTATGCGCGCAACGTGCTTGACTTCCTCAAGCTCGTGCTGCCCAAGGGCGAGCCGTTCAAGATTGACAAGGAAGACGACATCGTCGCCGCCTGCCTCGTGGCGCAGGATGGCGCTGTGCTGCGCGCCTGACGCCCGCAATAACCCCTTTTGAACGAAACCAAGAAAAAATCATGGAAAGCGTTTCTCCAACCCTCATCAATCTGACCATCTTCGTGCTGGCCATCTACGTCGGCTACCACGTCGTGTGGAACGTCACGCCCGCGCTGCACACGCCGCTGATGGCCGTGACCAACGCCGTGAGCGCCATCGTCATCGTCGGCGCCATGCTTGCCGCCGCACTCACCACCAGCGCCTTTCCGAAGCTGATGGGCGTCGTCGCCGTGGCACTGGCCGCCGTGAACATCTTTGGCGGCTTCCTTGTCACGCACCGAATGCTGGAAATGTTCAAGAAAAAAGAGCGCCCGGCCAAGAAAGAAGAAGCCGCTGACGCCAAAGAAGGAGCCTGAACATGAGCATGAATCTGGTCGTACTGCTGTACTTGATTGCCAGCGTCTGCTTCATTCAGGCGCTGAAAGGTCTCTCGCACCCCACCACCTCCATTCGTGGCAACACCTTCGGCATGGTCGGCATGACGATTGCCGTGCTCACCACCGCCGCGCTCATCATCAAGCAGGGCGCGGGGCTTGGCCTGTTCTGGGTGCTGCTTGGGCTGCTCGCTGGCGGCGCGTATGGCGCTTGGCGCGCGCGCACCGTCGAAATGACGAAGATGCCCGAACTCGTCGCCTTCTTCCACAGCATGATTGGTCTGGCGGCAGTGCTCATTGCTGCGGCCACCGTGGGCGAACCTGCTGCGTTTGGCATTGGCCACGGCGGGGCGCAGATTCCCGCTGGCAACCGGCTGGAACTGGCGCTTGGCGCCTTCATCGGTGCGGTGACCTTCAGCGGTTCCGTGATTGCCTGGGGCAAGCTCTCTGGCCGCTCCAAATTCCGCCTGTTCCAGGGTGCGCCCGTTATCTTCAAGGGGCAGCACATGCTCAACCTTGCGCTTGGCGTGCTCTCGCTGCTGTTCGTGCTCATCTTCTGGGGCACGCAAAGCACCTTTGCCTTTGTGCTCGTGTGCCTGCTTGGGTTTATTGTCGGTGTGACGCTCATCATCCCCATCGGCGGCGCGGACATGCCCGTGGTCGTCAGCATGTTGAACAGCTACTCGGGGTGGGCGGCCGCCGGTATCGGCTTCAGCCTGGAAAACAACATGCTCATCATCGCCGGATCGCTCGTGGGCAGCTCGGGCGCCATCCTCAGCTACATCATGTGCAAGGCGATGAACCGCTCCTTCATCAACGTGCTGCTGGGCGGCATCGGCGGTGAAAGCAGCGCCGCCGGCGGCGCGCAGGAACAGCGCCCGGTCAAGAGCGGCAGCGCCGACGACGCCGCCTTTGTGCTGGGCAACGCCGACAGCGTCATCATCGTCCCCGGCTACGGGCTGGCGGTGGCGCGCGCGCAGCACGCCGTGAAAGAAATGGTGGACAAGCTCACCGCGCGCGGCGTGGACGTGCGCTACGCCATTCACCCCGTCGCAGGCCGCATGCCCGGCCACATGAACGTGCTGCTGGCCGAAGCCGAAGTGCCCTACGACCAGGTGTTCGAAATGGAAGACATCAACGGCGAGTTCGGGCAGGCGGACGTGGCCATCATCCTTGGCGCCAACGACGTGGTCAACCCCGCCGCGCTGCAAAAGGGCAGCCCCATTTACGGCATGCCCATCCTTGAAGCGCACAAGGCGCGCACCGTCATCGTCAACAAGCGCAGCATGGCCACCGGCTACGCCGGACTGGACAACGAGCTGTTCTACATGGACAAGACCATGATGGTGTTCGGCGACGCCAAGAAAGTCGTGGAAGACATCAGCAAGGCGCTTGAAGAGTAAAAAAACAACCCCTCGCCCCCCGTGCCGCGTCAGCGGCACAGAGGGAGAGGGCAGGGTGAGGGGGCACCCCCTTCACGCGCGCAGCGCAAACACAACGCCCCGCCGGTGCAAGCCGCGCGGGGTGTTTTTCATCATATACCGGCAGCAAATCACTATGATTGCCGGCTTATCAAGCCGGCGATGTAGTGATACCCATAGATTTTCCTGATTCTGGAGGAAAAAAACGCCCGCACAGGGCGGGCGTTTCTCGCGTCAGGCCGCGCGCCAGTCACCGCATCGGCTGCATGGCGCGCCTTGGGTGGTGATGCTGGTCAATCTCCACCTCGTAGTCAATGCCGTTCCATTCCTGCTCCACGGAAATCTCCAGCTCCGTGTTCCCGCGCACCAGATGCACCTCTATCTCGTGCCCCTTGTCCTGGCTTCCGAACACGCGGTAGCCCTGCTTCTCGGCGCGTGCGCGCGCCCGCTGCGCCAGCGCCCGAATATCGCCCGAAGGCAGGTGGTATTTGACTTCAAAATCCCCGTCCAGCTCCCGCTTGACCTTCACCAGCGTCCCGCCCTGCGGCACATAGATTTCCGCCGGGATATTGGGCGTGGGCATCTGCGCCATGCAGGGCAGGGCAGCGAAGGCAGCACAGGCTGCCAAGGCAGAAAGATGGCGTTTCATGGTTGGTCCTCCGAAAGTTTGAAAAAGCGCCCGCCGCAACCTGGCAGGTTTCGCCCGCAATGTATGCCCGATACCTAAACCCATGCTGAATGGGGTGTTTCACATTGCACAATTGCTCCATGAACAAAACACAGATTGAAAAGTTTTTTGCCGCGCTGCAGGCCGCCAACCCGCAGCCCACGAGCGAACTGCACTGGCGCAACCCTTTTGAGCTGCTCGCCGCCGTCATGCTCTCGGCGCAGGCGACCGACGCCAGCGTCAACCGCGCCACCCCCGCGCTCTTTGCCGCCGCCCCCACGCCGCAGGACATGGTCGCGCTCGGCGTAGCGGGCATCGAGACGCACATCAAAAGCATCGGCCTGTATCGCAACAAGGCGCGCCACCTGCACGCCGCCTGCCAGCAGCTCATCGAGCGCCACGGCGGGCAAGTGCCGCGCACGCGCGAGTCACTGGAAGCCTTGCCCGGTGTCGGGCGCAAAACCGCCAACGTCATCCTCAACGTCGCCTTTGGCGAACCGACCATGGCCGTCGATACCCACGTCTTTCGCGTCAGTTGCCGCACCGGACTTGCCCCCGGCAAAACGCCGCTCGCCGTGGAACAGCGCCTGCTCGCGCGCGTGCCGGAGAAATATCTGCAGCACGCGCACCACTGGCTCATCCTGCACGGGCGCTATATCTGCCAGGCACGCCAGCCGCGCTGCTGGCAATGCCCCGTTGCCGACTGCTGCGACTACAAGGACAAAACCAAAGCTCCTGCACATACCGCATGAGAATACACACAATTGCCGGCTTATAAAGCCGGCGACAAACATATACCCATTGAATATACGCACACTCCGCCAAAGGCGCTAGACTTTGGCCCGCAACGCAATCAAAACGCCCTTGCACCATGAACACCGCTGCCATCACCCCCCTGCGTCAAAACGCGCTTTCCATGCTGGAAATGTTGCCTGAAGACCAGCTCCCCGCTGCCATCAGCTACATGCGCATCAAGAGCAAGGAGCGCTCCTTGTCCGAGGAAGACGTGCTCGAACGCCGCGCCGCATTTGAGCGGCTAGAGCGCATGGTCAGGCTGACACCAGTCAGGGCAGAGAATTCTGAGGCGTTCAAGGAGCTGATGAAACTCCGCCGCCCAGTGTCAGACCTGGACGAAAAAAAAGAGCTTGAATACTGGCGCATGAAGAAATACGGCGATGCGCGCGCTGATTGACACCAACATACCGCTTGACTTCGTGTTGCAGCGTGCGCCGCATGACGCACATGCTGCCAGAATCATTGACGCCTGCGACCGTGGCGCGTTTGATGGCTGCATCGCAGCCCACTCCATCATCAATATTGACTACATCCTGCGCAAAAGCATTCCGCAGGGCGAGCGACTCAAATGCCTGCGCTACTTTTGCAAAATTTTTACCGTGCAACCCGTCGGCTTGGAAGAGCTTGCAGAAGCACTGGACAACGAAAGTTTCAAGGACTTTGAAGACTGCGTTCAGTGGTGCTGCGCGCAGGCCTTCGACGCCGACTGCATCATCACCCGCAACGTCAAAGACTTCGCCGCAGCCAGCATCCCCGCCATCTCCCCCGATGAGTTCTGCCGCCGCTTTCTGGCTGCGGAAGAGGGGACAGGCGGGCATAGCCAATGACGACTGCACACCTTGCCGAAGAAAACTTCCGCCGCCTGCGCGCGCTGTTTCCCCACGCCGTCACGGAGAGCGTGAATGCGGCGTGCGAGGTGGTGCGCGCCATTGATGCCGACGTGCTGCGGCAGGAAATAGCCGCTGCCGTGGTGGAGGGGGCGCGGGAGCGATACCGCTTCACCTGGCCGGGCAAGCGGCGCGCGCAGGCGCAGGCGCTTGCACCTTGCGCCAAAACGCTGCGCCCCGTGCGCGAAAAGTCCGTGGGGCGGCGCGGCGCTCGCGGCGGCCTGAACAGTGAAAACCTCTATGTTGAAGGCGACAATCTGGACGCCCTCAAACTGCTGCGCGAAACGCACGGCGGCAAAATAAAGCTGATTTATATTGACCCGCCCTACAACACCGGTTCAGATTTCGTCTACAAGGACGACTTTTCGCAGCGCGCCGGCGGGCAGTGGCGCCTGCACAGCGGGTGGCTGAACATGATGTATCCGCGCCTGCGGCTGGCGCGCGAGCTGCTCGCCGAGGATGGCGCCATCCTGATATATATTGATGAAAATGAAGTGGCCAATCTGCAGCAGCTTTGCGCCGAAGTGTTTGGCGAAGAAAACGCGCTTGGCGTGATTGTCTGGGACAAACGCAACCCCAAGGGCGACGCGCGCGCCATTGCGCAGCAGCATGAATATGTCGTGGCGTATGCCAGAAACAGGGCAGCGCTGCTGGCGGCGCGCGGCGGCCTGCGCCGCCCGAAAAAGAATGCGGCCGCCATACTCAAAAAGGCGGGGCAGTTGTTCCGCAGAATTTCAAAAAACTATACGCTGGACGATGCGAACGCCGATTTTGCCGCGTGGCTGCGCGCGCAGCGGGATTTCAGCGCGGGCGAGCGCGCGTACAAACATATTGATGAACACGGCGATGTGTATCGCCCAGTGTCTATGGCGTGGCCGAACAAAAAGAGGCCGCCTGAAGAGTATTTTCAGCCGCTGTTGCACCCGGCTACAGGCAAGCCGTGTCCGGTGCCCGCGCGCGGCTGGCGTAATCCACCCGCCACCATGCAGAAAATGCTGCGCGAGGGGCGTATTTTGTTTGGCAAGGACGAGACGACGATTCCCAACAGCAAATATCTGCTGCGCGAAAACATGGAGGAAAACCTGCCATCGCTGCTCTATCACGGCGGCAGCGATACGGAGCTGCTGGAGCAATTGGGCATTCCCTTTGACACGCCCAAGCCGCTTGCCATTTGTCAGGAGCACATTGCCGCGTTCACCAGCGGCAGTGACATGGTGCTGGACTTTTTCTCCGGCTCGGCGACAGTGGCGCACGCCGTGCTGCAGCAAAACGCCGAGGATGGCGGGCAGCGCCGCTTCATCATGGTGCAGTGGCCGGAGCCGGTGCGCACCAAGGCGGCGCGCGACGCGGGCTTTCACACCATCTGCGACATGGGCGAGGCGCGCATTCGCCGCGCCGCGCAGCGCATTCGGGAAGAAACGGGGGCGGACATTGACTACGGCGTTCGCGTGCTGCGCGTGGAATCCCCTGAAACAAGGTGATTTCCTTTGGTATAACATCATCGCCGGCTTGATAAGCCGGCAACCGATGTTGTATAAAGTGGGTATATGCTGCTGCGAAGCTGCGCCGGATTGCCTACAATCGCTGTCTGCCGCTCTATGTTGCAGCGCACACATCCAAGTCAAGCATGCCTGAAGAAAGCGCCAACCTGTTTGTCATCTCCGCGCCCAGCGGTGCGGGCAAGTCTTCGCTGGTGCGTGCGCTCATGGCGGCGGACGCGCGTTTGGCGCCCACTGTGTCGCACACCACGCGCGCGCCGCGCGGGGCGGAGCAGCACGGGCGGGAATACTTTTTTGTCAGCGATGACGAGTTTGACGCCATGCGCGAGCGCGGCGAATTTCTGGAATGGGCGGCGGTGCACGGGAATAGCTACGGCACCTCGCGCGAGGCGTTGCGCCAGCGGCTTGCCGATGGCGATGCGCTGCTGGAAATTGACTGGCAGGGCGCGGTGCAGGTCAAGGAGGCTTTTCCGTTTGCCACGCTGATTTTTGTGCTGCCGCCCGGTATGGACGAGTTGCGCGCGCGCCTCACGGGGCGCGGCGAGGACGCGCTCGAGACCATAGAGCTGCGCCTGGCGAATGCGCTCGGCGAGATGCAGCACGCGGCGCAGTTTGATTTTGTTATCATCAACGACGTTTTTGAGCACGCACTGCAGGAGATGCAAACCATCATCGCCGCGCAGCGCCTCAGATATTTATCGCAGCGGGCAGCCAGAGCCGATGTTTTCAAGTCGCTTGGCATTTTTTGAAAAACCCGCAAAACCAATTCAGGAAAAGGAAGATTGACATGGCACGTGTGACTGTTGAAGATTGTCTGCAGCAGATTCCCAACCGTTTCCAGCTTGTGCTGGCCGCCACCTACCGCGCGCGCATGCTCGCGCAGGGACACACGCCGCGCGTGGACGCGCGCAACAAGGCCGCCGTCACCGCGCTGCGCGAAATTGCCGCCGGCAAGGTGGGGCTGGAAATGCTCCATAAGGTTTCTTGAGCTTCACTTGAAAAGCGCCTGCATGGGCGCTTTTTTGCTGGAGGCGACAGGTCATGGGCGGCAGCAGCACCATTGCAGATGAAGCGCGCGACGCGCGCTTCGTTGCGCTTGCCGGGCAGCTTGGCTACCTGAACGCTGCCGAGCTGGTGCGCGTGCATGAGGCGTATGAGTTTGCCGATGCCGCCCACGCCGGGCAAACGCGCCACAGCGGTAACCCCTACATCACGCACCCGCTGGCGGTGGCCGCGCAGGTGGCCGCGTGGAAGCTGGACGCGCCCGCGCTGCAGGCCGCGCTGCTGCACGATGTGCTGGAAGACTGCGGTGTGGAGCGCGCCGACCTCGCCGCGCGCTTTGGCGCGCAGGTGGCGGACATGGTGGACGGCCTCACCAAACTGGACAAGCTCCAGTTTTCCTCGCGCGAAGAGGGGCAGGCCGAAACCTTCCGCAAGATGCTGCTGGCGATGGCGAGCGACGTGCGCGTCATCCTCGTCAAGCTCGCTGACCGCCTGCACAACATGCGCACGCTCGGCGACACGCCACAGCGCAAGTGGGCGCGCATCAGCATGGAGACGCTGGAGATTTACGCCCCGATTGCCGAGCGCCTTGGCCTGCACCAGGTGCAGCGCGAGCTGCAGGAGCTGGCGATGCGCCACATGCGCCCGTGGCGCTACGCCGTGCTGCAGCGCGCCGTGCAGCGCGCGCGTGCGCGCCCGCGCGCCGTGTCGCAGCAGATTTGCCAGCGCGTGCAAGAGGCGCTGGACGCCGCGCACCTGAACGTGCGCGTCACCGAGCGCGAGTGGACCATGCCCAGCATCTACCGCCTCATGCGCGACGCGCGCCTGTCCTTTGCCCAGCTCAGCGACCAGTGCCCGCTGCGCATCATCGCCGCCACGCCGCTGGAGTGCTACACCGTGCTCGGCGTGCTGCACCAGCTCTACAAGCCGCTGCTGGGGCGTTTCAAGGACTACATCGCCATTCCCAAGAGCAACGGCTACCAGTCGTTGCACACCGAGCTGGCGGGACCGCCCGGCATCACCCTGCACGTGCAAATCCGCACCGAGGCGATGGATCTGGTCGCCGAAAACGGCATCACCGCGCACTGGATGCACCGCGCCAGCCAGCGTTCTGCCGCCGCACTGCAGGGCGGTGCGCATGCCGAAGACGCCTCTTGGCTGCAATCCATGCTGGAAATCCAGCACGAAACCAGCGACGCCTTTGAATTCTGGGAAAACATCCGCGCCGGCCTGACCGAAGACGCCGTCTACGTCTTCACCCCGCGTGGGCGCGTGCTGGCGCTCCCGCAGGGCGCCACGCCCATTGACTTTGCCTACGCCATTCACACCGGCATCGGCGACCGCGCCGTGGGCGCGCGCATCAACGGCGAAGCCGTGCCCCTCAGCCGTCCGCTTGCTGGCGGCGACGTGGTGGAAATCGTCACCGCCGCCGGCTCGCGCCCCCAGCCCGAGTGGCTGGACTTTGTGCGCACCGGACGCGCACGCTCGCACATCCGCAGCCAGCTCAAGGAGCGGGCGCAGTCCGAAATCCGCGTCCTGGGCGAGTGTCTGCTCTTGCAGGCGCTGCGCGCCGAAGGGCTGCCCGATGTCAGCGAGGAGCAGCGCGCTGCCGTGCGCGACGACGTGCTGCGCTTTGCTGGCAAACGCACGCGCGAAGAACTGTTTGAAGACATCGGCGCCGGGCGCACCAGCGCCAGCGTCCTCGCGCGCCACATTGCCGTGCTGCTGCTGGGCGCCGGCATACGCGCCGATGCCATCACCCTCACGCGCGAGCGCTTCGGGAAACAGGGCGGCATGGAGCGCGACGCCGTGCCGCTCGACGGCTCACCTGATGTGCGCATCCACTACGCGCGCTGCTGCCGCCCCATTCCGGGCGACGCCGTGCTCGGCTACCTCATGCAGGGCGAAGGGCTGGTCGTGCATACCGAGGACTGCCCCGTGGCGCAGGAGCTGCAGCGCAAAGACCCCGAACGCTTCGTGCCCGTGGCCTGGGGCGAGCCGCAGCGTGCCTTTGCCGCCGACATCACCGTCACCGTGAACAACGCCGTGGGCGTGCTCGCGGGCGTGACCGCCACGCTTGCGGCCGACGGCGTCGACATCACCCGCATTCATATGGACGACGACGTTTCACAGCAAGACGTGCTGGAAATTGACTTCACCGTCGCCGTGCAGGACTTTGCCCACCTGCAGGACATCCTGCGCCACTTGCGTCGCACCCCCTCCGTGCAGCGCGCCGAACGCTGCGCCCCCGCACCCGAAAAAAGCGCCTGAAAAGCGCATACCCATGACAATTGCACATCATCGCCGGCTTCATAAGCCGGCGATGCAATGGATAACATAGGAGTATGCCGTTGCCCATGCAGCGGCACAATCACACCATGAGCAAGGCATTTGTGCGCGAAGGCGCAGAAACACCCCCGCAGCAGCAGCGCCGCTCGCGCGCCACGCTGCCGGCGGGCAGCGCCAACTACATCACCGCTGCGGGCTATGCGCGGTTGCGCGCGGAACTCAACGCCCTCATCAATGAGGAGCGCCCCAAAGTGGTGGACGCCGTGCATTGGGCGGCAAAAAACGGCGACCGCAGCGAAAACGGCGATTACATCTACGGCAAAAAACGCCTGCGCGAAATTGACCGCCGCATTCGTTTTCTTGGCCGCCGGCTGGAAATTGCAAGCGTTGTTGACCCCAGCGTGCATCACGGCAAAGAGCAGATTTTTTTCGGCGCCACCGTCACCTATCTTGTGGACGGCGAGGAGGAGCGCTGCGTCACCATCAAGGGCGTGGACGAGGTGGACGCCGCCGCTGGCGAAGTGAGCTGGGTCAGCCCGCTGGCGCGCGCCCTGCTGCGCGCGCAGGTGGGCGACGAGCGCACGCTGCACACACCGGGCGGCGCGCGGCGGCTGGAAGTGTTGTGCGTGGAATACCCCGCGCCGGGCGGTTCAGAAAACGTTTAAATTTGGCAGCAGTGGTTCAGAAGACGTTTAAACGAGGCATACAGAATATGCCCCGTTGTGCGTGGTGGAGCAAAAACTGCCGCGCATTTTCTAAACGTTTTGTGAACGCAAAGGAACACACGTCCATGTCCGTCAAAAAAATCGCCGGCGTTTTTGCCCTCTCTGCCATTGCCCTTGCGCTGTCTGCGTGCGGAGGGGACGACGGCCCCGCGCCCGGCCCCAATCACCGCCCCAACACGCCCAATGCTCCGGCGGCGGGGCTTCTGCCGGAAAAGATTGAATTTGACGTGGTTGAAGAGCGGCTGATGCCTGGTGCCCGCGTGCCGCTGGAAGCCGAGCTGGAAGCTGGGCGCGACCGCGACGTGCCCGCCTCCGGCGCCGCCAATGTGGAGGTGAGCATAGTGCGTGACGACACCGGCGGTGCACAGCTTTCCGGCACGCAACTTTCCACGAACCAGCAGGGCGAAGCGCGCTTCTCTATCACGCTTGGTCGCAACACGGGCACCGTCATCGTGAAAGCCACCACGGACGGCGCTGACAACAACGTCGCCAACGGCATCAGCGACGAACTCGCCGCGCTGCTTGGCATGGTCGTCACGCCGGGCGGCAATGGGCTGAACTGGGAAGTGCCCGCCGTCATTGATGCGCGCACCGGCGGCACCGTGCGGCTGGAAGACCCGGACGACGGGCAGAGGGGGCGCACCTACAGCATCAATGACAGCCGCTTCACGCTTGCCCAGTGCAGGGGCGATGACGACGTGTGCCTTGGCGTGAAGAACACCACACGCGCCGGCAGCTACAACGTTGAGCTTGGCGTGAATGACGGCTCAAACACGCTCGTCATGCCCGTCACCATCGTGGTGCGCTGAACGGAGCGGGCTGAACACAAGGTTTTTTACAGGGGTGGGACCCGACCCGGCGCGCAAGCGCCGGGTTTTTTTTGCCTGCTTGCATGGTATGGCATTGTCGCCGGCTTTATAAGCCGGCAAACAAAGCTATATTCATTGGGTATGCGGCCTTCATGCACCACTTGCACAAAACGTGCCTGCATGACTAGAATCGCCCCCTTTGTTGCCCCGCAACATAGAGCGGGAAGAGAACACCAGACACCCAGAACAATCCATGACCCATGTTGTGACCGAAGCCTGCATCATGTGTAAATACACTGATTGCGTGGACGTGTGCCCCGTTGACGCTTTCCGCGAGGGGCCGAACTTTCTGGCCATCGACCCGGACGAGTGCATCGACTGCGCCGTGTGCGTGCCCGAATGCCCGGTGGAGGCCATCTATGCCGAGGAAGACGTGCCCAAAGACCAGCTCCACATGACCGCCATCAATGCCGAGCTGGTGCGCCGCCCCGACTACCCCATGATTACGCGCAAGAAAGACGCGCTGCCCGACGCCGACGAGTGGGCGGGCAAGACGGGCAAGCTGCCCATGCTCCAGCGTTGAGCGCCCTCGCGCAAGTGTGAAAAAATCAGCAAAAAGCACACGCAAACGGAAAAAAATTCACAACCGGCCGTACGAATTGACACAAGACGCCCGTATCCTCCGCGCCCAATCTTTCCCACGCCTTCTGCCCATGAACGTCCACCCCAGCCGCCGCACCGTGCTCGCCGCGCTTGCCGCCGCGTGCATGGCGCCCGCCGCGTTTGGGCAGGCGGCAGCGGCGCAGCCCATACGCCTCGCACTCATTGAGGCATTCAGCGGCGCCTTTGCCAACACGGGCGAAGCCGTGTGGCGCAACGTGCTCATGGCCGCCGAGCGCGTCAATGCGCGCGGGGGCGTGCCGCTGCCCGGCGGCGCGCGCCCGCTGGAAATCGTGCGCTACGACAGCGCCGGGCAGGCCGAGCAGGCGCTCGCCCTCCTGCGTGCCGCCATCGACAGCGGCGCGCGCGTCATCATGCAGGGCAATTCCTCGGCAGTCGCCGCCGCGCTCATGCAGGCCGTGGAGCGCCACAACGCGCGCCAGCCTGACAAGCGCGTCGTCTTTCTCAACTACGCCGCCACCGAACCCGCCTTTACCAATGAGCAGTGCAACTTCTGGCACTTCCGTTTTGACGCGCACACCGACATGCGCCTTGCCGCCCTCATGGAGCAGATAGAGGCGGACGCGGCATTGAAAAGCATCTACCTCATCGGGCAGGACTACAGCTTCGGGCGCGGCGTGCTGGAAGGCGCGCAGGCGCTGCTTGCCAAACGTCGCCCTGACGTGACCATCGCCGGGCGCGAGCTGCACCCCATTGGGCGCGTGAAAGACTTTCTACCCTACATGGCGCGCATCAAGGCCAGCGGCGCCGGCGCCGTGCTCACCGGCAACTGGGGCAATGACCTCACGCTGCTCATTCGCGCCGCCAGCGAAGCCGGCTTTGACGGGCGCTTCTACACCTTCTATGCCAACGCCTTGGGTGCGCCTGCTGCCATCGGTGCAGCGGGCGTGGGGCGCGTCTTTGCCGTTGCCGACTGGATGCCGAACGTGCCTACGACTGAAAGCGCCGCCTTCTATCAGGCGTTTCGCCAGCGTTGGCCCGAGCCGCAGGACGACTACGTCCACCTGCGCATGCAACTGATGATTGAGGCGCTGGCGCAAGCCATGCAGCGCGCCGGCAGCGCCGATGACGCGCGCGCCATCGCACTGGCGCTGGAAGGCGCCGACGTTTCCCTTGCCGGCAGGCGCGGCTTCATGCGCGCTGCCGACCATCAATTTCAGCAGCCCCTCGTCGTTGGCCTCATGCAGCGCCAGGGCGAGGAGGGCGTTCCCTTTGACGTGGAGGGCAGCGGCTACGGTTTTCGCATCGTGCGCGACATCAGCGCCGAAGCCGCCGCCATGCCACATACCTGCAACATGAGTAGACCAAAAACATGAGACATACCACCACCACCTTTTCCCTGAAACGCTGCGCCTTTGCCGCCGCCCTTGCCGCCGCCCTTGCTGCCGCTTTGGCTGCCCCGGCGTACGCCGCACCCGCCAAAACTGCCGCCAAGGACAAACCGGCAGCCGCCGCCAAAGCCAAGCCCGCAGCCAAGCCAGCCGCCAAGCCCGCTGCAAAAGCCGCAGACAAGAAAACTGCTGCGAAGAAAAAAGACGAAAAAGCCAAAACCGCCAAAAAAGACAGCAAAAAGGACGCCAAAAAAATTGCGTCCAAAGACAACAAAAAAGCCGACAAGAAGGTCGCCAAGAAAGACGTTAAGAAAGCCGACGTGAAGACGGCAAAAGCACAGCCCAAGAAGGCTGACGTGAAAACGGCCAAGGCGCAGCCCAAGAAGGCCGACGTGAAGACGGCGAAAGCGCAGACGAAGAAGGCCGATGTGAAGACGGCCAAGGCGCAAACCAGAAAAGCCGCTGTCAAAACTGCCCGTGCGCCCGTCGTCCCCGCAGTGCCCGCGCCGGAAGAGGTCGCCGTCATCGCCGCCGCGCCCGCTGCCGAGGTCATCGCCTCTGCGCCCGAAGCCGCCGCCTCTGCGCCTGAACTCGCCGCGCCTGCACCCAAACTCCTTGTCTTCGGGTCTGAAGCGGCCGTCCCTGCACCCGAACTCGTCGCCCCCGCGCCCAAGCTCGTTGTCTTCGTGCCCGAAGACCTTGCCGCCGTCGCCTCCGCGCCCGAACTCGCCGCCCCTGCGCCCGAAGTTGTGGCAGCCGCCGCTTCCGCGCCTGAAGCAGCCGCTTCTGCGCCCGCACTTGTTGCCCCTGCGCCCGAAGTCGTGGCAGCCGCCGCGCCTGCGCCTTCGGTGCCCGAAGCGCCTGAAACGTCCGCCGACGCTCCTGAACCTGACGCGCCCACGGTCGCCATGTCCGCGCAGGAACACGCCTTCCGGATGGTGCTCGGCGCCGTGCAGCTCCTAGGCACGCCGTATCGCTACGGCGGCAAATCCGCCAAAACCGGGCTGGACTGCAGCGGCTTCGTCAGCGCCGTCGTCGCGCAGGCCACAGGCCTGAAACTGCCCGGCTCCGCGCGCGACCAGGCCAAAGCCACACGCCGCGTCAAGCGGGACGAACTGCGCGTCGGCGACCTGCTGTTCTTCAACTCGCGCGGGCGCCAGTACGGCCATGTGGGCATCTACATGGGCGAAGGGCGCTTTGCCCACGCCCCCCACACCGGCACCGTGGTGCGCATTGAAGACATGAGCGAGCGCCGCTGGAAACGGCTTACCGGTATCCATCGCCTGCCGCTGCGCTTTGCCAAGTAACCCCGGCCGTATGCCGCCCCCGCCGTTGCAGCCCGTAAAAAAGCTGCACTGGGGCTGGCACGCCGCCTTGGTACTGGCGCTGTGTGCGCCGCCAGCCGCCTTCTTGCTGGCGCACCGGCGCACACACGTCCCCGCGCCGCGCACCGCACAAACCGCGTCGCCGCCCGCATCAGCCGCCAGCGCCGCCAGCCTCGCCAGCGCCGCCGCCAGCGTTGCCAGCCTCGTTGCCTCTGCTGCTCCCGCAGCATCGGCGCCGGACTATGCCGCCTACGCTGCCTCGCTGCCCCCGCCTTCGGGCGACCCGCTGGCCGCCGCCGAAGCGATGGCACTCGTCAACGCGCGCGCCTCAAAAATAGTGCTCACCGCCGTGCAACTGCTCGGCATCCCCTACCGCTGGGGCGGCAAAACGCAAGACGGCGGCTTTGACTGCAGCGGCCTCGTGCGCGCCGTCGTCATGCAGGCTGCTGGCATGGAGCTGCCCCTGAACGCTGCGGGGCAGGCGTGGGTCACGCGCCCCGTGCCCTTCCACGAAGTGCGCCCCGGCGACCTCGTGTTCTTCAACACGCGCGGGCACGTCTACAGCCACGTCGGGATTTACGTCGGCGACGGCTTCTTCATCCACGCCCCGCACAGCGGCGCCGTCGTGCGCATCGAAGACATGCGGCAGGAAAAATGGATGCGCCGGCTCACCGGCACCCACCGCCTGCCGCTCATGCGTCCAGTCCTCCCCGCAAGCGCAGCGGCAAGCGCCGCAGCCAGCGACGCAAGCAGCGCGGCGAGTATGGTGTCGCCGCCGGCTTCAAATGCCGGCAACGCAACGCAATAGCAATTGGTATAATTGCATCGAACACATACCTGATAAAGATATGACGAATTGCCGGCATGTTATGCCGGCGATGATGTGATACCCAGACTACCGTCGCGTGACCTCGCGCATGGTGACGAATTCTTCGGCACTGCTGGGGTGGATGCCGATGGTGGCGTCAAACTGCGCTTTGGTGGCGCCAGTTTGCATGGCCACAGCAAAGCCCTGGGTGATTTCGGCGGCGTCGGCGCCGGCCATGTGCAGGCCGATGACGCGGTCGCTGGCGTCGTCCACGATGAGTTTCATCAGGCTGCGCTCGCCGCTGCCGGTGAGGGTGTGCAGCAGCGGGCGAAATTCGCTTACGTAGACGCGAATGGCTCTGCCGCCGGCGCGCGCTTGCGCCTCGGTCAGCCCCACGGTGCCAATCGGCGGGTGCGTGAAGACGGCAGACGGAATGTTGTCGTAGTCCATGACGCGCGGCGCTTTGCCTTCGGGGGCGCCAAAGAGTTCGTCAACCAAGGTCATGGCTTCGGCGAGCGCCACGGGGGTGAGCGCCTTGCGCCCCACAACGTCGCCGATGGCGTAGATGCTGGGGATGTTGCTTTGGAAGTGTTCGTCTACGTCTATGGCGCCGCTTTTGCTCAGTTTGACGCCGAGTTGTTCCAGGCCGAGGCCGTCTATGTTCGGGCGGCGCCCGGTGGCAGAGAGCACGGCGTCGGCCTCAAGGCTTTCGCCGTCGCTTAACTGCACCAGCAGGCCGCCATTCGTGCGCGTGATGTGCGTGATGTCGCTGTGCAGGCGGATGGTGACGCCGTGCCCCTGCATTTGCGCGGCGATGTGGGCGCGGATTTCGTCGTCAAAGCCGCGCAGGATTTGCTCGCCGCGATACGCCAGAGTGACCTGCGCGCCCAGCCCGTTGAAGATGCTCGCCATTTCGCAGCCGATGTAGCCGCCGCCCGCCACAAGCAGGCGGCGCGGGAAGGTGGGCAGGTCAAAAATTTCGTTGGAGGTGATGGCGAGTTCGCGCCCTTCAAAGTCGGGTACAAAGGGCGTGCCGCCGGTGGCGATGAGAATGCGCTCGGCGCTGGTGCGCGTGATGGAGCCGTCGGCGGCTGTGATTTCCACGGTGTGCGCGTCCAGCAGGAGCGCGCGGCCATTGAAACACGCGACGCCCGCCATCAGCCCTTCATACACACCGTTCAGGCGGCTGATTTCCCCCGCGCGAGCGGCTTTGAGCGCCTCCCAGTCCAGCGTGGGCGCAGCGGGCAAACGCCAGCCGTAGCCGCGTGCGTCGGCAAAGCCTTCGCCAAAGTGCGCGGCGTAGCTGTAGAGTTTTTTCGGGATGCAGCCCACGTTGACGCAGGTGCCGCCCATGCGCGCGAATCCGGCCAGCGCCACCCGCGCGCCGCGTGCGGCAGCCATGCGCGCGGCGCGCACGCCGCCAGAACCGCCGCCGATGATGAAAAGCTCAAAGTCAAATGAGGTGCCGCTCATGCCCGCCTCCTGTAAATGCAAAACGCCAGTGTAGGCATGTGCGGCAGGGCGCGCGTGCGGGTGGTGTGTAAAGCCATGTGGCAACAGTGGATAGGGCAGCGCAGATGCAATACCCTCAATATGAATGCATGGTTGCCGGCTTGTTATGCCGGCGATGGTTATATGTCTGCGGGGGTATCAGTAAAATCTTCATTGCGTACTTTGACGTTGCGGCGTTTTGCCGAGAACAGGAAGTTGAGCTGCCTGATGCCCATGCGTACCTGTGACGCGATGCGCCTCATTTTGAATGACAGTTTGTCTGAAAATGCCAGGTTGCGTTTGAGTGGTTTTGCTTCACCGTCAATAACGGAAGCTGTTCCAATCGGCGAAGGGATGTTGTAAAATCCGCATTGGTCAAGCTGTATTGCCGCTGCCGGCTCAACTTGAAATGCTTTTAACTCGTATGTGCTGGAAATGAAGGCGTCGGCCAGCCCCGGGGGTGTTTCTTTCGCTTTGTCCAATAAAATTTTTGCCCCGCTTGGCCGCAGAACATAGGCTGCGGCGCCTGTTCTGTCTTGGTAAAGCTCTGTCAGAGCGTGGTTTTCATTGAGCGCCAGTGTTTTTCCCAATATTTTTTTTCTTCCGCGCACTTCAAGCGTGACCAGGTCGTAATCGTCTCTTTTTTTCAGGTCGTCCAACAGTTGCAAGGCGTGCCTGGAAAGCAGCGCATCGTCCTCCAGAATCAAGGCTGGCTCTGGGCTTGCAAGGACGCTTTCCCAAGCTCTTTTGTGGCTCATGTAACAGGCCAGCTCGGTTTTTCTGAGCGGGCGCTCCCACCCCATTGCGTTCTGTTCGTAGTATTCGTCAGAAAAATCATCCGTCGATACGGCGGGAATGAAGTCGCAGGACAATCCAAGGCGCGCCATCTGTTCCTTTTGGAACTGCAAGCGTTCGACCGATTTTGGGAGATTTATGATGAATACGCGCATGAATGGCCTCCTGCCGGTTTTTCTGCGCACATGGCGCAAAGAGCGGGCGCACACACCGGGGCGCAGGCCGCAGCAGCAGTTCCAGAAACAGTGGCAAGACGGGAAAGAAGGCGGGGGATGGGCATGAAAAACCGTATTCCGTGACGCTTGAAAGCGTCTGGAAATGGTAGCAGATGCGGCTATTTGCGACCAGGTACAAAAAAGCCGGGCGGCCTGGGCTGCCCGGCTTGTGTGGTTCAAGCAGTGCGCGTTACTGCTTTTTCTGCTTGCGGTCGTAGTCCTTTTCGTAGGCACGGGCGCGGCCAAGAGCCGCGTAGGTCATGGCCGGCAGCACGATGATGGCCCAGATGAGATACCACATGTGTGTGTTCCTTTCGTAAAGAGTGTTGGTCGGCTCAGTAGGCGTGGCTCTTGCCGCTTTCGATGTCGGCGCCGCGCACCTTGCCGCGCAGCACGGCATACACCCAGGTGGTGTAGGCGAGCACGATGGGCAGGAAGATGAGCGTGACGATGATCATGGCCAGCAGCGTGGTGTGGCTGGACGAGGAGTCCCACACGGTGAGGCTGGCGCTGGGCTGGGTGCTGGAAGGCAGGATGAACGGGAACATGGACACGCCCACGCTCAGAATCACGCCCGCCTGGCCCAGGCCGCAGCAGATGAGTGCCAGCAGGTCGCGCCCGGCTTTCAGCATCATGGCGCAGAGCACGAAGCCGGCAATGCCCAGCAGCGGCACGACGGCGAGCAGGGGAGCGGCCTTGTAGTTGGCAAACCAGGCGCCGGCGGCGCGCTCTGCCGTCTTGTAGAGCGGGTTGGAGGGGCCGTCGTGCGGGAGGGCGCTGGTGATTTGGTAGCCGTCGATGAACATCAGGTAGACGCCGCCGAGCACGAACAGCGCGGCGCTGACCAGCGCTAGCATGGCGCCGATTTTGCGCGCGCGGCTCTGCACGTCGCCTTCCGTCTTCACACCCAGCCAGGCGGCGCCGTGCGCGGTGAGCATGGCCAGCGAGAGCAGGCCAGCGAGCAGCGAGAACGGGTCAAAGAGTTTCAGCAGCTCCATGAAGGTGTTGCCGGAGCGGATTTGCATTTCCGGGGTGACTTCAAAAGGCAGGCCGTGCAGCACGTTAGCAACCGCCACGCCGAACACCAGCGAGGGCAGGAAGCCACCGAAGAACAGACCCCAGTCCCAAGCGTTGCGCCAGGAGGCGTTTTCGAGTTTGCTGCGGTACTTGAAGGAGGCGGCGCGCATGATGAGCGCCAGCAGCACCAGGAACAACCCCAGGTAGAGCACCGAGAAGGAGACGGCATACACCTGCGGCCAGGCGGCGAAGATGGCGCCGCCGCCCAGGATGAGCCAGACCTGGTTGCCTTCCCAGACGGGACCCACGGTGTTGATGACGACGCGGCGTTCCGTGTCGGTCTTGGCGACGAAGGGCAGCAGCGTGCACGCGCCCATGTCAAAGCCGTCGGTGACGGCAAAGCCCACGAGGATGACGCCGATGAGCAGCCACCAGATGAAGCGCAGGACTTCGTAGTTCAGAATTTCAGCCATTGCAGTTCTCCTTGGGTCAGGCGTTGGAGGCGGCGCTCAGGCCGGGCATGGAAATGTCGCCGGGCAGCGGCTGCAGCTCGCGCGGGTCCGGCCCCTTGCGCACGGTGCGGAACATGAGCTTGAGCATGATGACAAGCAGCACGGTGTAGATGGCGATGAAGCCTAGCACCGTAGCGAGCACGGCGGCGGCGCTCAGGTTGGATACGGCGATGGCAACGGGCAGCGCGCCCTCCACAGCCCACGGCTGGCGGCCATATTCGGCCACGAACCAGCCCATTTCGCACGCCACCACGGGCAGCGGGATGGCCCACACCGCGAGGCGCAGCAGCAGGGGATGGTCTTCAAACTTGCAGCCCTTGACGGCGTGGTAGAAGAACGCGGCAATCAGCGCAAAGAAGAAGAAGCCCAGCCCCACCATGATGCGGAAGGACCAGAACAGCGGCCACACCACGGGCAGCGTGTCGTCGGCGGCTTTCAGAACCTGTTCGTCCGAGGCCGTGCGCGGGTCGTCCACGTAGCGCTTGAGCAGCAGGGCGTAGCCGAGGTCCTTGTAGGTGTCGTTCCAGCGGTTCAGCAGCTCGGCCGGGGCGTCCTGCCTGGCCTTGCCGTATTCCTGAATCTGCATCATGGTGTCGTAGGCGACGATGCCGTTGCGCACGCGCGCCTGCGCCTGCTCAATCAGCTCCTTGACACCAGGAATTTCCTTGCTCGTGCTGTGCGTGCTAATCAGCCCGAGGACGGCGGGAATCTTGATGGCGAAGTGGTTTTCGCGCGCCTGCTGGTCCGGGAAGGCGATGACGGTGAAGGGCGCCGGGGCGGGTTCCGTTTCCCAGATGCCTTCAATCGTCGCCATCTTCATGGGTTGCTTCTCGGCGACGTGGATGCCGCTCACGTCACCCATGATGATGAGCGAGATGCTCCCCACCAGGCCGAAGGCGGCAGCCGCTGCGATGGCGCGGCGCGACATTTCCTGATGGCGCTTTTTCAGCAGGAACCAGGAGCACACGCCAATGACAAACAGCGCCGCATAGGTGTAGCCCGCCGTGACGACGTGCAGGAACTTCGCCTGCGCCACGGGGCTGAAAATCACGCCCACGACGCTCGCCATTTCCATGCGCATGGTGTAGGGGTTGATGGTGGCGGCGGTGGGGAACTGCATCCAGCCGTTGGCAATGAGAATCCACATGGCAGACAGGTTCGTGCCCACGGCCATGCCCCAGGTGACGAGCAGGTGCTGCTTGGTGGTGATGCGGTCCCAGCCAAAGTAGAACATGCCCACCAGCGTGGCTTCAAGGAAGAACGCCATGAGCGCCTCGAACGCCAGCGGCGCGCCGAAGATGTCGCCCATGTAGTGGCTGTAGTAGCTCCAGTTCATGCCGAACTGGAACTCCATCACCAGCCCCGTGCCGACGCCCACGGCAAAGTTGATGCCGAACAGCACGCCGAAGAACTTGGTGATTTGTCGCCATATCGGGCGTCGTGTGGCGACATAGATGGTCTCCATGACCGCCACCAGGATGGATAGGCCGAGTGTCATCGGCACAAAAATGAAGTGGTACAAGGCAGTCATGGCAAATTGCAGCCGTGAGATGCCCACGATATCAAGGTCCATATCAAGCGCCTTTCGTCAGTGAGTGAGTGGGAGAGTGAAAAAAACCTTTTCGCTGTGTGGTTGGGTTCAATCGTCGCGCAGGCGCGCCAGCAGCGCATCAAATGCCGGAGTGCCACGCACAGCCCGCATTGTGATACATCCGCTTTCAACCAGTACCAGCCGGTCGGCCAAAGCCGCTTCACGGCGCAGGTGCGTGGCGATGATGCCAGTGCGCCCGCGCAGCGCACCGGCCAGGTGGTCAAGCACGCCAGATGCGGATTGTGCGTCAAGTCCGTCACTTGGTTCATCAAGTAACCAAAAGTTGTAGTCATCTGACAGCAGCAGACGCGCCAGCGCCAGCCGCCGCTGCTGCCCGCGCGAGAAGCCCGTGCCGCCTTCGCCCAGCAGCGCGTCCAGCCCGCCGCGCTCGGCAATCACCTCGTCCAGCGCCACAGCGCGCAGCGCCGCCCAGAGCGTCTCATCGGGCAAGCCGCGCTGGCGCAAATCCAGATTGGCGCGCACGCTGTCGGCAAAAAGGGCGGTCTGTTGCAGCAGCCCCATGCTTGGGAGCGCGCGCACGCTGCCGGCTGCCGGCTGCAGCAGTCCGGCGATGAGCGCCAGCAGCGTGGATTTGCCGCTGCCGCTCGTGCCCACGAGTGCCACGCACTCGCCGCACGCCACCTCCAGCGTTACGCCATCTGCCGCGCCGCCGATGCGGTCGGTGCGCAGCGTGTGCACGCCCTGCAGTTGCACGGCAAAGCCAACATCTGGCACGGGCAGCGCGCTTTCGGTGGTTTCGTGCTGCGGCTGCAGCGCCGGGCGCAGGCGGCGCGCAGCCAGCGCCGTGGCCGCCCATTGCGAAGCGCCGCGCCGCAGCGCCGTGAACGGCTCCATTGCCGCCATGCACACGAGAATGAAAAACGCCGCTGTTGCAGCAGTGGCGCCGCCTTCAAAAACAAGAGCAGCCGCACACAGCGTGGCGGCGCCCAGCGTGAGGGCGTGCAGCGCCTGCCAGAGCGCGCTGGCGAGTGCATCGCGGCTTTGCAGGCGCGATTCAAGCTGCGCCAGATGCGCTTCGCGCGCATACACGCCGGCGAGCGCCTCGTCAAAACGCCCCGCCATGCTCAATTCGGCCTGTGCGCCCGTCAAATCCAGCGCCTGCAGGCGCATGTGCTCGGCGTGGCGCGAGAGCGAAAGCGTCGCCTGCGCGCTGGCGCGCAGCAGCCAGAGCATCACGCCAAGCCCGGCGCCCAGCAGCCAGAGCAGCATGGCCGCCGCCAGCCACGGGTGCCCCTGATGCAGCAGCCAGTAGCTGATGAGCAGCGCAACCGCCAGCGCCGCGCACGCCGGCACGAGCAGGCGCAGATAGAGCGATTCGGCGGCGTTCAGGTCGCGCGTGAGGCGCAGCAGCAGCCGCGCCGGGCGCAGTCGCCACTGGCGCGCGGCGCGCTCGTCGTCGCGGCGCGCGGCAAAGCTCTGGAACAGGCGCACGCGCAGGTCAGCGAGCGCATCCAGCGCCGCGTCGTGCGTGAGCAGACGCTCGCCATAGCGCCCGCCCGTGCGCAGCAGCGCCAGCAGGCGAATGAACGCCGCTGGCGTGAAGATGTTGAAGATAATGGCCGTGGCCGCCGCCATGCCCGCCACGGCGGTGGCGGTGATGAACCAGCCGGAGACGCCCAGCAGCAGCGCGCCCGAAAGAGCCGCGAGCGCCGAGAGCAGCGCGCCAAACGCCATACGGCGCACGCGCCCCTTGCACAGCGCCGCCAGCAGCAGCGGCATGGCGCGTTTGCCCGTGGTGTTCATGCGTTTTCCTCCTGCGCTGCGGCGTCGCGCTGCAACAGCGTCGCGCTGCCATCGGCGGCGATACGCAATTCGTAAGGCAGCGCCGCCATCAGTTCCGGGTCGTGCGTGGCGGCCAGCAGCGTGCAGCCGCGCGCCATGCGGCGGATGGCGTCGCGCACCAGCGCGGCGCTGTCCGTGTCCAGATGCGCCGTTGGCTCGTCGAGCAGCAGCAGGCGCGCGTGCCCGCTGGCGGCCAGCCGTGCCAGCGCCAGCCGCAGCGCCTCGCCGCCAGAAATGCCGCTGCCGCCTTCGCCAAGGCGCAGCTCCTGCATACGCTCTATGAAATCGTCCAGCCCAGCGTCGCGCAGCGCCTCGTGCGCGGCTTCCGCAGGCGGCGCGTCGCCGCCGAGGGTGAGGTTGCGCGCGAGTGAACCAGCCAGAAAGTGCGGCGGCTGCCCCTGCCAGCCCATGCGCTGCCGCAGCCGCGCCACATTGCTGGCGTCCAGCACTTCGCCGCCGATGAGCACCTGCCCCTCGCTGGCCTGCGCCAAACCTGCGACCAGCGCCAGCAGCAGGCTCTTGCCGCTGCCGCTCGCGCCCGTGACGGCAACGTGTGCACCCGCCGGAATGGAGATGTCCAGCAGCGGGTGCTGCGGTGCGTTTTCGCCCTTGTCATCGTCATCAAGCACGGCAAGCAGCGGGCGCACGCCGCGCAGTTCCACGGCGGGCGGCGCGTCATTGGCGTTGCCGTCGTTGGCTGCGGCAGCTTCGGCCTTTTCCGGCGTGACCATTGGGGCAAGCCCTTCCAGCAGATTGCCAAGCGTGCGCTGTGCGGCCAGCCCATCGGCGCGGTCGTGCCAGACGGCGGAGAGTTCGCGCAGCGGGTCAAAGAAGGTGGGCGCGAGCATGAGCACGAACAGCCCGCGCTCCAGCGTCATGGCGCCACGCCAGGCGCCGAAATTGGCCATGCCCAGCAGATGAAAACCCACGTAGACGGCCACCAGCGCCACGCCAAGGGCGGAAAACAGTTCCAGCACCGCCGAGGAAAGCATGGCAATGCGCAGCACGCGCATGGTGCGCTCGGCAAGCGTGCGCCCAATCTCGCCCAGGCGCTGCGCGGCGGCGCTTTGCGCGTGCAGGGCGTGCAGCGTGGGCAGGGCGCGCAGGCGCTCCAGCAGGTGCGCGTGCAGGTGGCCGAGTGCGGCGAGTTGCTCTTCACTCACCGCTTGCGCGCGCCAGCCGATGAGCGCCATGAACAGCGGAATGAAAGGCGCGGCAACGGCCAGCAGCAGGGCGGCGGCCCACGAGTGCCAGAGCACGCACACGAGGATGACGGGTGCGACCACCATCACACGCCACTGCGCCGTGGTGTAGTTCGCCAGCCAGGGGACGATGGCCTCGGCCTGCTCCATCCAGGCGCTGGCAAGCTGGCCCGATGGCGGGCGGCGCACGTCCAGCGGCGAGGCGCTGCGAAGCCGCGCGCCAAACTCGTGCCGCAGCGCCGTGAGCTGCGCGCGTGCCACGCGCCAAGTGGCGCGCGAGGCGGCGTATTCCAGCGCGGCGCGCAGCAGCCCGATGGCGGCAACGGCGGCGGCGAGTGCAGTGATGGTGCCCCACGGCGCAGCCTGCGCGCCGGCGGCTTGTTGCCAGCGCAGCAGCACCATCACGGCGCGCGCCAGCAGCCATGCCTGGGGAATCCAGAGCAGCGCGGCCACGCAACTGAGGGCGTAGGGCCAACGGGCTGTGGCGGGTGTTTGGGCGCTGCGACGGTGCGGCATGTGGAAGGCGGGGTGGCGAAAGGGCGCGAGTGTAAGGGCAGCGCGGGGCGGGTTCAGCAATTGAACAATGCTCTTGGGTATGATGTGGTCTCCGGCATATAAAGCCGGCAACGCAATGGATATGATTTGAGTATCTATCCATTGACAGATACTCTTGCACATCATGTTTTATTGCCGGCTTGATAAGCCGGCGATGTGATGTATTACTTGTGAGTATCTGAATCTTCGCCGCGCCGTGCTTCTTCGTCCCACTGGCGCAGTTGGGCGAGCTTGGCGGCGATTTTTCCTTCCAGCCCGCGCGGGGTGGGGCGGTACCAGCCGGGTTCGGGCATGTCTTCGGGCAGGTAGCGTTCGCCGGCGGCGTAGGCGTTTGGCTCGTCGTGCGCGTAGCGGTAGTCGTGCCCGTAGCCCAGTTCCTTCATCAGCTTCGTGGGCGCATTGCGCAGGTGGATGGGCACTTCGCGGCTGCCGTCGCTGCGCACAAAGGCGCGCGCCTGGTTGTAGGCCATGTAGCCCGCGTTGCTCTTGGGCGCGACGGCCATGTAGATGACGGCCTGCGCCAGCGCCAGCTCGCCTTCGGGACTGCCAAGGCGCTCATACGTCTGCGCCGCGTTCAGGGCCACGGTCGCGGCGCGCGGGTCGGCCAGGCCAATGTCCTCCCACGCCATGCGCAGCACACGGCGCGCGAGGTAGCGCGGGTCGGCGCCGCCATCGAGCATGCGCGTGAGCCAGTAGAGCGCCGCGTCCGGATGCGAGCCGCGCACGGACTTGTGCAGCGCCGAAATCTGGTCGTAGAAATCATCGCCGCCCTTGTCAAAGCGCCGCGCTCCTGCCGAAAGCGCACTGCTGGCAAGCTGCGCGTCCACACGCTCTGCGCCAGCAGCGCGCGCCGCCGTGTGGCAGCGCTCCAGCGCCCCGAGCAGCCGGCGCGCATCGCCGTCGGCAAAGCGCACGATGGCCGTCATCGCCTCCTCGTCAAACGCCAGCCCGCCCAGCGCCTTTTCCTGCGCGCGCGGCAAGCTGGCGCAAATCCTCCTCGGCAAGCGGGCGCAGCACATAGAGCTGCGCGCGCGAAAGCAGCGCGGAATTGATTTCAAACGAGGGGTTTTCCGTCGTGGCGCCGATGAAGGTAATCAGCCCGCTTTCCACGTAGGGCAGCAGCGCGTCCTGCTGCGCCTTGTTGAAGCGGTGAATTTCGTCAATGAAGACGATGGTGCGCCGCCCGACGGCGCGCGCCTGTTCCGCCGCGCGCATCGCCTCGCGCACGTCTTTCACGCCCGCAAACACCGCCGACAGCGCGATGAACTCGCAATCAAACGCGCCCGCCATCAGGCGCGCCAGCGTCGTCTTGCCCACGCCGGGCGGCCCCCAGAAAATCATGGAATACGGCGCGCCGCTCTCAAACGCCAGCCGCAGCGGCGCGCCCGGCGCAAGCAAATGGCGCTGGCCGGCAACTTCATCGAGCGTGGCGGGGCGCAGTGCTTCGGCCAGCGGCGCAGCCGGCGGCTCCTCGGCAAACAGGTCATCGGACATGGCGCCATTCTAGAAACCGCGCCGCGCAGCCGCTAGAATCCGCCCCCTTCGCCCACACGGAACGTAGCGCAGCCTGGTAGCGCATCTGCTTTGGGAGCAGAGGGTCGCGAGTTCGAATCTCGCCGTTCCGACCAGTTGCATGAAAAACGCCGCCCACATGGAGCGGCGTTTTTTGTGGCATTGCAGATGTATACTCAATGTGAATATCTATGGTTGCCGGCGTAACAAGCCGGCGATGAATTGATACCCTGTCATTTATAGGCAAAAAATCCCCCGCAGGGCGTGTGCCGATGCGGGGGCGGGTGAGCGGGCGCTGTGCGCCGGGCACTGCTTAGTTGCAGTTTTCTTCAATGATGGCGCGCACGCGTTTGCTCTCTTCGGCGCGCTGTGCGTCGGTGAGGAGCACTGGCTCGCCTTTTTCATCGACGCGCGCAGCCATGGGAACGCCGGAATCCAGCGAGTCGCGCGCTTGGCGTGCGCGCTTGCAGTTGTCGGCGCGCTGCGCGGCGCGCTGGCGTTCAGCTTCTTTCTGCTGGGCGGCTTCGGCTTCTTCGGCGGCGCGCTTTTTCGCTTCCAGCTCTTTGTCCACGCCGGGCGCAGAGGCGGCTTCGGCAGGCGCATTGCCCTTGGAAGCGCTGGCGCCCGGGGCGTGGTCAACAAAGCCGCGCACGCTTTCCCGTCCGCCGGCGGGCGGTCGGTCGCTGAACACCTTCTTGCCGGTGGTGTTGTCAATCCATTCAAAGCGCGCCTGCGCGAGGGCAGAGACGCTGCTGGCGCCAAGCGCCAGGGCGAGGATGAGTGCTGTGGTGTGTTTCATAGTGCGGAAAAGTATAGATGCTGTAGCGCAAATTTGCACTTGCGTCGTCTTATAGAATCAACTTTTTGGAGCAAAACAACCATGCGCCTACTCGGCAACGCGCTCACGTTTGACGACGTGCTGCTTGTCCCCGCGGCTTCCGAAGTCCTGCCCAAGGACGTTGACCTGAGCACCCAGCTCACGCGCCGCATCCGTCTGAACCTGCCCCTGCTCTCTGCGGCGATGGATACCGTCACTGAATCACGCTTGGCGATTGCCATGGCGCAGGAGGGCGGCATCGGCATCGTGCACAAGAACCTCTCTGCGCAAGACCAGGCGCGGCAGGTGGCGCGCGTCAAGCGCCACGAGAGCGGCGTGCTGCGCGACCCGGTGGTGATTACGCCCGACTACACCGTGCTTCAGGTCAAGCAGCTCTCCGAGGAGCTGGGCGTGAGCGGTTTCCCTGTGATTGAGGGCGGCCGCGTGGTGGGCATCGTTACGGGGCGCGATGTGCGTTTTGAAGACCGGCTTGATGTGCCGGTGCGCGACATCATGACGCCGCGCGCGCGGCTGGTCACGGTGCCCGAAGGCATTTCGCCGCAGGAG
>JAFRYL010000200.1 GCA_017437605.1 Ottowia sp. | reverse complement strand
CGGTTGCGGTTGCGGCTGCGGTTGCGGCTGCGGCTGCGGCGCCGGAGGTTGCGGTGGCTGCGGCGCCTTGGTGACTTTGGCAATGATGCTGCTGCGGCTGGGGACATACTCCACCGTGAACTCATAGTCGCCAGCGGTGATGGTGGTGGGTAGCCCCCCGTCGACAGTCGCCGAGGTGGTGTGGTGGATGAGCGTGATTTCATCGCCCACTTTCAGGTTCAGCGTGCTGGGAACGTCGAGCTTGAAATTGGTGGAGATGGGGTAGTGCGCGGATTGTTCAAGGACGAGCAAAGCCTCCGTCGTGACAGAGTCAGGCAGGGTGAAATGGAAGTTTTCAAAACCGCCGAGCTGCCCGGCCTTGATGCCCTTGCCCTGCACGATGAGCGTGTTGCCAGTGAAATTGTTGTCGCCGCCGTTGATATAAGCTGACTGCAAGGCGTCTGCCGCCAGCCCCGCGCCCAGCACGACGGTGTTGTGGGTGGTGCTGCCCGAGTCGCTCCATCCCCCGTACACACGGCCAAGAACCTTCCCGCCGGTGATATGCACCGTGTTGCCGCTGGCTGCGCCGTTGGTGCTGTAGCCCCCGTACACGTCGTTCTGCACCACGGCGCTGCCCGAAATGGTGACGGTGTTGCCCTCGCCCGGTTGGCTGCCCCCGGCGGTGCCATCGACGCTGTATCCCCCATACACGTTTTGCACCGTGCCGCCGCTCATCTCCACCGTGTTGCCCGTCACGTTGCTCCTCTCGGTGCGCCCGCCATAGGCGGCGGTGGCGTTGCCGCTGGCGAGCGAGAGGGTGTTGCCCGTCTCGCGCTGGCCGGTGCTGTTCGTGCCGCCGTCGCCGTAGAGGTTCAGCTCGCTGAAAGTGATGAAGACGTCCTGGGTGGAGCCTAGGTCATCCAGCGAGTAGCTCGCCACGGGCTGGCCATTGGGGTCGTCATCCAGCTTGGTGGATAAATCGCCGCTGCCGGAGAGACTGCCGCCGCCGCCGCCGCCGGTAACTAGTTGCAGCAAGGTGGCGGTTTCGCCCAGGTTCATGCCCAGGCCGCTGCTGTGGCCGATGCGCAAATTGCTGGCGCCAAGGGCGATGTCTTGATTTTGGTTATCCAAGGTCAGCGCCGCTGCGCTGGTGTTCAGCGCGGCGGGGGAAAACTCGTAGTTCTGAAAATTGTCGATGCTGCGCGCCGTCAAGCCATTGCGCTGCACTTTGAGCGTGTTGCCGCTGGTGCTTGTCGTGCCGCCGCCCTGCGCCATGGCATAGCCGCCGTGGAGATTGACATCGGCGAGGGCATATTCGGCCAGCCCCGCGCCCAGCACCACGGTGTTGTTCGTGGCGCTGGCGCTGCCAGAATCGCTGAAAGCGTAGCCACCGTAGACATCGATTCCGAAGGGACTATAAGCACCAGAGAAGTTGCCGCCGCCAAGGATGACGGTGTTGCCCGTGGCGCTGGCTGCGTTGGCGCTGTCGGTGCTGGCGCGGCCACCGTAGACATTGCCTACAAAGTCGCCACCGTTGATGATGGTGTTGTTCCCCACGGCGCTGACGGCGCTGCCGGAAGCATTGGTATAGAGGTAGCCGCCGCTGACTTCACCAATGCGGCCGTCCTTGATGGTGACAGCATTTCCGGTGGCCGTGGCATTGCCGTTGTTGCTGGCGTAGCCGCCGTAGGCATTTACCGATGAGCTGCCGCTGCCGTCGATGGTCAGGACGTTGCCCTTGACCTCCTTGCCGGAGTGGACGGAGGCACTGGAATAGCCGCCGACGACGTATAGGTAGGTGTTGGGGGTTCCGTCATAGTAAACAGCCTTGTCATCCTTGTTGTCGCTGGCGCCTTGTGCGCCTATGTACCAGGCGGAGCTAAGGGGAGAACCGCCACTGTTGTCGGCATGCCCCGCCAGCGGCAGCGCCACAAGCGCGGCAAGCAGTGCAGTGCGCAGAGCGGCACGAGTGGAGGGTGGGGACAAGGTGTTCATTGGCGCCTCGGAAATGGTGACAGCAAAACCCGCGCGGGCAGTGATGTTTCGGAGTGTAGGGGAGGGCGCGCACCGCGCGCAAGTGCATCGGCATCTGTGGGGGTGCTGTTCCTGCAATACCTGCTGCAATAGTCTTGCATCGCCGGCTTATGCTGCCGGCGATACATTGATACCCGTGCAAAGCGCCCGCTTCGCGGGCACGCTACACTGCGCGCCCTTATGAAAGTGCTGCTCGATTTTTTGCCGCTCCTCATCTTCTTTGTGGCCTACAAGCTCTGGGGCATCTATGCGGGCACCGCCGCGCTGATGGCGGCGACGGTGGCGCAGATGGCCATCGTGTATGCGATGGAGAAGAAGCTCTCGCTCATGCACCGCGCGACGCTGGTGCTGATTCTGGTGTTCGGCACGCTGACGCTGCTGCTGCAGGACGAGCGCTTCATCAAGTGGAAGCCCACGGTGCTCTACGGCGCTTTTGCCGTGGTGCTGGCGGTGGCGCTGTGGGGCTACAGGAAGAATTTCCTGCAAATCATGCTGGGTGCGCAGATTTCGCTGCCCGATGCGGTGTGGCAGCGCCTCACGGCGGCGTGGGTGCTGTACTGCCTGTTCATGGCGGTGCTCAACGGGGTGATGGCGACGATGTTTTCTACCGATGCGTGGGCGAGTTTCAAGCTCTGGGGCTTCATCTTCCCCGTGGTGTTTGTGCTGGGGCAGGGCGTCTACCTGATGCGGCACATTGAGCTGCCGCAGGAGGAGGGCGAGCAAACGTGAGCGCGGCTGACAAGGCAGAACGCATGGCCGAGCGCCTGCGCGAGCGGCTGAATGCCTCCGCCGTGCGCGTTGTTGACGAAAGCGCGCCGCACGCTGGCCACTTGCCGCACGCAGGCGGCGCGCCGGCGGGCGGGGGGACGCACTTTGCGGTGCGCGTAGACTCGCCCCTTTTTGCGGGCAAGTCGCGCGTGGCGTGCCACCGGCTGGTGTATGAGGCGCTGGGGGATTTTCTGGCGCGCGAAGGCGTGCACGCGCTGGCCATTGAAACGGGGCATGGATAATGCGCCCCCAGT
>JAFRYL010000199.1 GCA_017437605.1 Ottowia sp. | reverse complement strand
CGCCGCGCGCGGCTCGTAGCCCGCATCGCGCACCGCGCGGCGCAGCAGCGGCGCCATCGCCACCTCGTCGCCCGCAAAGCGCACGCGCGCGCTCTCGGTGGCAAGGTTCACCTCGGCATTCTGCACCTCGGGCACCTTTTTCAGCGCCCGCTCCACACGCGCCACACAACTGGCGCAAGTCATGCCACCCACGCCCATGTCCAGCGTGTGCAGGGCAGGGGAGGGGGCAGGCGAATCAGGCGGATTGGAGGGCAGGGCGTCGTCACTCATGGGGCGAGTGTCGCGCAAGTGGGATGCACGCAGCGATGATGCGGAAAAAGAAGACGCAGAATGCGCTGATACCAGAGCGCAAAGCTCTTGGTTGCCTGCGCAAGTTGCGGGCGATGGATAGATACCCGCGCAATAAGTTCGGGCGGCGCGCCCCGCCTACACTGCTGCCCATGCAGATGCAGACATACATGGTGGGCGGTGCGGTGCGCGATGCGCTGCTTGGGCAGCCCGTCGCGGACCGCGACTGGGTGGTGGTGGGCAGCACGCCAGAGCAGATGCTGGCTGCCGGTTTCACGCCCGTGGGCAAGGATTTTCCGGTGTTCCTGCACCCGCGCACGCACGAGGAATATGCGCTGGCGCGCACGGAGCGCAAGAGTGGGCGCGGCTATCGCGGTTTTCAGGTGTGGGCGCATCCGTCGGTGACGCTCACGCAGGACTTGCAGCGGCGCGACCTCACCATCAACGCCATCGCCGCGCCGCCGGACTGGGATGGACGCAGCGAGGCGGCGCTGATTGACCCCTTCGGTGGCGTGCGCGACCTGCGCGCGGGCGTGCTGCGGCATGTGAGCGCGGCTTTTGTGGAAGACCCGGTACGCGTGCTGCGGCTGGCGCGTTTTGCGGCGCGTTTTCCGGCGTTTCGCGTGGCGGATGAAACGATGGCGCTCTGCCGCGACATGGTGCGCGCGGGCGAGCTTGACCATCTGGTGCCCGAGCGCGTGTGGCAGGAGCTGTCGGGCGCGCTCATGCAGCCCGCGCCGCAGCGCGCGTTTGAGGTGCTGCGTGCGTGTGGCGCGCTGGCGGTGCTGCTGCCGGAGCTGGACCGGCTCTGGGGCGTGCCGCAGCGCGAAGACTATCACCCGGAAATTGACTGCGGCGTGCACACCATGCTGGCGCTCGGCACGGCGGTGCGGCTGGAAGCCAGCCTGCCCGTGCGCTGGGCGGTGCTGGTGCACGACCTGGGCAAGGGCACGACGCCGCCCGACTTGCTGCCGTGCCACCACGGGCATGAGGAGCGCAGCGCGGCGCTGGCCGACGCCGTCGCCGCGCGGCTGCGTGTGCCAAGTGACTGTGCGGAACTGGCGGCAGTGGTGGGCGCTGTGCACGGGCGCATTCACCGCAGCGCGGAACTGGACGCCACCGCGCTGCTGCGCCTGCTGGAAGCCTGCGACGCGCTACGCCGCCCGCAGCGTTTTGCCGAAGTGCTGCTGGCCTGCGAGTGCGACATGCGCGGCAGGCAGGGGCACGAAAATGATGATTACCCGCCGCGCGCGCGCCTGCTTGCCGCGTTGACTTGCGTGCAAGGCGTTGATACCGCATCAGTCGCCGCCGCCACGCGCGCGCGCTGCGAGGCCGAGAAGCGCACGAAGGACGTGGGCGCGTCTGTGGGCGAGGCCATCAGGCAGGCGCGCATTGCGGCGCTGCGTGCGTGGCTGGCGGAGCAAGGGTAGGGGAGGGGGAAACTCCTGTTAGCGTGGGCGACTGTTGTCCTTTGCTGGCGCAGCTTCCAAAAGCCGCACCGCCTCCCCTTGTTTCAAAAGCAGCTTGGCAGCTTTTTTATCAAACGAGACAAATGTCGCCCCGCCAAGGCGCTGGCCTTCATACGCAATCACACCGTCGGCAAAATCTCCGCCGCCATCGAGCATGGCAAGCCCCGCCTCAACTGCGGGGCGGTTCACGGCAACCTTTTCACTTGAACACAGCGCGCGAATCACCGCTGCAATATCTTCCCTGGCTATTCCCGCCCCCTGGTGCAATATCCACACCAACTCGCACAGGGAGGGCAGCGTCACGGCAACCAGTTCAGCCTGCTGCAATTGCTGCTGCGCGATGCGGCTTTGTTGCGGGTCATCCTGCAAGACGGCTCGCGCCAGCACATTTGTGTCGGCGGTGATGTTCATGCCTTGCCGTCCAGCTCGCCCGCCCAGCCAGCAGCGGCAATGGCATTCATTTCCTCAATGGAAAGCGCTTTTCCCGTGCTCCGTTTGCCGTCAAGGGCATGGAAAAACCCGTCCAGCCCCCCTTTTTTTGCTGGCGGCGCACTGCGGGACGCGCGCATCTCGAACGGCACCGCCTTGTCGCTGGCGATTCTGTCCAGCGTTGCGCGCACCACATCAGCCACGCTCAGCCCCATGCTGGCAAGCACTGCCGCAGCCTTGCTGTTCAGAGCCTCGTCAATTTGCACCTGCACCGTTGCCGTCATGCCTGCAATCTCCTTGCTGTGGCCGCCAATGTAACGCAAACGGCTGCCATTTCCCGCGCCAGCGCCCGCCTGCGCGCTGCGCGCCCGGTTTTCACCAAGGGTATAAATTGGTTGCCAGCATAAGAAGCTGGCAATGCAATGTTGATTGATTGGGTATCGGTTCATCATTGCATACCAATCAACAACACTCATGCTTGCCAGCGTAACAAGCCGGCGATGATGTGATACCCGCAGCATTGTCGGAGCGTTTTTGCATTGCAACAAAGCGGCGGCACGCGCGCCGCTTTTGCGCTACGCTCGCCCGTTTTCCTCCACCAGAGCGCCCTCAAGCACCATGAGCAAGCAGTTGACCCCCGCCGAAATCGCCCTGCGCGACGGCGCGCGTGACTATCACAACCGTCCCACTCCGGGAAAAATCTCCGTCACACCGACCAAGCCGCTGTCCAACCAGCGCGACCTGTCGCTGGCGTATTCGCCGGGCGTGGCCTACCCGTGCCTGGACATTCAGGCCGACCCGGGCAAGGCCGCCGAATACACCAGCCGCGCCAACCTCGTGGGCGTGATTACCAACGGCACTGCCGTGCTGGGGCTGGGCAACATCGGTCCGCTGGCGGGCAAGCCGGTGATGGAGGGCAAGGGCTGTCTCTTCAAGAAGTTCGCCGGCGTGGACGTGTTTGACATTGAACTCGCGGAAAACGACCCGGACAAGCTCGTGGACATCATCGCCGCGCTCGAGCCCACGCTCGGCGGCGTGAACCTGGAAGACATCAAGGCGCCCGAATGCTTCTACATTGAGCGCAAGCTGCGCGAGCGCATGAACATTCCCGTGTTCCATGACGACCAGCACGGCACCGCCATCATCTCCTCGGCGGCGCTGCTCAACGGGCTGGAACTCGTCGGCAAACCCATTGAGAGCGTGAAGATTGCCGTGAGCGGCGCGGGCGCGGCGGCGCTTGCCTGCCTCAAACTCATGCGCGCGCTGGGGGCGAAACTCTCCAACATCTTCGTGTGCGACTCGCGCGGGCTGATTTATCAGGGGCGCGAAGGCGGCATGGACGAAAACAAGGCCGTCTACGCGCACCCCGACACGGGCGCGCGCACGCTCGCCGACGTGGTGCAGGGCGCGGACGTGTTCCTTGGCTGCTCCACGGGCGGCGTGCTCACGGCGGAAATGGTGCAGACGATGGCGGACAAGCCCGTCATCCTCGCGCTGGCCAACCCCGAGCCGGAAATCCGCCCCGAACTGGCCAAGCAGGTGCGCCCCGACTGCATCATCGCCACCGGGCGCAGCGACTACCCCAACCAGGTCAACAACGTCCTCTGCTTCCCCTACATCTTCCGTGGCGCGCTCGACTGCGGCGCCACCAAAATCACCGAGGCGATGGAGCTGGCCTGCGTGCGCGAAATCGCCGCGCTCGCCAAAGCAGAGCCAAGCGCCGAAGTCGCCGCCGCCTATGCCGGCGCGAACTTCCTCTTTGGGCCGGAATACCTCATTCCCACGCCCTTTGACCCGCGCCTGATACTCCGCATCGCCCCGGCGGTAGCGCAGGCGGCGATGGAATCGGGCGTCGCCACGCGCCCCATCACTGACCTTGAAGGCTACGTGCAGCGGCTCGAACGCTTCACCAACCAGACCGGCATCGTCATGCGCCCCGTGGTGGACGCCGCGCAGAACGTGCCCATCGAGCACAAGCGCGTCGCCTACGCCGAAGGCGAAAACTGGCACGTCCTCTACGCCGTGCAAATCGCTATTGACGAAGGGCTGGCCGCGCCCATCCTCATCGGGCGCCCGCGCGTCATTGAAGAGCGCATTCGCGAAATGCGCCTGCGCATGAAACTGGGGCAGGACGTGCAGTGCCTTGACCCGGAAAACAACCCCGCCTTTGAACGCTACTGGCAGACCTACCACGCCCTCGCTGGCCGGCGCGGTGTCACGCTGGAAGCCGCAAAAGCCGCCGTGCGCCACTCGCCCACCGTCGTCGCCGCCCTCATGGTGCGCCTGGGTGATGCCGACGCCATGATTTGCGGCACCGAAGGCAACTTTGACCCCAACCTGGAGTTTGTGCGCGAAGTCATCGGCGTCGCCCCCGGCGCGCCCGCGCTGGCCGCCTTGAGCGCCGTCATGCTGCCGCAGCGCACCCTCTTCATCGCCGACACCTACGTCAACGAAAACCCCAGCGCCGAGCTGCTTGCCGCCATCGCCAGCATGGCCGCCGAAGAAATCTGGCGCTTTGGCGTGCCGCCCAAAGTGGCCTTCGTCTCGCACTCCAACTTTGGCTCCTCCACACGCGCCTCGGCGGTGAAAATGCGCCGCGCGTGCGAAATCTTCCGCCAGTTCTCCCCCGACGTGGAATGCGACGGCGAAATGCACGGCGACGCGGCGCTTTCCAGCACCCTGCGCGCGCAGGCCGTCAGCGACAGCCGCCTGCAAGGCGAAGCCAACCTGCTCATCTGCCCCAATCTGGACGCCGCCAACATACTGCTCAACGTCCTCAAGGCCGAAGTCGGCCCCGGCCTCACCATCGGCCCCCTGCTGCTCGGCACCGCCGCGCCCGCCCACGTCCTCACCTCGGCAGCCGTCTCGCGGCGCATCATCAACGCCACCGCCGTGGCTGTGGCCGAAGCCGGCGCGCGCAGGCTGGGCAACACCGTCCAAGGCTAAAGCGCAGAGGAAATCGGCTCTGTTCAACCGCCACCCTGTTGGGGCGTCCCTTGTGGGCGCCCGCGCCCGCCACACACGCGAAAAGGGCACCCACAAGGGGTGCCCCTACAGAAGAATGTGCGCGCGGACAGGGTGAGGGCAAAACGATGGGTATCAAATGCTTGCCGGCAACATAAGCCGGCAATGCGGAAATAATCTTGCAGGTATTGTAGGGGCGACCCGTG
>JAFRYL010000198.1 GCA_017437605.1 Ottowia sp. | reverse complement strand
TTGCGGTTGCGGCGGTGGCGGTTGCGGCTGCGGCGGCACTTTGGTGCCGGTGGCGATGATGCTGGTGTCGGTGTTGCTCAGTTCAAAGTCATAGCCGCTGCCGGGGTTGAGCTTTTGGTAATCCCTGCCTTGCACCAGCGCACCGCCGCCGCCGTTGAGCAAGCCATCGGGGTTGTGCAGCAGGACGAACTGCTCGCCCACGCTCAAGAGGGGGGCACCGGCCGCCACGTCCGCCCCCACGTTGAGCATGGTGCTGAACACGGTGGGGGCGCCGCCGTTGATGGTGAGCATGGCGCCGCCAGTGGTGGCGGGCAGGGTGAGGCTGAGGGTTTCAAAGTTGTTGATGGCGGGCACGGTCACCTCACTGCCCTGCACCTGGAGCGTGTTGCCGCTGGTTGCCTCGCCGCCGTTGCCGGAAAAGCCGCCATACAGCGCAAAGCCCGCCGCCTGCCCGCTCATGTTGCTGCTGAGGGTGACGGTGTTGCCGGTGGCATTGCCCGTATCGGCGTAGCCGCCGTAGGCTTTGCCGGACAGGTCGTAGCTGGGGTGGCTGGGGTCAAGCGGCTTCAACGTCGCGGCGCCGTCAATGATGAGCGTGTTGCCGGACACCGTCCCCGCCACATTGCTGCGCCCGCCGAAGGCAGCCGTTGCCTCGCCGCCGGTGAGCGTCAGGGTGTTGCCCTGTTCGCGCTGGCCGGGGGTGTTCGTGCCGCCGCTGCCGTAGAGGTATTTTTCCTCCAGGAATATGGCGAGCTGGTTTTCGTCTGGCGCGGAAGCCGTATCAAGCGCATAGACGAGTGCAGGCAAGCCCGCAGACTCACCGTCCAGCCGGGCAGTCGGCAGCGTCGTGGGCGGGTTGGTGTAGTTGACCGTGACTCGCTGCTTATCTTCCAGCGACAGCAGCACGGCGCGCTCATTCAGCCCCAGCGCAAGGTTGCCGTCGGTGCTCACCGTCACGCGGTCGCCGTCAATATCAAGGGCGCTGCCCTGATTCGTGACCTTCAGCATGATGTCGGCGGGCTGCGAGGGGTCGTTACTCGGCTGCAAATCACCGGGCAGGGCGAAGTGCCAGGTGTCAAAGTTTTGTACCGCCTGCACCTGTTCGTTCTTGACTTCCACGCGCAGGGTGTTTTGCATGCCCGTGCCGCCGCCATCATGCCCATAGAGGGTGCTGTTATCCAGATTGGCTTCGCCTGCGAGCACGATGGTGTTGTCCTGAATGTTGCCGCTATTGCCAAAACTGCCGTAAATATTGCCGGACACCTTGCCGCCTGCCAGCACGATGATGTTGTTCTGAATGCTGCCGCCATTGCCCTTGCCGCCGTAAATATTGCCGAACACCTCACCGCCCGCAATCTTCACCACATGGCCAGTGACCTCGCCACTGGTGTCGCTCGCGCCGCCGATGACATCGCCCTTAACCCCCCCCCGCCTCAATATAGACATCGGGCTGGTCAATCTTGCGAGCGCCCATGACGTTGCCTGCCTCGGCGTGGTTGGCGGTCACGTCGCCTTCCACCAGCACGCCGCCCGTGCCCGGAGTGCCGCCGCCCTCAATGCGCACCTTGTTGTGTGCCACGCTGCCCGTGACGGCGTAGCCGCCAAAGACGTGCCCATTCTGCTGCGGCGAACTGTTGCCGCTGAAGACCTGCGCATTTTCTGCCAGCACCACCGTGTTGTTTGTGGCGGCATCGGCAGTGGCGGCCTTGTACTGGTTGGCCGAATAGCCGCCATAGACGTTCCCGCCGTCGCTGTTCGCGCCGGGGAGAGACGGCGACCCAACTTCCGCCCCCCCTTCCAGACGGACGAGGTTTTCGCTGACAAGGTCGCTGCTCCCGCCAATCCAGCCGCCATAGGCGTTGTCGACCACCACTGCTGTGCCTTTCAAGGTGAGGTTCCAGCCCTTCACGTCACCGGCATCACTCTTGCCGCCATAAACGTGGTTCAGGGTGACGGTGGTGCCGCCATATTCAGCCTTTGGGCTTGCAAGGGTGACGGGGGAAGTGTCGCCCACGTAGATGTAGTCCGAACCATCTTGCTCCACATGGCCGCCGGAGTTCTGCGCCCACGCAGGCTGCGCCAGCGCCGCAATCAACGCCGCCAGCAGCGCAGCGCGCCGGCAAACATGGGGAATGTGCGAAAGACGGGAAGCAGCGTTCATGCAGCACCTTGAACGGAAAAACCTTGTGGACAGCGGTATTTTGAAGCAGGGAAAGGCCGCGCGCAATGCGGCGCGCAGGAGTGCGCTGGCGGGGGCAGCGGCGGCGGCGCGCCGGGAAAGATGAAAGTGCAGGGTATTGTGTGCTTGCCGGCAACATAAGCCGACGATGTTGCGTATTATACGCAGGTATATGGTTTTTGGCGTTGCTGCCGCGCGGCTTGCAAAACAAGGCGCTTGTGGACACAATAAGAACCCTTTTGGGACACTTCAAGCACACAGGAGCCTGCCATGACCACCACAACTGCCGACGCCATTGTGAAGGCACGCATTCCCCACGACGTGAAAGAGCGCGCCGTGGCTGCTCTTGCGCGCATGGGGCTGAATACGTCTGACCTTATCCGCATCACCATGATGCGCGTGGCCGACGAGGGGCGGCTGCCGTTTGATGTGAGCGTGCCCAACCGTGAAACCCGCGAGGCGATGGAAGAACTCATCGCCGGCAAGGGGCAGCGCTACGAAAGCGCCGAGGCGATGTTCAAGGACCTGGGCATGTGATGCTCACGCCGCAGCTTTCCACCAGGTTCAAGCGCGACCGGCGCCTTGCCGAAAAGCGCGGCAAGGACATCGCCAAGCTGCGCGAGCTGATGACGTTGCTGCTTGGCGGGCAGATGCTGCCCGCGCATTACCGCGACCACGCGCTGCACGGCAACTGGGCGGGCTTCCGCGAGGCGCACATTGAGCCGGACTGGTTGCTCGTCTACCGCGAGTGGCGCGATGAATTGCAGTTCGCGCGCACGGGCACGCACGCCGACATTTTTGGTTGAGCGCCCGCAGAACGGGTGTTTTGCGTTGGTATCAATGCAGCGCCGGCAACATAAGCCGGTGAGCAAAGCAATAAAAGATGGGTATCGGTCTTTTTGCCCTTAGCCCACCATGTCCGCCGACAGCCCGGCGGTCTGGCTGAAGCCGCAGTCCACGTAGGTGATTTCGGCGGTGACGCCAGCGGCCAGGTCGCTCATGAGGAAGGCGGCGACGTTGCCCACGTCCTCGATGGTGACGTTGCGGCGCAGCGGCGCGGCGGCGGCGACGTAGCCGAGCAGTTTGCCGAAGTCCTTGATGCCGCTGGCCGCGAGCGTCTTGATGGGGCCGGCGCTGATGCCGTTGACGCGCACGCCCCGGCTGCCCAGCGCCTCGGCAAGGTAGCGCACGCTGGCTTCCAGGCTCGCCTTGGCCAGCCCCATGGTGTTGTAGTTGGGGATAGAGCGCAGCGCGCCGAGGTAGCTCAGGGTGAGCAGCGCGGCTTTGTCGCTCAGGTAGGGCAGCGCGGCCTTGGCCATGCCGGGGAAGCTGTAGGCGCTGATGTCGTGCGCGATGCGGTAGTTTTCGCGCGTGAGGCCGTCGAGGAAGTTGCCCGCAATCGCCTCGCGCGGCGCAAAGCCGATGGCGTGGACGAAGCCGTCAAATGTGCCCCAGGCGTCGTGCAGGCCGGCGAACATGCGCTCAATCTGCTCGTCGCTGCCCACGTCGCAGTCAAACACGAGCTGGCTGCCAAACTCGGCGGCAAAGCCGCTGATGCGCTCCTTGAAGCGCTCGCCCACGTAGCTGAAGGCCAGCTCCGCGCCCTGCGCGTGGCAGGCGCGGGCGATGCCGTAGGCAATGGAGCGGTTGGAAAGCACGCCGGTGATGAGCAGTTTCTTGCCGCTCAGGAATCCATCAGCCATGAAATACCCCTTGGTCAAAAAACCGATAATTCTCGCATGGTTGCACGAATCGCTTCCCTGATGCTGACGGCGGCGCTGCTGGCTGCTCCCGGCGCGCACGCCGCGCACGGCTACGCGCTCTGGGGCGAGCTGAAATATCCGCCCGGTTTCACACACTTTGACTACGTCAACCCGCAGGCGCCGCGCGGCGGCGAGCTGCGGCTGGTGAGCAATCTGCGCGTGTCCACCTTTGACAAATACAACCCCTTCACCATCAAGGGCAACGCGCCCGCATCTTTGAGCGCGCTGCTGTTTGACACGCTGCTGGCTGCGCCGCTGGACGAGAGCGGCAGCGCCTACGGCCTGCTGGCCGAAGACGTGGAGGTGCCTGCCGACCGCATGAGCGCCACCTTCCGCCTGCGGCGCGAGGCGCGCTTTCACAACGGCGACGCGGTGCTGGCGCGCGATGTGCGCCACAGCTTTGAAACGCTCACCGGCGAGCACGCCGCCCCCGGCTGGCGCGTGCTGCTGGCGGACGTGGAGGCCGCCGAGGAGCTGGACGAGCGCACGGTGCGCTTTCGCTTCCGGCGCCCCAACCGCGAGCTGCCGCTCACCGTGGGCGGCCTGCCCATCTTCAGCCACAAGTGGGGCGAGGGCAAGCCCTTTGGCGAAGTGGTGATGGAGCCGCCGATTGGCAGCGGGCCGTACCGCATCGGCCCGGTGAAATTCGGCAAGGATATTACCTACGTGCGCGATGAACACTATTGGGCGGATAATCTCAACGTGCAGCGCGGCAGTTTCAACTTTGCGCGCATCACGGTAAAAATCTACCGCGATGGCACCGCGCGGCTGGAAGCCTTCAAGGCTGGCGAGTTTGATTTGATGCAGGTATTTTCCGCCGGCGACTGGGCGCGGCGCATGACGGGCAAACGCTTTGCCAGCGGCGAATTGGTCAAGGGCGAGTTTGCGCACCGCCTGCCCACGGGTTTTCAAAGTTATGTGCTCAACAGCCGCCGCGCGCCGCTGGATGATATGCGCGTGCGCGAGGCACTCGGCCTCGCGGTTGATTATGAGTGGATGAACCGGCGCATGTTTTACGGCAGCTACAGCCGCGTGCATGGACTGTTTGGCAACACGGCGTGCGCAGCGGAAGGCGCGCCAGACGCGGCGCAATTGGCGCTGATGGAGCCGCTGCGCGCGCACATCCCGCCCGCCGCCTTTGGCGCGGCATACACGCCGCCGCGCACCGATGATGACGAAGACGGCCTGCGGCGCAACCTGCGCCGCGCGCGCGCGCTGCTGCGCGAAGCGGGCTGGACCTTGCAGGGCGGTGTGCTGCGCAACGCGCAGGGGCAGGCGCTGGAGCTGGAATATCTGGACAGCAGCGAATCAGGCATGCGCACCGTGAGCGCCTGGATGCGCAATCTGGAAAAAATCGGCGTGCGCCTGAAATTCCGCTCGGTGGATTTTGCGCTGTACCAGCAGCGGCTGCAGAAATTTGATTTTGACATGACCACGCTGGCGTACCAGGGCAGCATCAATCCCGGGCAGGAATACATGGATTTGTTCGGCAGCCAGGCCGCCGATATTGAAGACTCCGGCAACATGGCCGGAGTAAAAAATCCGGCGGTGGACGCGCTGATTGACCACATGGTGCGCGCCGAAAAGCACGAGGATTATCTGGCCGCGTGCCGTGCGCTGGAGCGCGTGGTCAGCCACAGCCATTATTTATTGCCGCAGTGGTATTCGCCCGTGCACCGCATGGCCTACAACGCGCACCACCTGCGCCGCCCCGCCGTCACGCCGCCGTACTTTCAGGCGGAAACCTGGGCCATCGGCACCTGGTGGGCGGCGGAGCCGTAGTTTGATATGCGACGGTATAAATTCATCGTCGGCACAAGAAGCCGGCGATGAAGTGTTTATTCAATGGGTATCCATATACATGGCAATCATGTCTATGTTTGCCGGCTTATGTTGCCGGCAATGATGTGATACCCATGGTTTATTGTGGAAGTTCGTCGCGCGTGAGCAGCAGCACCTGCTCGCAGCCAGCGCTGGTGGGCAGCCACACGGGGGCAAGCTGGGGGAAAGCGGCTTCAAAGTGCTCGCGCTCGTGGCCGATTTCCAGCAACAGCACGCCGCCCTCCGTCAGATGTTCGGCGGCGTGGGCAAGCAGCGGGCGAATGAAGTCCATGCCGTCGGCGCCGCCGGCGAGCGCCAGCGCGGGTTCGGCGGCGTATTCGGGCGGCAGGCTCGCCATGCTTTCGGCGTTCACATACGGCGGGTTGCAGAGGATGAGGCCGTAGCGCTCGCCCGCGCACGCCGCCAGCCCGTCGCCCTGCAGCAGGCGAATGCGCTGCTGCAGGCTGTGGCGCGCCACGTTGATGCGCGCCACTTCCAGCGCATCTGCGCTGATGTCGGCGGCGTCCACCTGCATTTCCGGCCAGGCAAGCGCGGCGAGCACGGCAAGGCTGCCGCCGCCGCAGCAGAGGTCGAGCACGCGGCGGCATTCGGCGGGCAGCCAGGGGTCGGCGCTGGCGTCGGCGATGACTTCGGCCAGCAGGCTGCGCGGCACGATGCAGCGCTCGTCCACGTAAAACGAGATGCCTTGCAGCCACGCTTCGCGCAGCAGGTAGGCCAGCGGCGTGCGCGTGGCGATGCGCGCGTGCATGAGGGTGGCGACTTTTTTCAGCGCCGAGATGCGCGGCGGCGGGGCGCTGTCGTCCAGGCTTTTGTCCAGCGGCTGCCCGAGGGCGTGCAGCACGAGCCAGGCGGCTTCGTCCCAGGCGCAGGTGGTGCCGTGCCCATACGACAAGCGCGCCGCTTCAAGGCGGCGCGCAACTTGCGTAACGAGGGGGGCAAGACTCACACGCCACCGATGCGCGAGTCGCCAAAGTTGCCGAGGCGCGATTCGGTGAAGCGCGAATCAAAGCGGCTGGAGCCGAAGCCGCTCGGGCGCACGTCCAGCGAGATGTCGGAGAACACGGCTTCGTCGCTGGCGGCTTCTTCTTCCTGCGGCTTGTTGGGGTTGATGCGGCCACCGTCGTTTTGCAGGCGCCACATGAGGTTGGTGGGCGAGTCGGCGTAGAGCAGGCCGTTGTCGCGCGTGATTTGCCCGGTGGTAATCAGGTGCGCCAGATGCTGCTCAAAGGTCTGCGAGCCTTCGGCGAGCGAGTTGTCCATCGCCTCCTTGACGCCGTTGAAGTCGCTCTTTTCAATCAGGTCGGCGACCAACTTGGTGTTGAACATGACTTCCACGGCGGGCACGCGGTGGCCTTCAATGGTGGGAATCAGGCGCTGCGAGACGATGGAGCGCAAGGCCGCCGCCAAGTCGCCCAGCAGCGTGGGGCGCACTTCCACGGGGTAGAACGAGAGAATGCGGTTGAGCGCGTGGTAGCTGTTGTTGGCGTGCAGCGTGGCCAGACACAAGTGGCCGGATTGCGCGTAGGCGATGGCCGCCGACATGGTTTCGCGGTCGCGGATTTCGCCAATCAGAATCACGTCCGGCGCCTGACGCAGCGCGTTTTTCAGGCCGACCTGCAGCGCCATGGTGTCGGAGCCGACTTCGCGCTGGTTGATGAGCGAGAGCTTGTTGGTGAAGGTGTATTCAATCGGGTCTTCAATCGTGAGAATATGCCCGCGCTGGTGCAGGTTGCGATATTCAATCATGGACGCCAGCGACGTGGACTTGCCCGTGCCCGTGGCGCCCACCATGAGCACCAGCCCACGCTTAATCATCACCAGCTCTTTGAGGATTTCCGGCAGGTGCAAATCCTCAATGCTTGGAATATCCGAGCTGATATAGCGGATAACGGCGGCGTACGTCCCGCGCTGGCGCATGGCGGAGAGGCGGAAGTTGCCCACGCCCTGCAGCGGGATGGCCATGTTCAGCTCACCCGTTTCCTTCAGCTCTTCAATGCGGTTGGGCGGCACCACGTCGATGAGCAGGTTGAGCACGGCCTGCGGCGAGAGCGGCGTTTCATTGATATGAAGATATTCACCTTCAATTTTGATGGTGGCCGGAGCATGCGCCGAAATATACACGTCTGATGCCTTTTTCTCGGCCATCAGGTGCAGAATGCGGTCCATTTGGGTATGGGCGACAGTCATGGTGTATTTTCTCCGGAAAATGGAATGGTGTGCATGCGCGCCGGGCGGCGGCGCCGTTGCTCAAGGCGTGAATCCGAAAATTGTAGCCAGCCATCAGCGCTCTGCGCAGGGAAAAGGGGTGGCGCGCAGCCCATGAAACGGCGCGTCAGGCGGCATGTGGCGCAGGCGATGTGCTTTCGTTTTCGGAGCTTGCAACTTCGGCCGCCTCTTGTTGCGCTGGCGCTGCTTTGCTCTCGGGCGCAGGGACGGGCGCTTTAGTGGCGGGTTCGCTTGCCGCCTTCGGGTGCAAGGCCGGTGGCAGTTTGCGGCGCGCGGCGCTGCGCCGTCCACGGAAAAGCGCGGCGCGTGCCAGCAGCATGCTGGTGATGGGCGCCGTGATGGCCAGCAGCATGGCGATGATGAGGAAGCGCCACTGCAGCTCACCATCCAGCGCGGCGAAATGCACGATGCACGCCAGGCAAACGCACCACGCGCCCAGTGTGTAGCCAAGCGCCGGCGGGTGCAGGCGCTGGAAAAAGTCGTCCATGCGCGCCAGCGCCCAGGACGCAGCCAGCACCAGCGCGGCGCTGGCCAGCAGCAGCAGCGCCTCAATGATTTGCGCCCAGAGCGGCAGGGTGGCGTTCATTCGATGACCTCGCCGCGCAGCAGGAATTTCGCCATCGCCGCCGTGCTGACAAAGCCAAACAGCGCCACGAGCAGCGCAGCTTCAAAGTACGTGCTGCTGCTTGAGCGGATGTCAACGATGAGCACCACCAGCATTCCGATGAGGCTGATGAAGTCCAGCGCGAGCACGCGGTCTTGCGCCGACGGGCCGCGCAGCAGCCGCCAGAGCGCCAGCAGCAGGGCGATGCCGTAGACGCCCAGGGTGAAGGTGATGGTTGCGGTCAGCAGCGGGGTCATGGCGTGTCCTCCTTCGGGCGGGATTCAAAAATGCGCTGCAAGGGGCGCTCGTAGCGTGTCTTGTACTGGGCAATCAGTGCAGCCTCGCCGCCTTCGGGCAGGTCCCACACATGCAGCAGCAGGGCGCTGCAATCGCGTGCGAGTTCGCACCACACGGTGCCGGGCACGATGGCGGTGATGAGGGCGAGCGCCGCCAGCGCGGAAGGGTCGCGCAGCTCCAGCGGTACGAGCACAAAGGCGCTGCGCGGCGGGCGGCGGCGCTGCAGCAGCAGGCTGCGCAGCACGGCGAGGTTGCTGCTGACCACGTCACCGGCGACGCGCGCCATGAGCAGCAGCAGCGTGGGCAGGTGCGCCACACGCGCCCGCGAGGGGCGCAGCGGCGCAAACATGGCCGGCAGCGCCAGCGCAAAGATGAGCGCGAGCAGCACCTGGGCGGCGTCCACGCTGCGCGTCAGCGCCAGCCAGCAGGCGGCGAGCACGCAGGAGAGCAGCGGGGCGGGCAGCAGGCGGCGCATCATGGCTGCTCCTCCGGCGTGGGCGCCGAGGCGCGCGGCGCGGGCGGCGGCACCGGGCGCGCGGCAACGACGGCGCTGATGTAGTCGTCGGGCCTATGCAGATGGCGCGCCGTGGCGTTGACGTAGCGCATGACTTCATCAGCGCGCCACACCAGTGCGGCATTGAGCGCCAGCAGCATGGCGATGGGGGCGATTTCAACCACGCGCAGGCGCGGCGCGGTGCGTCCAGTGGGCGTCCAGAAGTAGCGCACGCCCGCGCGTGAAGCGGCGACGATGGAGAGCAGCCCGCCCACCATGAGCAGCCCCAGCAGCGTCCAGGCGGCGGGCGAGACCTGGGCGTTTTGTCCGAAGCCCTGCGGGTTGAGCAGCGCCGAGAGAATGACCATCTTGCCCACAAAGCCCGGCATGGGCGGCAGGCCGGCAATCGTCAGCCCGCAGGCCATGAACGCCAGCCCGAGGAAGGCCATGCTGCCCGGAATGGCGCGCCCAATCAGCTCTTCTTCCGCATCGTCCAGGTTCACGCCGCGCTGGTGCTGCACATATGGCTCGTAGAAGGCGGAGACGGCAAAGGCGTCCACACTCATCTCCCACCACTCCAGCGGCGGCCTGTCTTCCACCTGGCGCGTGCGGTCAATCAGCTCCACGAGCAGGAAAAGCGTGCTCACCGCCATCGTGGAGCCGAAGCTGTAATACAGCGCCCCGCCCGTGACGGCAGGCTGCCCGAAGCCGAGCGCCGCCAGCAGCGTGCCCGACGAGAGAATGGCGTAAAACGCCGCCATGCGCCCAAGGTGCTGCGATGCCAGCACGCCCAGCGCGCCAAACGTCAGCGTCACCAGCCCCAGCGCCACCAGCGCCGGCCCGCCGAACAGCGCCGAAATGCCTGCGTCCTGCGGGAACAGCAGCGTCCACAGGCGCAGAATGGCGTAGACGCCCAGCTTGGTGAGCAGCGCAAAGAGGGCGGCCACGGGCGCACCGGCGCTGGAATACGCCGCCGGCATCCAGAAGTTGAGCGGCCACACGGCGGCCTTGACGAAAAACGCCACCGCCAGAATCGCCGCGCCCGCGTGCAGCAGCGCGCGGTCATCTTCCGGAATGGCGGGCACCATGATGGCCATGTCTGCCATGCTCAGCGTGCCCGTGACGCCGTAGAGAATGGCCGCGCCCATCAGGAACAGGCTGGAGGCCATGAGGTTGAGCGCGATGTAGTGCATTCCCGCGCGCACGCGCGGCGCGCCCGTGCCGTGCAGCAGCAGCCCGTAGGAGGCGGTGAGCGTGATTTCAAAAAACACGAACAGGTTGAACAGGTCTGCCGTGAGAAACGCGCCATACAGCCCCATGAGCTGCAACTGGAACAGCGGGTGGAAGAAGGCGCCCGCCTGATGCCAGCGCGCGCACGAATAGAGCACCGCCGCCAGCCCGATGAGGCTGGTGAGCAGCACCATCATGGCCGCCAGCCGGTCGGCGGCGAGCACGATGCCGTAGGGCATGGACCAGTTGGAGGGCAGATACACGCCCACCGAAAGCGGCCTTGCCATGTGATGCACCCAGTGCAGCAGCATCATCGCCAGCACCACGCCCAGCACGCAGGCGGTGACGTTGATGGCCGCCACCGTCCAGCGCCCACGGTTGCGCAGCAGCAGCATGAGGGCTGCGGCCAGCAGCGGCAGCACGATGGGGGCGATGATGAGGTGCGGCATCAGCGCGCGCGCGAGGGCGTCCATCATGGCGTGCGCGCCTCCGCGAGAATGATGGCAGTATCAGGTGTGTCGCCGGCTTTTTCTGCCGGCGACGGAGATTGCTCTTTGGGGGTTTTCGCCGTAGCCTCGGGCGCAGCTTCCGCAGCGGACAAGGTTTCAGCCACAAGCACAATGGGCGCCGCTTCTGCAACGAGCGCGATGGGGGAAGCGGGGGCGGCCTCTGCAGCAGGCGCCGCAGCGGGTTCTTCCTCCTGTTTTGCGGGGGGGCTGCCACCATCACCGGCATCGCCGCTGCCGTCGTCCTTGGCCTCATACGTCTGGAAAAGGACGGAAGCTGCGCCCGCGCCTGCCTCCACCAGTGGCAGGGCGGCAGTGGCGGATTCGGCGCCGTCCACATGGTCGGTGCCCGACAGTCCGCGCAGCGCCAGCAGCACCACCAGAAACAGCGCCGAGGTCGCAAAGCCAATCACGATGGCCGTGAGCACCAGCGACTGCGGCAGCGGGTCGGTGTAGTTGTCCAGGCTCGCCGCCAGCCCGGCGCGCACGATGGGTTCGCGGTCAATGAACAGGCTGCCCATGGAAAAGATGAACAGGTTGACGGCATACGAGAGCAGCGACAACCCCATGAGCACCTGATAGCTGCGCGCGCGCAGCACCAGCCACACGCCCGAGCCGCCGAGCACGCCGATGACCGCCGCGAGGATGACTTCCATCTCAGGCGCTCTCCACCGTTGTGCTGCCCTTGGCTGGCGCGCTGGCAGCGGGGGCGGCGTCAGCCGCCGGACGTGCGCCCTGGCGATGGCCGCGCACCGACTGGTGCGCCAGCGCCGCGAGAATGAGCAGCGTCGCGCCGACGACGACGCTGTAGACGCCCGCATCAAGGAAGGTGGCGCTGGGCAGATGCACCGCGCCGATGAGCGGCAGCTCAAAGTGCAGCACATGCGTCGTCAGGAACGGGTAGCCGAACAGCCACGCCCCCGCGCCCGTGGCCAGCGCCAGCAGCCAGCCCACGGCAATCCAGCGCACCACCTGTAGCGGCAGCCGCGCCTCCACCCAATGCGCGCCCGCCACCATGTACTGCACCAGAAAGCCGATGGTGAGCACGAGCGCGCCCACAAAGCCGCCGCCCGGCTGGTTGTGCCCACGCAGGAAGAAGTAGAGGGAAATGAGGCCGGCAAGCGGCAGCACCAGACGCGCCAGCACGGCGGGCACCATCATGTAGCCAGCGGTGGCGGGGTCTGGCGCGGTGCGCGGGTTGATGAGGTCAGTGACCAGGTCGGGCGGCGCGGCGAGTTGTTGCGGGGGTAGCTGCAGCACTTCGCGCGGCGGGCGGAAGCGCCGCAGCAGCGCATACACCGTCAGCGCCACGATGCCCAGCACGGTGATTTCGCCAAAGGTGTCAAAGGCGCGGAAGTCCACCAGCATCACGTTCACCACGTTGGCGCCGCCGCCGCCCGGCAGCGCGTTTTCAATGAAAAAGGGCGAAATGCTCTGCGGCGCCGCGCGCGTCATCATGGCGTAGGCCAGCGCCGCCATGCCCGCGCCCGCTGCGGCGGCGATGAACAGGTCGCGCACCATGCGCACGCGGTCGCGCATGGGTGTGCGCACGCGCAGCCCGGGCGCATACACACGGCGCGGCAACCAGCGCAGGCCGAGCAGAAAGAGCATGGTCGTCACCACTTCCACCGTGAGCTGCGTGAGCGCCAGGTCAGGCGCCGAGAACCACACAAAGGTCAGGCTCACCGCCAGCCCCACGCCCGAGAGCAGCATCAGCGCCGCCATGCGGTGAAAGCGCGCCTGCTGCGCCGCCGCCAGCGCGCACACGCCGCCCATCACCCAGAGCAGGGCGAAATCCAGACTTGCAGGCACCCTCTCGCGCTCGCCCCAGCCCACGCCGCTGTAGCGCAGCGCCATGCCCGCCGCGAGCATGGCGGCGAGCACCAGCAGCAGCATCTGCGGCTGCAGCCGCTTGGCTGAGAGCCACCGCACCAGCGCGCGGCAGAGGCGGTCAAGCGCATACAGCGCGCTCTGGAACAGGCGCTGCCCGCTGAACACATGCAGCAGCGGCACGCGCCGGATGCGCCCGCTCACCAGCGCGCGGTGCAGCGCCGCAAACAGCAGCGCGCCGCCCGCCATCGCCACCAGGCTCATCATCAGCGGCACATTCCAGCCGTGCCAGAGCGCCAGGCTGTAGTGCGGCAGCACGCCGCCCACCACCGGACGCGCGGCCAGCTGCAGCACGGGGGCGATGCTCCACTGCGGCAGCACGCCGACCACCACGCACAGCAGCGCCAGCACCTCAATGGGCACGCGCATCCAGTGCACCGGCTCGTGCGGCTTCAATGGCAAATCTTCTGCGGGCTTGCCCAAAAACACGTCCACGGAAAAGCGCAGCGAATACGCCACCGCCAGCACGCCCGCCAGCAGCGCCGCCGCTGGCACGCCCCACGCCAGCCACGGTGCGCCGCCGAGCGCCAGCGCCTCGGCAAAAAACATCTCCTTGGACAAAAAGCCGTTCGCCAGCGGCACGCCCGCCATTGCCGCACTCGCCACAAAGGTCAGCGCCCCCGTAATCGGCATGGCGCGCCCCAGACCGGACAAGCGCCGTATGTCGCGCGTGCCCGTTTCGTGGTCAATGATGCCCACCGCCATGAACAGCGACGCCTTGAAGGTCGCATGGTTGATGATGTGGAACACCGCCGCCACCGCCGCCAGCTCGCGGTTCAGCCCCAGCAGCAGCGCAATCAGCCCAAGGTGGCTGATGGTGGAATACGCCAGCAGCCCCTTCAAATCCGTTTGGAACAGCGCCACATACGCGCCCAGCACCAGCGTCACCAGCCCCGCGCCGCCCACCAGATACATCCAGAGTTCCGTGCCCGAAAGCGCCGGCCACAGCCGCGCGAGCAGGAACACCCCCGCCTTCACCATCGTCGCCGAATGCAGATAGGCGGAAACGGGCGTGGGCGCCGCCATCGCGCGCGGCAGCCAGAACTGGAACGGGAACTGCGCGCTCTTCGTTAGCGCCCCCAGCACGATGAGCACCAGCATGGGCGCATAAAGCGCGTGCGCGCGAATGCGCTCGCCCGACCGCAGAATCACATCCAGCTCATAGCTGCCCGCGATGTGCCCCAGCATCAGCACGCCCGCCAGCAGCGCCAGCCCGCCCATGCCCGTGACAGTGAGCGCCATGCGCGCGCCGCGCCGCGCGTCGCGCCGGTGGTGCCAGTAGCCAATCAGCAGGAAGGAGAACAGGCTTGTCAGCTCCCAGAAAAACGCAAGCTGCACCACATTGCCCGAAAGCACCACGCCCAGCATCGCCCCCATGAAGGCGAGGAAAAACGAGAAAAAGCGCGGCACCGGGTCGTCCCGGCTCATGTAGTAGCGCGCATACAGCGCCACCAGCGCGCCGATGCCTGTCACCAGCATGGCGAACATCCACGCAAAGCCATCCATGCGCACCATGAAATTGATGCCCGCCGACGGCATCCAGCGGTGCTGCGCCACCAGCACGGCGCCCCCCTGCAGCGACGGCAGCAGCAGCGCCACCCAGAGCGCCGCCGCCCCCGCCACCAGCGCCGCCCACGTCGCCGCCAGCGTGCGCGCATTCGTCGGCAGCAGGGCGGCGACCACGCTGCCCGCAAACGGCAGCACGATGAGATAGCTCAAATCCACCGCCGCGCTCCTTGGCCGCAGCGCGCCGCGCGCCGCAGCAGCGCGTGGTCAGGGGCGGAAAAAAGAGAGGAGGGCAAGGGAAGCTGCGGAAAAAATGCTGCGCTGCCACACACATGCAGCGCGTGAGGAAACAATCATAGCCACGCGCTGCACTTTTTCCACGATGGGCGCAGCATCACGGCAACGATACTCCAATGAATAACACTGCATCGCCGGCAACATAAGCCGGCGACAACATAGATACTCTTGGAATCATTCAACAGACAACAAATACCCTATTGTTTTACCTACGGTTGCCGGCAACATAAGCCGGCAAGCAATAGATACCCTTGGATATGACCTTGTGCGACATCAGGGCAATCGTGGTCGCGCGGCGGACACAATCGCGCCGCCTGCTTCCCATTTCTCCATGAACCACGCTGCACTTTCCCCCACGCTTTGGCTTGCGCGCCATGCCGTCGTCACGCAGGGCGCGGGGCGTTGCTATGGGCGGCTGGACTGGCCAGCGGACGAAGCGGCGACGCAGGCGGCGGCGCAAGCCTTGGCGCGGCGCTTGCCCGCGCATGTGTGCGTGGCGCAGGTGTCGCCCCGGCGCCGTTGTGTGCAGCTTGCCGAGAAGCTGGCGGCGCTGCGCCCCGGGCTGCGCTGGCGCGTGGACGAGCGGCTGGCGGAAATGGATTTCGGGGCGTGGGAGGGGCAGGCGTGGGAAGAAATTGGACGCACGGCAATGGACGCATGGCTGGCGGATTTTGTAGACGCGCGCCCGGGCGGGGGCGAGAGCGTGCGCGCGTTCATGGCGCGCGTGGGCGCGGCGTGGGACGAATGGCAAGCAACGGGTGGCGACGCGCTCTGGCTCACGCACGCAGGCGTGATGCGCGCCGCACTGCTGCTCGCGCGCGGTGTGCGCCTGCCCGCGCGCGCCGATGAATGGCCGCGCGACACACTGCCGCCGGGTGAAGTGCTGGCGCTGCGCGCGGAAAACCATCCCCTCGCCCCCGCGTGCCATTCATTCCCGCGCGCCATGTAGGGGCGCCCCTTGTGGCGCCCGCGCCCATTGCACCCGAACAAAGGGCAGCCACAAGGGCTGCCCCTACATACAGTTGCCATATTCGCGCCATCGCCGGCTTATGTTGCTGGCGATTGAGCCATACCCCGTGAACTTGGGCTCTGTTGAAGCAGCGTTGACGTAAGTACTTCCCCTCGCCCCCGCCGTGCGCGCAGCGCACGGGCAGGGGG
>JAFRYL010000197.1 GCA_017437605.1 Ottowia sp. | reverse complement strand
CCCGCCGACGAGCGCAAGCGCCTCGGCGCGCAGTAAAGCCGCGCTCCATTCATGCCCGCCACCGACGCCCCACCTCCCGCCGCTGACGCGCTGCGCGCCCCCTCGCTGCGCCGCCGCATGGCGTGCTGGCTGTATGAAGGCTTGCTGCTCTTTGGCATCGTCGCCTTGGCTGGGCTGGTGTTTTCCATCGCCGTGCAGCAGCGCCACGCGCTGCTCTATCGCCACGGCATGCAGGCGTTCCTGTTCGCCGTGCTCGCGCTCTACTTTTGCTTCTTCTGGCGCAAGGGGCGGCAGACGCTGGCGATGAAAACCTGGCGTATCCGCATCACCGACCGCGCCGGGCGCCCCATCAGCACCGCGCGCGCCCTGCTGCGCTACTTGCTGAGCTGGCTGTGGTTTTTGCCGCCACTGGCCGCCAGCGCGCCGTGGCAGCTGCCCGCGCTGGAAGTGTGCGTGCTGCTGGCGGGCTGGATTGCGGTGTGGGCGCTGCTGTCAAACTTCCACCCGCAGCGCCAGTTCTGGCACGACGCGCTCGCCGGCACGCGCCTTGTGAACGCACCGCGCGCACCCAAGAGCGCCGCATAGCATCATGGCTCAATACTTCAACCTCCACCCCGACAACCCGCAGCCGCGCCTGCTGGCGCAGGCTGCGGCGCTGCTGAATCAAGGCGGCGTGCTGGCTGTGCCCACCGACTCCGGCTACGCCCTCGCCTGCCATCTGGACGACAAGGACGCCGCCGAGCGCCTGCGCCAGGTGCGCCAGCTTGACGCGCACCACCCCCTTTCCCTGCTCTGCCACGACCTGCGCGAACTCGCCAACTACGCGCGCGTGGACAACGCGCAATTCCGCCTGCTCAAGGCCGGCACCCCCGGCCCCTTCACCTTCGTGCTGCCCGCCAGCCGGCAGGTGCCCAAGCGCGTCAGCCACCCACGGCGCAAAACCATCGGCCTGCGCGTGCCCGCACACACGACACTGCAGGCGCTGCTGGCCGAGCACGGCGCGCCGCTGCTCGCCGCCACACTCGTCATGCCGGGCGAGGACGCGCCGCTCACCGACGCGCTGGACATACGCGAACGGCTGGAAAAGCAGATTGCCGCCGTCATTGACGCCGGCGCCTGCCCCGCGCAGCCGAGCACCGTCATTGATTTGAGCGGCGACGTGCCCACCGTGCTGCGACACGGGCTGGGCGACGCCGCGTCGCTTGGTTTGTAGGGTATATGTTCATCGCCGGCATATCAAGCCGGCAACCATAGACAATAAAAATGGGTATATGAAACCCGTTCATATACCCATCAATACAACACATCATCGCCGGCTTATGTTGCCGGCGACAAATCAATACACCATCAAATCACAACACCGACGCACCCCCGCTGCGCTGCTGCGCCGCACGCAACTGCGCGGCAAAGCGCAGCGGCGCGGTCTGCGGCGGCGGCTCCGCGTGCTCCACTTCCAGCGCCTGCGGATTGATGATGTTGGTGGGCGTGCCGTTGAGGTAATTGGCCACGTTCTCAAACGCCGCGCCGAAGCTGCGCTCGTAACACCCCTGCTCCACATAGCCGATGTGCGGCGTGCAAATGCAGTTCTCCATGCGCAGCAGCGCGTGCCCCTGCAGGATAGGTTCGCTCTCAAACACATCAATCGCCGCCATGCCGGGCCGCCCACGGTTCAGAGCGCTCACCAGCGCATCGGGCGCAATCAGCCCCGCGTGCGCCGTATTCACCAGCAGCGCCGTGGGCTTCATGCGCCCCAAATCTTCCAGCGACAGCATCGCCCACGTCGCCTCGCTCAGGCGCACATGCAGCGTCAGCACATCGGAGTGCTCCAGCAGTTGCTCGCGCGAAATCGCCACATCAAAACCATCGGCGCGCGCACGCAGTCGCCCCTCCTCCGACCCCCACACCAGCACATGCATACCAAACGCGCGCCCGTAGCCCGCCACTAGCCGCCCGACACGCCCGTAGCCCCACACGCCCAGAATGCGCCCGTGCAGCGTCTGCCCCAGCCCGAAATTCAGCGGCATGGAGCTGGACTTCAGCCCCGCCTGCTGCCACGCGCCATGCTTCAGATTGCCGATGTACTGCGGCAGCCGCCGCATTGCCGCCAGCACCAGCGCCCACGTCAGCTCCGCCGTGGCCACAGGCGAGCAATCGCCATCGGCCACCGCCACGCCAAACTCGGTGCATGCCTGCAAGTCAATGTGCCCGGCGGTTGCCGGCGCGCCCACCTGCGCCACCATGCGCAGATGCGGCAGCTTTTCCAGCAGCGCCCGCGACAGATACGTGCGCTCGCCGATGAGCACCAGCACCTGCGCGTCGCGCAGCCGCACCGCAAGCTGCCCCACGCCCTTTACAGTGTTCGTGTACACCTTCACCGGCCACGCGGCAAGCTGCTGCACGCACGCCAGCTTGCGCACCGCGTCCTGATAGTCGTCAAGAATCACGATGTTCATGGGCGCGCATTGTGCGCGAGTTTTTTCCCCTCGCCCTCGCGTGCCGCGAAGCGGCTCGGCGGAGGGAGAGGGCGCAGGGTGAGGGTGCGCCGTGCCGTGCAGCGGCACGGCGTTGGCGCTTTGGACGCTGCAATGCCTTTGCAACGCCCGCTGACGCGGGCGTTCCCCCTCTCCCTACCCTCTCCCCCTGCCCGCGCTGCGCGCGGCGGGGGCGAGGGATCGTTTGATTGCGGCGGTATCAATCAATCGCCGGCTTATCAAGCCGGCGACCAAAGCATAATTTTTGATGTATGCGCTCATGCCCAGCGCGTAAACGCCGCCACGAACATGATGAAGGCGCCCAGCAACGCATAGAACACGCGCGCCCCGTCGCGCCCGAACAGGCGCACAAACAGGCTGGCGCGCATGTTTTCAAAAAACCAGTCCCAGTCGCCAATGGCGGCGGCGATGCACATCACGCCGGCGAGAAAAGCCAGAATGCTCATACGGCAGCTGTAAGCACGGGTATCAGTTCATCGCCGGCTTATAAAGCCGGCGGACAAAGCATATTTTTATGAGTATGACGCTCAATCGTAGACCTTGAAGACGATAGTCATGGGGTTCCAGTAGCGGCCATTGTCGGAGGGCAGCTTTCTGGTGCGCTCCAGGGCGCGTTTGACGGCTTCGTCCCACGCGGGCACGCCGCTGGATTTGGCAAGACGAATGCTGATGATTTCCCCCGTGGGGCTGGTGGAGATTTCCACTTCCGCCGTCGGGTTGCCGCTGACGCTTTCCGTGAACACGATGTTGGGCTTGACGGCAGCGCGAATGCGCGCGGCGTAGCCAGCAGACGGTCCGGCCTCGGCGCTGCCGGTGGCGCCCGGGGTGCGTCCGCCGGAGCCGCTGCCCACGCCGCTGCCCCTACCGCCGCCTGTGCCGCCGCCGCTGCCGCCGGCCATCGCCATCATGCGCTCAAGCTGCTTCTGGCGCGCTTTTTCAGCGTCGGCTTTGGACTTGGCTTCGGCCTTCTTGCGCTCTTCTTCCTTCTTCTTGCGTTCGGCGAGTTTCTTTTCTTCCTCAGCTTTCTTTTTGGCTTCTTCTTCGGCTTTTTTGCGCTCGGCGAGTTTGCGCTCTTCCTCTTTCTTGCGCTTTTCTGTCTCGGCTTTTTTGCGTTCTTCCTCTTTCTTCTGCCGCTCGGCTTCGCGCTTCTTTTCCAGCGCGATTTGCGCCTCGCGCGCTTCCTGCGCCTCGCGTTCGGCCTGCAGGTCGGGCGCGGGTTCAGGCGGGGGCAGCGGTTCGGGTTCTGGCTCCGGCACGGGTTCGGGCGCGGGTTCTGGTTCCGGCGCAGGTTCGGGTTCGGGCGCGGGCGCGCCGCCCTGCCCGCCACCGGGGGCGGCGTGCATGGTTTCGGGCGCCCAGAGTTCGGCCTGCAGTTCGGGGGCGCTGCGTTTCCAGTTCAGCCCCCACGCAAGCGCGAGCACGAGCAACAGGTGCGCGAGCAGCGCCAGCATCGCCGCGCGCGGCAGTCCACGTGGCGGCGGGGGCGCAAATTCGTCGCGTTCGGCGGCGGTCATCGCGCCCTCACTTGACGGCCAGCCCCACGCGCTGCACACCCGCTTCGCGCACCTGCCGCATCATGGAGATGACTTGCTGGTAGCGCAGCTCGCTGTCGGCGGCAATCATCACGGGCAGGTCAGGGCGCTGGGCAAGCGCGGCGCGTATGGCTTCCACGGCGCGCTCTTCGCTGATGTGTTGCTGCTGCACTTCGCCAGCGAGCGAGATGCGCCCGGCCTCGTCAATGAGCACGTCAATGCGCGTGTCGGGGGCGCGTTCGCTTTGTCCAGCGCCGGGCACGTTGATGGAGCCGGGGACGGTGACGGTGGCGGTGACCATGAAGATGATGAGCAGCACGAGCATCACGTCAATGAAGGGCACCATGTTGATGTCATTGACGGCGCGGCGTTTGCTGCCTCGGCTGGCGACGGCGGGCATGGCGGCGTTCCTCCCTGCGTCTTACATGCCGCCAGCGCCAAACTGCGGGCCAGCCATTTGCTGCCCGGCGAGGTTGCGCTGGAGAATGTTGGAGAACTCTTCCATGAAGGTTTCCTGCCGTATGGCGGTGCGGTCAATGTCGCGCGCAAAGCGGTTGTAGGCGACCACGGCAGGAATGGCGGCAAAGAGACCAAGCGCGGTGGCCACGAGCGCCTCGGCAATGCCGGGAGCGACGGTGGAGAGCGTGACCTGCTGCAGCGCGCCCAGCCCGGTGAAGGCGTGCATGATGCCCCAGACGGTGCCAAACAGCCCCACATACGGGCTGACGGAGCCAACGGAGGCAAGAAACGAAAGGCCAGCTTCGGCGGCGTCCATTTCGCGCTGGAAGCTGGCGCGCATGGCGCGGCGCGCGCCGTCAAGCAGGGTGGCGGCGTCGCCGATGCGCCGCTCGCGCAGTTTTTGGAACTCGCGCATGCCGCTGGCGAAGATGCGCTGCATGGGGCCGCCGTCGCGCGCGTTGTGGGCAGCGGCAGCGAACAGCTCGTTGAGGCTCTTGCCCGACCAGAAGTCGCGTTCAAATTCGTCGTCGCCCCTCTTGACTTGGCGCAGCGCGCGCAGTTTGCGAAAAATCGCCGTCCAGCTCGCAACGGAGCCGACCAGCAGCAGCAGCATCACAAGCTGCACGACGAAGCTGGCGTGGCGCACCAGCTCCAGAATGGACATGTCTTGGTTCATACGCTGAGTTTTTCCAGAATGTTGTGAGGAATGCGCGCCGGGCGCATGGTGGCAGCGTCCACCCACGCGAGGCGGAAGAGCCCTTCGCAAAGCAGCGTGCCATCACTTTTCAGGCGCGCGGCCTGCTCAATGCTCACGGCGGCGCCGGCGACCTGCTGCACGGCGGCGGTGACGAGCAATTCATCGTCCAGCCGCGCGGGGCGGCGGTATTTCAAGTTGGCTTCCGAGACAACAAACATGCCGCCCGCCTTGTCCGCCAGTTCGCCCTGCCCTAGGCCAAGCGCGGCGCGCAGCCCCTCGGTGCGCGCGCGCTCAAAAAATTTCAAATAGTTGGCATAGAACACGATGCCGCCGGCATCGGTGTCTTCCCAATAAATACGCACAGGCCATTCAAACGCCATGCCTTATTCCTCCCCCGCGCCTTCCAGCAGCGTGCGGATGCGCTGCACCGCTTCCTGCAGATGTTCCAGCGAACTTGCCGTGGAAAAGCGCAGGCAGCCAGCGGTGCCGAAGTCGCCAAAGTCGCGCCCGGGCGTCACAGCCACATGCGCGCGGCGCAGCAGCGTGTCGGCGAGGCGCCAGCTTGGGGCATCTTCGGGTGTGTTGCCCGTCGGCGCGCCGCAGAGCTTGCGCGCCACCTCCTCGCACTGCGCCCACACGTAAAAAGCGCCGTCGGGCATCACGGGCACGTGCAGGCCAAGGCTTTCCAGTTGCGGCACGAACCAGTCGCGGCGCGCTTTCAGTTCAGCGCGGCGGCGCTCGTATTCCGCCAGACTTTCCGCCTCAAAACACGCCAGCGCCGCGTACTGCGCTGGCGTGCTGGGGCTGATGTAGAGGTGCTGCGCCGTCAGCTCCACGGCGGGCAGCAGCGGCTCCGGCACCACGAGCCAGCCAAGGCGCCAGCCCGTCATGCAGAAATACTTGCTGAAGCTGTTGATGCTGATGATGTCCTCGCCCAGCGCCAGCGCGCTTTTGCCAAACGCCGCGTCGTGGCTCAGGCCCAGATAAATCTCGTCCACGATGGTCGCCGCCCCGCGCGCGGCCAGCGCGTCGTGAATGGCGCGCAACTCCTCATGCGCAATGGAGGTGCCCGTGGGGTTGGCGGGCGAAGCCAGCAGCGCGGCGCGCGTGCGCGGCGTCATGGCCGCCGCAATTTGCGCGGCACTGGGCTGAAAGCGCGTGGCAGCGGTGGCTGGCAGCGGCACGGGCTGCGCGCCCGTCATGCGCACAAACTGGCGATTGCAGGGGTAACCCGGGTCGGCCATCAGCACTTCGTCGCCCGCGTTCAGCAGCGCCAGACACGCCAGCTGCAGCGCCGCCGACGCGCCCGACGTGACCACGATGCGGCGCGCGGGCACCTGCACGCCAAAGCGCTCCGCATACCAGCCGCTGATGCGCTCGCGCAGTTCGGGCAGGCCGCTGGAATCGGTGTAGTGCGTGCGCCCGTCGCGTATGGCGCGCTCGCCCGCCTCCTGCACCAGCGGCGGCGCGGTGAAATCCGGCTCGCCCACATTCAGATAAATCATGGGCTGGCCGCTGGCGGCGGCCTGCGGCGCGAGGGCTGCTGCCTCGCGCACCACCTGCATCACATAAAACGGCACCACCTGCCGCGCGTAATCCGACAACTGCATTGCTTGTTCTGACATCTTCCCGCTGCCACCATGCGGCAGCCAAAGCGCGGCATTGTGCGCCACAAATGCTGCGGCGCATCAGGCGCGTCCTGCAGCATTATATACCCTGTCAATTTACATTTGGTTGCCGGCAACATAAGCCGGCGAACAATAGATACTCCATCAAAAACCACCCTGCCCCGCGAGGCGCTGCACGCGCTCCACGTAGCGCGCGCCGTCGGGCGGCTGGCCGCTTGCGGCGGCATCGGCCAGCATCTCGCCCAGCGGCTCCATCACGGCATGGTGCGCGGCGTGCAGGTCGTCCAGCCGCTGCGTGAGGCGCTCCACGGCGCGCCGTATGCCGCGCGGCTGGTCAATGCTGCACTGCTCGCTAATCGTGAGGTGCATGGACAGGTGCAAAAACGGGTTGCCGCCCACGTTGCCGCTGCCCCAGTCGCGCTGCATGGCCGCGTCTGCGTCCGCCAGCAGCGCGTGCCATTCCGGGTGCTCGGCAGCCCAGAGCGCCGCCAGCGTCTCCAGCGGCTGCATGGGCGCCCCTGCCTGCTGCTGCGCCCAGGCGCGGCAGAAAAAACGGCGGACATCGGCGTGCGTGGGGGCGAACATGGCGGCAAAGGGTACAGAAAAAAAGCCTGCCGCTTTCGGGGCGGCAGGCTTGGTGTGCTTCAAGAGAGCCGTGCGTCAGGCGGCAGCCGTCACCGGCGGCGGGGCGCCCACGCTCTTGGTCTTCATGGCCGTCACCAGATACCAGGCAAACACAGCCACAGCAATCAGGATGCCGGCGGGATAGGCCACGGAAGCGGACATCTGGAAGCCTTCCTTCGCCATCATGATGTAGGTGGTGGTCACCGCCGTCATGAAGGTGGCGGGCAGGGCTGTCACCAGCGAGCTGAAACGCTTGGTTTCATGCCGCATGAGGTAGACGGTCGCCACCCACAGCGCCAGCATGGCCAGCGTCTGGTTGCTCCACGCAAAGTAGCGCCAGAGGATGTTGAAGTCGATTTGCGTCAGTGCCGCACCCACGAGCATCAGCGGGATGGTGATGATGAGGCGCTTGGAGAACGACTTCTGCTCCAGCCCGAGCCACTCGGCCAGAATCAGACGCACGGTGCGGAACGAGGTGTCGCCCGAGGTAATCGGGCACACGATGACGCCAATCACCGCCATCGCGCCGCCGATGGCGCCCAGCGTGCTGGTGCTGATGTCATACACGGCCACAGCCGGCTTGCCAGCAGCGGCTGCCAGAGCACCGATGTTGTCCACGCCGCCGTAGAAGGCGGTGCCAGCCGCCGCCCAGACCAGGGCGATGAAGCCTTCCAGCACCATGGCGCCGTAGAAAATCTTGCGCCCTTCGCGCTCGCCCACCATGCACTTGGCCATCATGGGCGACTGCGTGGCGTGGAAGCCCGAAATGGCGCCGCACGCCACAACGATGAACATGTACGGCCACACTGGCAGGTTCTTCGGGTGCAGGTTGGCAAGCTGCATTTCCGGCATGTTCGCGCGCAGGCTGGGCGTGAACAGCATGGCAAGCATGATGCCAAAGGCCATCAGGCCAAGCAGGATGCCGAAGATGGGATAGAAGCGCCCGATGACCTTGTCAATGGGCAGCAGCGTGGCGAGCACGTAGTAGCAGAGGACGACCACAATCCAGAAGTTCGTGGTCAGTTGCGGCATGCCAAACGAGTCGGCAGACAGCTTGGCCAGCAAGCCGGCGGGCGCTGCCGTGAAGGTCACACCGACCAGCACCAGCAGCACGGTGGAGAACACACGCATGCCGTAGAGGCCGGGCTTGCCGAGGTAGCGACCAGACAGGTTGGCGAGCGATTCGCCACGGTTGCGGCCAGAAATCATGCCGCTCATGTAGTCATGCACGGCGCCGCCAAGCAGGGTGCCGAGCACAATCCAGAAGAACACGATGGGGCCGAAGCAGGCGCCAGCCAGCGCGCCAAAGATGGGACCCAGACCGGCGATGTTCAGAAGCTGGATAAGCGTGGCTCTCCATGTCTTCATCGGGATGTAGTCCACGCCGTCCGGAGTGGCCTGCGCCGGCGTCAGGCGACCATCGGGAGCAAATATGCTCTCGACGAAGCGACCGTAGACAGCGTAGCCCACAATCAGTGCCAGCAGCGCGATAAGAAAGGTAATCATGCACTCTCCTTTGAAGGAAAAAACACAAGAAATACTGTCTGCGCTCGCTGCATCAGGCACAGGCAGCCGTGGCGTTGCACCGGCTGGCAGATTTCGTGCCAGACCGATACAAATCCCTCACAGTGTACGCGCTTCCATGCCGCTTTCTTGGGCGCCATGCGCCAAGAAATCCGGCTGCAACCGCCTCATTTGATGCGTTGCAAACGCATACGCATCCTGACGGGAACCTTGCAGACAGCACAACGCATCACTGGTATCTATTTATCGTCGGCAAGAAAAGCCGGCAATGAAGCACTCGTTTATTGAGTATTTGTTTCTCAACAAATACCGTCAAGCAATACTTCTCATTGCCGGCAAGTCAAGCCGGCGACGGCGTGATACTCATGCTGATTCTTCGCTCGCGCCCGCCGGCGTTCCAGACAGCCCCAGCGCCTGCTGCACCGTGAGCTGCGCCCAGCCGCCTTCGGCCTGCCACAGCCCGGGCAGCGTGCCCTGCTCCGGCGCGAGCAAGAGGCGCTCCATGAGCGGCTGCATCAGCGTTGTTTCCGGCTCCAGCAGCAACACATGGCGCTGCGGCGTTTTCCCGTCTTCGGGCAGCAGCCCCGTCCACGCCAGCGCCTGCAGCGCGTGCAGCGGACGCTGCAACTGCTGCTCACTCACGCGCAGCGCGGCCGCCAGCTCGCCCAGGCTCAAACCGCAACGCGGCTCGTGGCGCACTGCTGCGAGCGCCGCCAGCGCCTCGCACGCCAACTGGAAGTCAAAGCCCGCGCCCTCGCCACTGCGCGCCCCGCCCTTGCCCAGCGCGGGGAGTGCCGCCGCCAGCACCGCGCCGCAGAGCACAATCATCCAGGAGATGTGCATCCACAGCAGCAGCAGCGGCACCGTGGCAAAGGTACCGTAGATGAGCGAATAGCTCGGCATACGCGCCAGATACACCCCCATGCCCCAGCGCAGCAGCCCGAGGCCGAGTGCCGCAAACACCGCCCCCGCCAGCGCATGCCGCCAGCGCACGCGGCAGTTGGGAACAAAGTGATACAGCAACGCCAGCCCGCCCACGGGCAGCAAAAAACGCAGCGCGCGCAGCAGCAGCGCCACGCCCTGTTGCGCGCCGCTGGCCACGCCCGCCTTGTCCGGCAGCCAGTTCAGCCACGCGCCCGAGTGCGCCGCCAGATAGCTCGTAATCGCAATGCTCGCGCCCAGCAACAGCGGCCCCAGCGTGAGCGCCGCCCAGTAGAGCAGCAGGCGCTGGCCCAGCGGCCTTGGCGTGCGCACGCGCCAGATGGCGCCCAGCGCGTGGTCAATCGTGAGCATGAGCGAAATGGAGGTGAACGCCAGCACCGCCATGCTCATCGCCCCAAGCGAGCTGGCGCGCTGCGAAAAGGCGGTGAGGTTTTCCAGCACCGTGCTGGCAATCGCTTCGGGAATCAGGTTGCCCGCCAGCCACTCCTGCAGCCCCTGCTGCATGCGCGCAAACGAGGGAAAGGCCGTGAACACCGACAGCACCACGGCAAAAAAAGGCACCAGCGCCAGCACCGAACTAAAGGTGAGCGACGCGGCCACCACATTCAGCCGCTCGCTGGCGATGCGCTGCTGCAGCGTGCGCGCGATGTCGCACACGGTGCACGTGGGGCGGGAAGCGGGAGGAGCAATCTCAGTCATGGCGCGATTGTGGACAGGGCGCATTTCAACGCACACAGCATCGTATACTGCCGCACAACATTACATATCGCCGGCTTTATAAGCCGACGGTGATATGTATACCCTAGTCTTCAAAGAAAGTGGACGTTCTGCCTTCGTCGCGGTACTCAACCCGCCCGCGCCCGTCGCGCCAGCTGAGGTTCTCATCTTCCGTGTAGCGCCAGCCGGTCCAGTTGCCGTATGCGTCCCAGGTGATGAAGCTGCTGAGCTGCTGCGCCAGCTTGCCGTAAATCAGCGCCATGATTCTTTCCACCGAGTCCGGGGGAAAGAGCTTGACGGCCTCAATCATCTCGGCAGCGGTCAGCACATTGCGCTGGACATAGCCCGGCACCTCGGGGGCGTCGCCCTCCCAGTTCTGAACGTCATAAAAAATGTGCTGCGCGCACTGGTGCACCAGGCCGTCCCTGATGGACACGTTGCGCATGCGCGCTTCGTTGACTATGTCTTGCAGCAACCCTTCGATGGTGTTGGGCGTCAATGCCCCTTGAACCGTGTTGACCATCGTGCATCTCCTTTCGTCTGCGCCGCAGTGTAGCCCCCGCCAGCCGCAGCGGACAATTGCCGCCATGCCAAACGCCCCCGCCATCACCCCTGCCCTGCGCGCCACACGCGCAGCGGCGCTGGCGTGCCTGCTGCTGCTTGCCGCGCTCATCGTGGCGTGGGAGCTGTGGCTCGCGCCGCTGCGTTCGGGCGGCTCGTGGCTGGTGCTCAAAGCCGTGCCACTGCTGGCGCCGCTGCCGGGGCTGCTGCGCTGGCGCCTCTACACCTTCCGCTGGACCTGCCTGTTCGTGTGGCTGTATGCAGCCGAAGGCGCGGTGCGCGCCTGGGGCGACAAGTCGCCGGGCAACATGCTGGCGCTCGTGCAAGTGCTGCTCTGCATCGTCCTGTTTGCCGCGTGCGCAGCGCATGTGCGGTTGCGGCTGCGGGCGACGCAGAAACATGGAGAGAAACATTGAAAATTCTCCCACCTGAAAAAAACCGCCGCGCCGAGTTTTGGTTTAACGTGCGTGCCGCCTTTATTCTTATTCCCTTGGGTATTCTCATATTTGCTTTTTTTCATTATCTTGAATGGTACCGGCAGGTTTATATCAGCATTCCTCCTGCCGCCGCTGCCGTGCTGCTTTTCAGCGCGGCGCTGCTGTGGCTGGCGCTACGCACATGTATCCGTGCAGCATTTGCACAGCACGGTATGCCGTATTTTTTCAGACTCAAAGGGTTTTGGGTCATCATGTTTTTTCTATGCCTGGCCTCCGTGTTCCCGCTTTATTTCCTGCGCGGGTGGCTGGTGTTGCGCAAGCAGCCATTGCGCGAAGAAACTGCTCTGGTCACAAAGATACTCAGCCGCCAAACGCGCTATAGCGGACGTGTGGATGATGCAGGAATGCAGCTTGTTTTTGCGAGTGGCAAACAATGGAATGCGAACCGTGTTTTTGGCGCACCCTGGCCACCGCAGGTTGGCGGCTGCTGGCGCATTGCGTGGCGCTCAAATGCTATCGTTTCTGAATTGCAGCCGGGGCAATACCTGCCACCCGAACATCCGATGTGCCGCAGCCACCCTTACGCGAAACGTCCATAAGGCGGCAGGGGCGAAGGCGTTACTCTTTGCAGTTTTCCGCGCGCGCTGCGCGCTGCCGTTTTTTTGAGTCAACACCTATGAGCGAACAACTTCTTGCCACGCTGCGCGAAGCCATCGGCGCAGAACACGTGCTCACCGAGGGCGATTTGAGCGCCTGGGAGCAGGACTGGCGCCGCCGCGAGCGCGGGCGCGCGCTGGCGGTGCTGCGCCCGGGCAGCACGGCGCAGGTCGCCGCCTGTGTGCGTGCGTGCGCGGCAGCGGGCGTCGCCATCGTCACGCAGGGCGGCAACACCGGGCTGGTGGTCGGCGCCACGCCCGACGCTTCAGGGCGGCAAGTGGTGCTG
>JAFRYL010000196.1 GCA_017437605.1 Ottowia sp. | reverse complement strand
GTCATCGACCACATGTTCCCGGATGGCGGCAACGGGCGCATTCCCGTCGTTGCTGTGACCGGCACCAACGGCAAGACCACCGTCGTGCGCCTGGCGGCGCGCCTGCTGGAAGCGGGCGGCGCGCGCGTGGGCTTTACCTGCACCGGCGGCGTCTACGTGAATGGCCGCCAGATTGACAGCGGCGACTGCTCCGGCCCCAAGAGCGCGCGGCGCGTGCTCGCGCACCCGGACGTGGACGCCGCCGTGCTGGAAACCGCGCGCGGCGGCCTGCTGCGCGAGGGGCTGGCCTTTGACCGCTGCGACATCGCCGTCGTCACCAACCTGGGCGCGGGCGACCACCTCGGGCTGAACTACATCACCACGCTGGAAGACCTGAAAGTGCTCAAGCGCGTCATCGTGCTCAACGTCGCCCCAGGCGGCTGGGCCGTGCTCAACGCCGCTGACCCCGCCGTGGCGGCGATGGCGCCGCACTGCCCCGGGCGCGTCATCTTCTTTGCCAGCGACGCGCACCACCCCGTGCTGGCGGCGCAGCGCGCGCGCGGACGGCGTGCCATCTGGCGTGAAGGCAATGCCATCATCTGCGCCGAAGGCAATTTCAGCCGCCGCCTGCCGCTCGCGGGCATTCCGATTACGCACGGCGGGCGCATCGCCTTTCAGGTGGAAAACGTCATGGCCGCCGTGGGCGCGGCGTGGGCGGCTGGCGTGCCGTGGGACGCCATCACGCGCACCCTCGCTGCCTTCCGCAGCGACGTGCGCAGCACTCCGGGGCGCTTCAACGTCTTTGACTGCGCAGGCGCCACCGTCATTGCCGACTACGGCCACAACCCGGACGCCATCACCGCGCTGGCGCGCAGCGTGCAGGCCATGCCCGCCAAGCGGCGCAGCGTCGTCATCAGCGGCGCGGGCGACCGGCGCGACGAAGACATCACCGGGCAAACACGCATCCTCGGCAGCGTGTTTGACGACGTCGTGCTCTACCAGGACGCCTGCCAGCGCGGGCGCGCCGACGGCGAAGTGCTCGCCCTGCTGCGGCAAGGGCTGCAGGGCGCCGAGCGCACGCGCCGCATTGACGAAGTGCACGGCGAATTCAAGGCCATAGACATGGCGATGGAACGCCTTGCGCCGGGCGACCTCTGCCTCATCCTCATTGACCAGGTGGAAGAAGCCCTTGCCCACATTCAGCAGCGCGTGGACGCGGCCAATGCCGTGCGAAATGCGGGGAAATAGCCCCAAAAAAGCACATACCCTTCACAATAGCATTTGATTGCCGGCTTAAGAAGCCGGCGGCGACAACATACAGATGTGTGTGCAGCACGCACTTCCCATCTGCTACGAGTTTTTGCTAAATTGTGGCAATTTGTACAGGCGCGCAGGAGAGCCGCATGGAAGTATTGCAATGGAACGAGGTGCTGGCCACCGGAATTGAAGAGATTGACGACCAGCACAAACGCCTTCTGGAGATTCTCAACCAGTTGCGCGTCGCCGCCGAGCGGCGCGAGCGCAAGGAGGCGACCGCCGAGGTGCTCCAGCAGATGCTGGACTACACCATCTATCACTTTGACTACGAGGAAAAGCTGCTCGAGCACGCGGGCTATGAGCTGCTGCCGCTGCACAAGCGCACGCACGAGCTGTTCATTCGCCGCATTCCGGACTTCCAGAAGCGCCACGCCGCTGGCGAGGACGTGCTGCAGGAGGTGCATGACATGCTCGCGCGCTGGCTCGTGCATCACATTCAGAATGACGACCGCAACTATGCGCCCACGGTCAAGGCGTATTTGAAGCAGGAGGCGAAGAAAAGCCCCTCCCGCTACGGGCCGACCAGGCCGCAGCCTCTGGAGGGGGAGCCGCCCGCCCCTGCCAAGGCGGACAAGCGTGGCGCCAAGCGCGGCTTCTGGAGCAGGCTCTCTGGCCTTTTCAGCGGCGACGCCTGAGCGCACGCCGCGCCCCAAAACAGAACACGCCCCATGCGGGCGCGTTTTTTTGCGTTTTTTCAATAGTATGCTTTTGCCGCCGGCTTATGTTGCCGGCAACCAAACATAAAATCAAAGGGTATCTAGTCTTTGCAGGCGTCGTCCTGCGTTTTTTTCTTGGCCTGTTCGCGCACGGCGACGAGCGCGGCGGGCAGCGGCGTGAACGTGCCTTCGGCAGCGCAGGCGGGCAGCGCAGCGCAGCGCTCGCGCACGCTGGCGATGCGGTTGTCAAAGTTGGGGTGCGAGGCCATCAGCTCCGGCGGCTCGTCCTGGTCGTCGAGCACGAGGTCGCGCATGCGCTCAAACAGACGCACGGCGCCGCCTGCGTGCCCATACAACTGCGTGAGCGCGTCGGCGGCGGCAAGGTCGGCGGCGCTCTCCTGCGTGCGCGAAAACGACATGGTGCTCGCCCGCTGCACGAGGCTGACGACGGGCGCCACCGGCTCCACCACGGACAGCAGCAGCGCCATGCCCATCGCACGCATCATGCTGCGCGCCACGTCGCGGTGCTGCACGTGGGCGATTTCGTGCGCGAGCAGCGCGGCGACTTCGTCCTCGCTCTCCAGCTCCTCCAGCAGCCCACGAAAGACGACGACGAGGCCGCCCGGCATGGCAATGGCGTTGACGGTGTCCGTTTCGCTGTAGCGCAGCTTGATGTCCATGCCTTCGGGCAAGTCCATGCGCGCTGCCACTTTTGCGGCCAGGTCACGCAGCGCCTTTTCGGCCTCGCTGTCAGGCTTGGCGGGAAAGGCTTTTTCTATCGACTGCGCCATCCGCTGCTCCCACGAAAAGGGCACATACGGCGCAAACAGCGAGGCTGCCAGCGTCAGCAAAAGCACGCACGCGGCAAACACGCCTATGACCTGCGCGCTTTGCACAAAAAAGCGGCGCAGCGGGTGGCGCTCCGAAGTGTTAATGCCTTCGGGAATGGTGGGGTTGCTGTATTCCGCAGACATTTACGCGCGCGCGTGCGGAATGATGGCGGTGCCGTAGGCGGTGACTTCCACGCAGCCGCCTTTGCGCTGCTCCTGCCCCATGAGGTTGCAGGTGGAAAACTTCACGTTGAAAATCAGCCGGGCGCGCTGCTGCGCGGCCTGCGCCTTCATGCGCAAAATGGCTTCACGGCGCGCGCGCTCGAGCATGGTTTCATACGCGCCGATGCGCCCGCCAAAAAAGTGCACAAAACCCGCCAGCGCGCCTTTGAAATAATCCTGCGCAATGACCACGCTGCCGCACACAAAGGCGGTGTCGCAGTCCTGCCGTGGCAGGCGCTTTTCAGGCACGACGACGATGCCGCGCAACTCTTTTTCACGCTCGCGTATGCTGGCGTAGTGGCGTTTTTCTGCAATGGTGCCGAAGCTGAAACCAACGAGCAGCAGTACTGCAAACAGCAGTAAATCAAAATACTCTAACAAGACTTCCATCGCCGCTTACCCCGCAGCACCAACGGAGGGCGCAAGCAGCACCGCCGAGCCGTAGGCAAACACTTCCGCTGCGCCCGCCGTGACGGACGAGGTGGCCAGGCGCACATTGAGCACAGCGTTGGCGCCGATGGCTTCGGCCTCGCTTTGCATGCGCTCGAGCGCCTCGTCGCGCGTCTCCTGCAGCAGCTCGGTGTAGCCCTTCAACTCGCCGCCGACCATGTTCTTGAACCCCGCCATAATGTCGCGCCCCATGTGCTTGGCGCGCACCGAGCTGCCCTGCACCAGCCCCAGGTGCTTGCTGATGGTGTAACCGGGCACGCTTTCCAGCGTGGAAATCAGAAGTTTGGGCATGTCGTTCACTTTCCTGTGTTGTTGGCAAAGGCGCGGATTCTGACAGATTGTCACAGATGGTCAACAAGCCTTGAATGATTGGGTATACATGTGCCGCCGGCAAACATTGCCGGCAATCTACGGCATTTGTTGTGGGTATGCGAACCAGGCCGTTCACGGCAGCCGCAGCCGCCTCATCTTCCAACCGCTGTGGTAAAAAAGAGAAGAAATTTTTGTAGGGTATTCATACTCTGCCGGCTTGAAACGCCGGAAAACAGAGGCATAGCCATAGGGTATGCAAACATGGCGCGCCACAATCCGTGATGTGCGGCACAATACGCAGTTCCGCTTTTTTCCCTCTTTGTCCTGCCTGCGATGTTGGCCATTTCGTCCATTGAGTTCGTCTCGGTGGAGTTCGCACTGTTTTTCCTGCTGTTCCTGCCCGTCTACTGGGTGGCGGCACGCTCGCGCCGTGCGCAAAACGCCCTGCTGCTGGCAGCGAGCCTGGGCTGGCTGGCGGTGCTGAACATCAGGTTTGCGCTGGTGCTGGTGGGTGTTGCCCTGTTTGTGGCGTTCATGGCGCGGCGCATCTATGCCGACCGCAAGCACGCGCGCATCTGGTTCACGCTTGGCGTGGTGGGCGTGGTGGGGCACCTGGCGCTCTACAAATACGCGCACCTGCTGCCCGCGCTTGGCAACGCGCAGTGGCTGCTGCCGCTGGGGCTGTCGTATTACACCTTCCAGTCCATCAGCTACATGCACGAGGTCTACACCGGGCGCATTCAGCCGTGGGCGTGGAATGAGGTGCCGCTGTTTCTGGGCTTTTTCCCCACCATCACGTCTGGCCCAATTTGGCGCGCAGGTCAGGCGCACAGCGTGCTGGGCACGCACGCGGGGGCGGACTCACAGTTGCCTGCACGGTTTTGCGCGCCGCGCCGCACCATGCAGCGCCCGGCGCTGGCGCTGGTGCTGGCGGTACTGGGCGTGGTGAAGGTGTGGTGGCTTTCGGGCTGGGTGGAAGAGCAGTGCATCGCGCAAGTGTTTACGCTGCCTGCGGCGTCTGATGCGCCGGGCGTGCTGCTGGCGGTGTATGCGGCGGCAATGCAGCTGTATCTGAATTTCTCCGGGCACGCGGATTTGGCGATTGCCCTCGGCATGCTGCTGGGATTTTCGCTGCCGCCCAATTTCGCCGCGCCTTTCTGGGCGCACAATATCCGAGAGTTCTGGGGGCGCTGGCATATCAGCTTGTCCACATGGATTCGTGACTATATTTATATTCCCTTGGGCGGCAGCCGCCACGGCTTTGCGCGCACGCAGTTCAATCTGCTCGCCGCCATGCTGCTTTCCGGCATCTGGCACGGCGCAAGCGGGCTGTTTGCGCTCTGGGGGCTGGCGCACGGGCTGGCACTGGTGGCGTTGAACTGCGGCGACAAGCTCACGGGCGGGCGCGAGCGGCTCGCCGCGCTTGGACTGCCGGGGCGCGCGCTTGGGCGCTTCTTCACTCTGAGTTTTGTGGCCTTCACTTTTTTGGTGTTCCGCTGCGCCACGCTGGACGAAATGCGTGATGTGCTGGCGGTGCTCGCCTCGCCAGACGCCTGGGGCGTGCCCACGGCGAGCACGCTGGCAGGCGTTGCGGCGCTGGCGGCGCTCTGGCTGGCACAGCCGCTGGTCGCGCCCATTGTGGAGCGCAGCGCATGCGCGCTGGAGCGCTGGCCACGCCCGCTCTGGTGCCTGCCGCTGGCCGCTGCCGCGCTGCTGCTGCTGGTGATGGCGCCCTCTGGGGTACCGGGATTTCTCTATGCCAACTTCTAAACCCGAGACACAAGCTGACAAGGCGCCCCTTGGCGCATGCGGCGCGCTGGGCGTGTGCCTGGCGCTGTGGCTGGCGGCGCTGCTGTCGTTCTGGCTGGCGCAGGATTCGCTGGCCGCCTACTGGCACGCGCACTACCAGCGCCCCAGCCCGCTGCAGGCGCTGGAGCGCTTCGCCCTCTGGCGCACGGGCGCGCAGCTGCACGAACAGGTGCAGGAGAGCAGCCAACACTGGCGCGAGGCGCTTGCCGCCCCGCTGCGCTCGGCCACGCCCGATGCCTCGGCGTCCGTCTCCGGCGACGCAGGTGACGACGAGCCGCTGCTGCTGGCGATGGCCTCATCGCAGGAAGCCTTGCCGGAAGCCGCGCCGGAGATGGGGCAGGAAATCCCCCTGTATGAGCCGCCGCTGCCTGACGAGGCTTTGCCTGATGAGGCTTTGCTGGAAGCCGAACCGCAAGCGGATGCGGTGGAGGTGGCTGCGCGCAGGGGCGGCTCGGCGGTATCCCTGCAGCGCCAGCAGCACGAGGTGTTTTTCGCTGGCGACTCCATGATGGAGGGCGTGGCGCCGCACATTGCGCTCTGGCTCAAAAAGCGCGGCATACGCTCCATCAACCGCAGCCGCCTGAGCACCGGCCTGACCTACCCCAACGCCAAGACGCGCGACTGGCCGCGCGAAGTGGAGCAGGCGCTTGCCAGCAATGCGCGCCTGAAACTCATCGTCGTCTTCCTCGGTCCCAATGACCCGTGGGACATGCCGAGCCCGCAAGCCAGGGGCCGCTTCCTGAAATACGCATCGCCCGAATGGGAGGCGGAATACCGCCGCCGCATCAGCCGCATTCTTGACGCTGCCGCCAGCCACGGCGCGCGGGTCATCTGGATGGGCTTGCCGCCCATGCGCAAGGCCAAGCTGCACGAGCAGATGAAATACCTGGACGGCGTGATGCGCGCCGAAACCCGGGGGCGCGCCATCTACGTGCCAACCTGGAACCTGCTCAGTTCGGAATCGGGCGCCTACGCTGACCGCGTGAACATCGGCGGGCGCGTGGTGGGCGTGCGCGCCAAAGACGGCATCCACTTCACCCCCGCCGGCCAGCGCCTGCTGGCGCGCGCTGTGCAGGCGCACATCAACATTCTTGATAGCGATGTCGCCGAGCCGCCCTCCTCGGCGCCCGTGCAGCTTGCCACCGCGCCGCTTCCAAAGCCGGAACCGGCGTCTGCGCCCAAGCCGGTGGCAAAACCCGCCTCCACACCCGCCCTGCCGCTGCCCGCGCTGCCTGTCATCAACGCCGACGGCACCCTCACGCTTGCCGCGAATCAGGAAGCCTTTTTCGCCGGCGACTCCATGATGCAGGGGCTTGCGCCGCACATCGCGCTCTGGCTCAAAAAGCAGGGCGTGCGCTCGCGCAACCGCAGCCGCTACAGCACCGGGCTGACCTACCCCAACGCGCAAACGCGCGACTGGCCGGCGGAAATCGAGCAGGCGCTTGCCGCCAACAAGAAGCTCAAAGTCATTTTCATGTTCGTCGGCCCCAACGACCCGCTGGACATGCCCGACCCGGCTGCGCAGGGCAAACGCTTCCTGCGCTTTGCCACGCCCGGCTGGGAGGCGGAATACCGCCGCCGCATCACGCGCATTCTGGACGCCGCTGACAAACACGGCGCGCGCCTCGTCTGGCTTGGGCTGCCCACCATGCGCGCGGCGCGCTACGAGCAAAAGATGGCGTACCTGGACGGCGTTATCCGCCGCGCCACCGAAGGCCGCGCCCTCTACCTGCCCACGCGCGCCCTGCTCGCCGAGGACGACGACGCCAGCTACACCGCCAGCCTCACCATAGACGGCAAAAAAACCATCGTGCGCGCTGGCGACGGCATTCATTTCTCTACTGCTGGCCAGCGCATCGTCGCCACCGCCGTGCAGCAGCGCATTCGCATCGTCCCCGCTGCGTCCAAAACCGCCGCCGCCTCTGCGCCCCCCGCCGCCCTATGACAGTGCGCCATCCTGCCTTTGCCGCGCTGCTGGCCTGCGCTCCCCTGCTTGCTGCCTGCCAGCAAGCCAGCACCCCGCCCGCAGCGCCTGCGGCTTCTGCCGCCTCTGCCGCCTCCGTCCCCGTAGCGCCGCAGCCCGAAAGCGCAGGCGCGCCCCCGCCGCCCGAAGAAGACTTTGACGGCCTGCTGCCGCCCATGAGTGAATGGGCGCTGCCCGACGATGCCAGCCTGCCCGAAGGCGCGCGCCTGCTCAACTACGGCGGCGCCGCGCAGCCCTGGATTGCCAAGCTGCGCCGCCTTGCCGCCGCACGCGGCAAGGCTCCCGAAACGCCCGCCGCCGACGCATCGCCGCCCGAAGTGCTGCGCATCGTCGTACTGGGTGACTCGCACACCGCCGGCGGCTTTATGACCGACGCGCTGCGCCACCGCCTGCAGGCGCGCCTGGGCAACGCCGGCCCCGGCTGGGCGCAGGCCGCGCGCATCAAGGGGCAAAACACCTCCGTCATCAGCTACGCCGGCTGGACGCCTTCCAGCAGCCGCCACAACGACGCGGGCGAATTCACCGTGGGCGGTGTGAATGCCACCAGCGACGGCGGCGAGCTGCACATCGGCGCCCGCGCCTGGGGGCCGATGCAGCTTTCCTTCATCGCCCGCAGCGACAACCCCGGCGTGCCCCTCTACGTGCGCGAGGAAAGCAGCACCAGCGACTGGCAACGCATGGGCGTGGGCGAGCAACCCGGCTGGCAACTGCTCACGCTTCCCGCCCTCGTGCGCCCCCCGCTGCTCGTGCGCGACCCCCTCAGCCGCTGGACGCTGGCCGCCGTCGGTCTGGAAAACGGCTGGCCCGGCGCCACCGTGAGCGCCATGGGCATCAACGGCGCGCAAATCGGCGAAACCGGCAAATGGCGCAGTGGCTGGACACAGGAACTGGCCCTCATGCGCGCTGACCTCGTCGTGCTGGAATACGGCACCAACGAAGCCTGGGGGCGCGGCGAAATCCCCTGGGACACGCTCGAACGCCACTGGCAGCGCACCCTGAAAGGCATCCGCAGCGCCCTGCCGCAGGCGGGCATCCTCATCATGGCGCCGCCCGGCGGGCTGTTCTCGCAAGAGGGCGAATGCGGGCAGACCCCGCCGCATATGGCGCAGATGCAGGCCTTCGAGCACCGCCTCGCCCAGCGCCACAGCGCCCTCTACTGGTCGTGGCAAGACGCGATGGGGGGCGCGTGCAGCATGAAACGCTGGCAGAACAGCGGCCTCGTCGGGGGCGACGGCGTCCACTTCACGCGCGAAGGCTACTGGCGCATCGGCGGCCTGCTCGCCGACGCCATCCTTGCGCAGGGGGCTGGCAGCTGGCGGTGAGCGCAGCGCAGCGCAGGGCGAATAATATTCGCGTCCATTGGTATACATTCATCG
>JAFRYL010000195.1 GCA_017437605.1 Ottowia sp. | reverse complement strand
TTCCCAAGTCCAGCGCCAGACGCCAGCGCAGCGTTTTCTTCGGCTTCTTCGGCATGTTGCCGCCCCTTTCGTGTGCGTGACAAAAGCCGCAAATGTAGCGCGTACGCCCCGCCCTGCGGTGCACGCTATACTTGCCTACATCTCATGCACTGGGATTTGTGCTCTGCCGCTAACATGCTGATGCAGCATGCTGCTAGATGCACCAAATGGAACGCCAGCTCTCAGCTGGCGTTCGTCTTTTCTACGCTGCTGTTTTCCTTTACCCCACGACATACCTGCGCAAAATAACTTCAACCGCCAGCTTATGTTGCTGGCAAGCAATCAATACCCATCAAAATACCATGAACAAACACATCCTCTCCGCCACCCTTCTGCTTTCTGCCTTGCTCACCGCCTGCGCCACCGGCGGCACTGGACGAGGCACCGCCGCCTCACCGTGCAGCATTGCAACGGGTGCATACGCCCCCACGCCGCTGATGCACTCCGCCCGCACTGGCGACACCGCCAACGTGCGCTGCCTGCTCGACTACGGCACTGCCATCAACGCCGCCGATGGCGACGGCGAAACCGCCCTCATGCACGCCGCAAAAAAAGGGCACACCGAGACTGTGCGCCTGCTCCTTGACCGGAGCGCAAATATCCACGCCTCCACCCCACGCGGCTGGACATCGCTCATGTTCGCCGCACTCTGGGGGCGCACCGACACCGCCCGCCTGCTTATTGAGCGCAGCGCTTCCGTGAACGCCGCCGCCAAAGATGGCAAGACGCCGCTCATGCTCGCCGCGCTGGAAGGGCACACCGACACCGTCCGCCTGCTTCTTGAGCGCAGCGCCTCCGTAAACGCCACCGACAAAGATGGCTGGAGCGCGCTCACGTTCGCCGCAAGCGGGGGCAGCACCGAGGCTGCCCGCCTCCTCCTTGAAAAAGGCGCTGACATTGAAGCCGCCACAACAGCAAAAGAAAAAGACCGGGACAAAGGCTGGACGCCGCTTATATTCGCGGCGGACAAGGGGAACACCGACACCGCGCGCCTGCTCCTTGACCGGGGCGCCAACATCAACGCCGCCACCGTCACCGGCAACAGGGTGCTGATGTTTGCTGCCCGCAGCGGCCACACCGACACCGCGCGCCTGCTCATTGAACGAGGCGCCCCGGTCAACGCCGCCAACGAGGGCGGCGGCACCGCGCTGATGGCAGCGGCGCTGGAAGGGCACGCCGACACCGCCCGACTGCTCCTTGACCAGGGCGCCAATGCCAACGCCGCCACCAAACACGGCGCCACCGCACTGATGATTGCCGCAGCTCAGGGTCGCACCAACAACGTCCGTCTGCTTCTTGACCGGGGCGCCAACCCGAACGCCACCGACAGCAGCGGCAACACCGCCCTCTCGCTGGCCACAAAATGCGTTCCCACCGCCACCAGGGAAGGCCGCACCGCTCGCGCCAACGACTGCAAAACCACCGTGGACATGCTCCGCGCCGCCGGCGCGAAAAAATAGGCGTTTTTTGCCATACCACGACAATCAGCATTTGCTTGCCGGCTTATGTTGCCGGCAGCAAATTGATACCTATCACTTTTCCCCGCACGGGCGCGAAAAACTTGCGTGACACAAACGCACCGTTATACTCGCGCCCACGCTCCGCCAGCGGGCTGTATCAGCAGGCGGATTCCTCAACCCTCCCAAACCAACCCAATGAAAGGACGCACATGGACAAGGCTTCACATACCCTACCCCCCCCCCGCACCCATTAAGGGCGCGCGCCATTTCCTGAAACTTTTCCCTCTTGCCGCCCTGCTTGCCGCCGGTGCAGCGCAGGCGCAGGTCACGAGTTTTTCCATCGCGGGCGTTGACTCTTCTGCGACAGCCTGCGCTGATGTCAATCTCCTCCTCAAGTTGGAGGGCGCTTGCGCCAGCACCACCTGCTACGCCACAGGCAGCCGAGCGACCATCACGCAAGGCGCAAACACGGGAACGGAGAACGATTGGGGCGTCCCCTCTTATCCCTATGACGGGCCGATGGAACTTTTCAGCAGCTACGATTCCTATGCGGGCGCGATAACAGGCGCCAAGGATTTGGAGCCGACGCAGCCATTCACAGTAACCGTGACCGTTGAAGACAACGGCAAAACCTTCTCCGATACGAAAACCATCAGCGGCTGCATTAACCCAACAATCGTTGCCAGCGGAAGTGATGCTGGCTCTGGCAATACCGTTGGAGGAGGCGGCGACAACTCCTCGCCCACACTGGGCGAACTGGGGCTGCTGCTCTCCGGCATTGCCCTCGCGGGCGCTGCCGCGCCTGCCCTGCGGCGGCGTGAGCGCAAGGCGCGCAAACAAGACTGAGGCGCGCTGCGCGCATGAACAAAACGCCCGCATTCTGCGGGCGTTTTTTTGCATACCGGCAATGTATACGTATGATTGCCGGCGTATTATACCGGCAAACAATTGATACCATGGAACTCACCCGCCGTAGACGGGGAAGGCACTGGTGAGCGCGGCGACTTTGGCGCGCACGGCGGCGAGCACGTTTTCATCGCGCGGAGCGTCGAGCACGTCGGCCATGAGGTTGGCGGTCTGGCGCGCTTCATCTTCCTTGAAGCCGCGCGTGGTCATGGCGGGCGTGCCCACGCGCACGCCGCTGGTGACCATGGGTTTTTCCGGGTCGTTGGGAATGGCGTTTTTGTTGATGGTGATGTGCGCGGCGCCAAGGGCGGCTTCGGCGTCCTTGCCGGTGATGCCCTTGGCGCGCAGGTCCACCAGCATCACATGGCTTTGCGTACCGCCGCTGACGATGCGCAGGCCGCGCTCGGTCAGCGTTTGCGCCATCACCGCCGCGTTTTTCTTCACCTGCGCGGCATATAGCTTGAATTCGGGCGAAAGCGCCTCTTTGAATGCCACCGCTTTGGCGGCAATAATGTGCATCAGTGGCCCGCCCTGCAGCCCCGGGAAAACGGCGCTGTTAATCGCCTTTTCGTGCTGCGCCTTCATCAAAATGAAGCCGGAGCGCGGCCCGCGCAGGCTTTTGTGCGTGGTGCTGGTCACCACGTCGGCAAAGGGCACGGGGTTGGGATATTGCCCGCCAGCAATCAGCCCCGCATAATGCGCCATATCCACCATGAAAATCGCGCCCACGTCGTGCGCGACTTTGGCAAAACGCGCCCAGTCAATTTCCAGACTGTAGGCGCTGGCGCCCGCGACAATGAGCTTGGGGCGCGCTTCGTGCGCGGTGCGCTCCATGGCGTCGTAATCAATGCGTTCCTGCGCGTCCAGCCCGTAGCTCACGGCCTTGAACCACTTGCCCGACATGTTCAGCGCCATGCCGTGCGTCAGGTGCCCGCCTTCGGCCAGGCTCATGCCCATGATGGTGTCGCCGGGCTTCAAAAACGCCAGAAACACCGCTTCATTGGCGCTCGCGCCGCAGTGCGGCTGCACGTTGGCGGCTTCGGCGCCAAACAGCTCCTTGGCGCGTGCAATCGCCAGGCTTTCCACCACGTCCACATGCTCGCAGCCGCCGTAATAGCGGCGCCCGGGGTAGCCCTCGGCATATTTGTTGGTCAGCTGCGAGCCAGCGGCCTGCAGCACGGCGGGCGAGGCGTAGTTTTCGCTGGCAATCAGCTCAATGTGGTCTTCCTGCCGGCGGTTTTCCGCGTCAATGGCGGCGCTCACGTCGGGGTCGATGTTGGCAAGGGTGCATGTGGTGCGGTTGAACATGGTGTGTGGCTGCTTTCAGGTGCGCGCCGCGCGCGCGGAGGGCGCCAAGTGTAGCGCCAGCGGGCGCAGGCGCCCCGCAGGGGAAAATTGCTAGGGTATTTGTTCATCGCCGGCATAAGTCGCCGGCGATGCAATGTATTGAACAGGTGTATTGGTTTTTTACAGGCTTTCCACCCAACGCTGCACGCGCTTGAACCAGCCCTCGGTGCCGGGGGAATGTTTGGCGCCGCCTTCGCGCAGCGATTCGTCAAACTCGCGCAGCAGCTTTTTCTGCTGCTCGGTGAGCTTCACGGGCGTTTCCAGCGTCACATGGCAATACAGGTCGCCCGGATAGACCGAACGCACGCCCTTGATGCCCTTGCCGCGCAAGCGGAACTGTTTGCCCGGCTGCGTGCCTTCGGGAATGGTGATGGCCGCCTTGCCGCCGAGCGTGGGCACCTCAATGTCGCCGCCCATCGCAGCAGTGGCAAAGCTCACGGGCACGGAGCAGTGCAAATCGTCGCCGTCGCGCTCAAAAATATCGTGCTTCTTGACGTGGATTTCTATATACAAATCGCCCGGGCCGCCGCCGTTGACACCCGGCTCGCCATTGCCGACGCTGCGCACGCGCATGCCGTTGTCAATGCCCGCCGGGATTTCAATATCCAGCGTTTTCTGGATTTTCTTGCGCCCTTCGCCGTGGCACGACGGGCAGGGGTCTTTGATGGTTTTGCCTTTGCCCCGGCAATATGGGCAGGTCTGCTGCACGCTGAAAAAGCCCTGCCGCATCTGTATCACGCCACTGCCCCGGCAGTGCGAGCAGGTTTCGGCGCTGGTGCCCGCCTTGGCGCCGCTGCCGTGGCATTCGTCGCATTCTTCCCAGCTTGGAATGCGAAGCTGCGCCACTTTGCCGGCAGCCGCTTCTTCCAGCGTGATTTCCATCGCATAGCTCAGGTCGGCGCCACGGAAAGCGCGCTGCGCGTTGCGTGCACCAGCGCGCGCAAAAAGGTCGCCAAAAATGCCGCCAAAAGCCTCGGCAAAATCGTTGAAACCTTCGCCACCGCCGCCAAAACCGCCGCGCGCGCCCTGCCCCACGCCGGCGTGCCCGAACTGGTCATAGGCGGCGCGTTTTTGCTCGTCCGAGAGCACGTCGTTGGCCTCGGCCACTTCCTTGAATTTTTCCTCGGCAGCCTTGGGATTGTCGCGGTTGCGGTCCGGGTGATATTTCATCGCCAGCTTGCGATAGGCTTTTTTAATATCGTCGGCGCTGGCATTCCGGGGCACGCCCAGGACTTCGTAATAATCGCGTTTGGCCATGATTGCAGTGCAAAAATGAAAATGGCGGTGCAGGAAAAACCCGGACTGCGCGGCGCGCGCGCAGCCCGGGTCTGGTCAGCGTATGGCAGCGTGCGCGCGTCAGGCGTCTTTCTTGACTTCCTTGACTTCGGCGTCAACCACGTTGTCATCTGCCGGCGCGCTGCCTTGCGGCTGGGCGCCAGCAGCACCGGCAGCGCCTGCGGCAGCAGCGGCGGCCTGCGCCTGGGCGTAGATTTTTTCGCCCATTTTCTGGCTGGCAGCGGCAAGCGCCTCGGTCTTGCTTTCAATGGCGGCCTTGTCGTCGCCTTTCAGGGCTTCTTCCAGCGCCTTGGCTGCGTCTTCAATGGCGGATTTTTCCGACGCATCAAGCTGCGCGCCAAATTCGCCGAGCGACTTGCGCACGCTGTGCAGCAGGGCGTCGCCCTGGTTGCGTGCCTGCACGAGTTCAAGTTTTTTCTTGTCGTCGGCGGCGTTCATTTCGGCGTCTTTCACCATTTGCTGGATTTCGGACTCGGACAGCCCGGAATTGGCCTTGATGGTGATTTTGTTTTCCCTGCCCGTACCCTTGTCCTTGGCGCTGACGTGCAAAATGCCGTTGGCGTCAATGTCAAAAGTCACTTCAATCTGCGGCAGGCCACGCGGCGCGGGGGGAATGCCTTCCAGATTGAATTCGCCCAGCAGTTTGTTGGCCGAGGCCATGTCGCGCTCGCCCTGGTACACCTTGATGGTGACAGCCGGCTGATTGTCGTCAGCCGTGGAGAAGGTTTGCGCGTACTGCGTGGGAATGGTGGTGTTTTTCTTAATCATTTTGGTCATCACGCCGCCCAGGGTTTCAATACCCAAGGACAGCGGCGTAACGTCGAGCAGCAGCACGTCGCTGCGCCCGCCGCCCAGCACCTGCCCCTGAATGGCGGCGCCCACAGCAACAGCCTCGTCAGGGTTGATGTCGCGGCGCGGCTCGCGGCCAAAGAATTCCTTGACCGTCTGCTGCACGCGCGGCATACGGCTCATGCCGCCGACCAGAATCACGTCGTTGATTTCGCTCACGGACACGCCCGCGTCCTTAATCGCGGTGCGGCAGGGGGCAATGGAACGCTCAATCAGGTCTTCCACGAGCGCCTCAAGTTTGGCGCGCGTGAGTTTGATATTCAGATGCTTGGGGCCGCTGGCGTCTGCCGTGATGTAGGGCAGGTTGATGTCGGTTTCCTGGCTGCTGGAAAGCTCGATTTTGGCTTTTTCCGCCGCTTCTTTCAGGCGCTGCAGGGCGAGCACGTCGTTTTTCAAATCAACGCCCTGCTCTTTCTTGAATT
>JAFRYL010000194.1 GCA_017437605.1 Ottowia sp. | reverse complement strand
GCAGCGCCGCGCGAGGCGGCTTCCAGGCCAAGTGCGCCGCTGCCAGCGAAGGCGTCAAGCACGCGCCAACCATCAAGCTGCTGCCCCAGCCAGTTGAACAAGGTTTCGCGCACGCGCGCGGGCGTGGGGCGCAATCCTGCCTTGTCCGGCACAGGCAGCGGCGTGCGCCGCCACTGGCCGCCAATGATGCGGACCTGGTGCGGGGACTGTGAAGCTGGGCGGCGTGCTTTCATGGCGGGCGATTAAAACAGTCCCTCTCCCTCGGCGCGCGCAGCGCGCACAGAGGGGGAGGGCAGGGTGGGGGTGTGTCGTGCTGCGGCAGCAGCACGGCGGCGACATGGACAATCAGATACTTATGGTTAATATATTGCTTTGCCGGCTTATGAAGCCGGTAATGGATGGATACTCATGTAAAGCGCCCGCTGCGCGGGCTTTCCCCCTCACCCTGCACCTTCTCCCCCTGCCCGTGCTGGCGCACGGCGGGGGCGAGGGGAAGATTTTTTATGTCTGCCGCTGGCTTCCATAGCGAACGCAGACAGCGCCGTGTGCGCGCCGATAATCGCGCCCATGTCTTCATTTCTGGTTCTGGGTATTGAGTCCTCGTGCGACGAAACGGGCGTGGCGCTGGTGCGCGCGCCGGCTGATGGTGGTGTGCCGCAGCTTCTCGCGCACGCGCTGCATTCGCAGGTGGCGATGCACGCGGACTACGGCGGCGTGGTGCCTGAGCTTGCCAGCCGCGACCACATTCGCCGTGTGCTGCCGCTGACTTCCAAGGCGCTGGCGCAGGCGGGCTGCACGCTGCTGAACGTGGATGCCGTGGCGTTCACGCGCGGCCCCGGGCTGGCGGGCGCGCTGCTCGTGGGGGCGGGCGTGGCGTGCGCGTTGGGCGCGGCGTTGGACGTGCCGGTGCTGGGCGTGCATCATCTGGAAGGGCATTTGCTCTCGCCGTTTTTGAGCGCGGACGCGCCCGAATTTCCCTTTGTGGCGCTGCTGGTGAGCGGCGGGCACACACAACTGATGCGCGTGGAGGGCGTGGGTCAATACGAATTGCTCGGCGAAAGCATAGACGACGCGGCGGGCGAGGCATTTGACAAATCTGCGAAATTAATCGGGCTGCCGTATCCCGGCGGGCCGGAACTCGCGCGCCTTGCCGAGCGCGGCAATGCCGAAGTGTTCAATTTTCCGCGCCCGCTGCTGCATAGCGGCAACCTTGATTTTTCTTTTGCCGGACTGAAAACGGCGGTGCTCACACAGGTGAAAAAACTGCTGGAGCCGCTGGACGAACAAGTGCGCGCCGATTTGGCCGCCAGCGTACAGGCGGCGATAGTGGACGTGCTGGTAAAAAAATCGCTCTCGGCATTGCGTCAGACGCGCCTGAAACGCCTGGTGGTGGCGGGCGGCGTGAGCGCCAACCGCGCGCTGCGTGAGCAAATGAATGCGGCGTGCAAGGCGCGCGGCGTGCGCGTGCATTATCCGGAGCTGGAACTCTGCACCGACAATGGCGCCATGATTGCCATGGCCGCCGCCATGCGTATGCAGGCGGGCGTGGAAGTGCCGCAAAAGGATTATTCATTTGACGTGCGCGCGCGCTGGCCACTGCAGGAAGTGGCGCAAATAACAGAAAAAACGCAGCACGCAAAGGCTTGAGCATGGATATTGTCATTATCGGTTCCGGCGCGATGGGCTGCCTGTTTGCCGCGCTGCTGGCGCCGGTGGCGCGCATTTCCCTATGCTGCCGCAGCGGGAATCAAGCGCAGCTTGTGTGCGCGCGCGGCGTGGCGCTTGAGGCGCTGGACGGGCAGCGCCGCAAGCAGCCGCTGGCAGCGTTTTCCAGTGACGGGCAGGAGCCGCTGCCGCAGGCGGCGTTTGACGCCGCCATCGTGCTCGTAAAAACGCCCGACACGGGTGCAGCGGGGCAGCTCGCCGCGCGCTTGCTGCGCGAGGGTGGCATGGCGCTCACGCTGCAAAACGGCCTGGGCAACCGCGAGGCGCTGGCGGCGCATGTGGGCGCAGCGCGCGTGCTCGTGGGCAGCACGGCGCAAGCCTCCACACTGCTTGCGCCCGCCGAAGTGCGGCACGCGGGCGCAGGCGTGACGATGCTCGCGCCGCAGGACGCTGCGCAGCGTGCCTGCGCGCAGCAGCTGCAGGCGCTGTTTCAGGCGGCGGGCATGGCGTGTGAGTTGACGGAAGATGCCGACGCGCTGCTCTGGGCAAAGCTGCTGGTGAACGCCGCCATCAACCCGCTGGGCGCGCTGCTGCGCGTGCCCAACGGCGCGCTGGCAGAAAACGATGACGCCCGTGCACTCATGGCGCAAGTGCTGGCGGAGGCGCAAACGGTAGCGCGCGCGCTCGGCGTGGCGCTGCCGGAGGGCGACGCGCTCGAGCGCGTGCTTGGCGTCTGCCAGCGCACCGCCGCCAACCACTGCTCCATGCTGCAAGACGTGCAGCGCGGACGCGCCACGGAAATTGATGCCATCAACGGTTCCATCGCACGCCTTGGCGCCGAGGCGGGCGTGCCCGCGCCCTGCAACGCGACGCTGGCGCAGCTTGTGCGCGCGCTGCATTCCACGGCAAAAACCGCGCTGTTTTGATGGGGTATTGCATCATCGCCGGCATAAGTCGCCGGCGATGAAATGCAATCAGTGCGGGTAGACAAAGAAAGGCGTTGCGGCGGCTGCCCAGCTTGCTCAATGCCCGCTGCGCCACCTGCTCCGAACCCATGCCATGCCCATCGTGGCTGGACACGTAGGGGCTGACGGGCATGGCGTTTTCTTTTTTGGGCGCGGTTCAGCTTGTTTCTGTCCTTCCTGCGCTGTCCTGGGCGATGTTCTTGCTGCGCGGGAATACCACCACGGTTTCAGGCTCGTGCTCGTAGGGGTTGGGCGGGAAGATGGCCTCAAGAATGGGGAGGAATGCCCGAGCGTCGCCAGCGTAATACGCCGCGCTTTTCAGCCCGTGTGTTGTGTCGCCGTTTTTCGCGGTGGCGATGATGCGCTTTTGTGATGTGGTCATGGTGTGTTCCATTTCGGGATGTTGGTTGAGTGGAAAATCGCTCAGCACGAGGCTTGTTTCCTCGCCGTGTTTTCAAGTATGTCGATGGCGCGGGTGATGGCATCGATGGCGTTTTCAATCTCGTTCAGTGCGCTGCTGTATTGGGCGGCGCCTGCGTCTGGTTTTGTTTTGGCAGGCTTATCGAAAAGTTCTCGATATAGGTTGTCGCCAGTAATTAATGCCTCAATGTTTCTTTTCGCTCTTTTCCAGCCTTTGTTTTCTTTGAATAACATGTGTTTTTCCTTTCTGTTTGCTTGGTTTTGCAGAGTGGTGATGTCCCCTGCGGCGCGGGCGCCACAGGGGTGATGTTGCGCTTTATTCAGTCTGTAGCTCCTGCTGCTCGCAGGAGTGCGGCGACATCATCTAGCCCGTGTTCTTGTGCCAGTGTCAGAGCGGTTTTGCCCTCGTTGTCGGCGGCGTTGGGGTTGGCGCCGGCCTCAAGCAGCACGGCGGTGATGGCGCGGAAGTGTTCGATGCGTTCGGCTTTGCGCTGCTTTTCGCGCTCAATCCGTTTCGGGTTTGTTTCATCAATCACTTCACCTGCGATGATGCCAATGGCGCCAATGTTGTGCAGCAGAGCGGTTTTGCCTTCATTGTCAGCAGCGTTGATGTGTGCGCCAGCGTCGAGCAGGATTTTGACGGTTTCTGCGTTTCCACGCGGTATGAGCGTGATGCTGCCGTCGTCATTTGTGAATTTGTCAATTTCTGCGCCGCTTGCCAGCATGAGTGCGGTGCAGCCATTATTGCTGGCGGCGTTGACATCAAGGCCGGCTTCAATCAGCAGCGCGGTTTTTTCAGGGCGCAGGTTGCGCATCAAGGCGGTTTCACCCTCGCTGTCCGAGGCGTGGATATTGATGCCGGCGTCCATCAGGAGCCTGGCGGATTCGGCGCTGCCTGCACACATGAGCGCGTTGACGCCTTTGCTGGTGGTGGCGTGGATATTGATGCCGGCGTTTATCAGGAGCTTGGCGGTTTCGGCGTCTGCGCCCATGAGCGCAGTGCGCCCGTCATAGGCGACGGCATTGGCGTTGGCGCCAGCGGACAGCAGGAGTTTGGTGGCTTCGGCGCTGGCGCCCATCAGTGCCGTGCGCCCTTTATTGTCAGCAGCGTTGACATCAGCGCCGGCCTCAATCAGGAGTTGTTTGATTTTATCGTCACTGCAGAAGAAGCCAAGCAGCGGTGTCCGCCCTTCGTTGTCGCGTGCATTGATATTGGCACCGGCTTCAAGAAGCGGTTTGATGGCGTAAGTGTTTGGGAAAAGGCTGCTGCCTGTGGCGTAATGCAGTGCCGTTCGCCCATCCTTGTCAGAGGCGTCGATATTGGCGCCAGCATCAAGCAGGAGTTTGATGAGCTTGGCGCTCAATTCCTGCTGGACTGCTGTATAGCTGACGCCGGATTCTTGGCTGGCCTCAATGCCAAAACAGTACTGCGCGATGATGCGGATTACTTTTTCATTGCTCTCCAGTTCGTTTCCGTAACTGCCCAGACGCATCAAAACTGTTTCACCATCGTTGGCGGCAGCGTTGACATTTGCGCCAGCTTCGAGCAGCAGGGGGGATACCACCAGGTTTCCAAATGTTGAGAATGACCAGTGCAGCGCCGTCCAGCCATCCTTGTCTGTGGCGTTGACATCGGCGCCAGCATCAAGCAGGAGCTTGATGGCAGCCTTGGTCTGGGTGATTTCGCTTGGCCCTTCGTCTGGCTCAAAGGAGCCAAAGTTGCGGTGCATCAGGCGCATCAGTGTGGTTTTGCCGCCGCTATCGCGGGCGTTGACATCGGCGCCAGCTTCAAGCAATGGCTGGATTGCATGAATATTGCCAAACAGGTCGGCGGTGTGCATCAACGCTGTTTGGCCGTCATTGTCGCGGGCGTTGACATCGGCGCCTGCGTCAAGCAGGAGTTTGATGGCCGCATTGGTCTGGGCGATTTGCTCCTGCACTTCCTCTGGTTCAAGGATTGGGTTACTGGCTGGAATGTGGCGCCGCGCCAGTTGCATGAGGGCGGTTTTGCCGTCCTTGTCGCGGGCGTGG
>JAFRYL010000193.1 GCA_017437605.1 Ottowia sp. | reverse complement strand
GCCGCCCCCGGCCAGGCGGCTGGGTGCGAGCGTTGCTGCCGCGCTGCTGGCGGCCGAGCGGGGCGCCGCCATCGTGCGCGTGCACGACGTGCTGGCGACGGTGCAGGCGCTGGCCGTCTGGCAGGCCATGCGCGATGTGGATGAATTTGGCAATGGAGAACAGCTATGAGCGAGGACACCCGCCGCTACTTCGGCACCGACGGCATACGCGGCACCGTGGGGCAGCCGCCCATTACGGCGGACTTTGCGCTGCGCCTTGGGCACGCCGTGGGGCGTGTGCTGCGCCGCACGCAGGCGCACCCCAGCGTGCTGATTGGCAAGGACACGCGGCTTTCGGGCTACATGTTTGAGAGCGCGCTGGAAAGCGGGCTGAACTCGGCGGGCGCTGACGTGGTGCTGCTCGGCCCCGTGCCCACGCCCGCTGTGGCGTATCTGACGCGCGCGCAGCGTGCCGCGTTGGGCATCGTGATTAGCGCCAGCCACAACCCGTACCACGACAACGGCATCAAGTTCTTTGACGCCGCCGGCTGCAAGCTGCCCGATGAATGGGAGCGCGAAGTGGAAGCGGCGCTGGATGAGCCGCCGCAGTGGGCGGACGCCGCGCACATCGGGCGCGCGCGCCGCCTGGACGATGCGGCTGGCCGCTACATCGAGTTCTGCAAGGCGAGCTTTAGCACGCACCTGAGCCTGCGCGGACTGAAGATTGCCGTGGACGCCGCGCACGGCGCCGCCTACCAGATTGCGCCCAAAGTCTTTCACGAGCTTGGCGCCGACGTGGTGGCGATGGGCTGCGCGCCCGACGGCCTGAACATCAACGACGGCGTGGGCGCCACGCACCCCGAGGCGCTGGCGCGCCTGGTGCAGGAAAGCGGCGCCGATTACGGCATCGCGCTCGACGGCGACGCCGACCGCCTGCAAATGATTGGCAGCGATGGGCGCCTGTTCAACGGCGACGAGTTGCTCTACGTCCTCGCCGCTGACCGCCTCGAGCACCTGCGCACACGCGGCAAGGTGCGCGGGCCGCAGCACGCTGGCATCGTCGGCACGCAGATGAGCAACCTCGCCGTGGAGCGCGCCATCACCGCGCTGGGCTACGAATTCGTGCGCGCCAAGGTGGGCGACCGCTACGTGCTGGAAGAACTCACGCAGCGCGGCTGGCAGCTTGGCGGCGAAAGCTCCGGCCACATCCTTTGCCTGGAACGCCACACCACGGGCGACGGCCTCATTTCCGCGCTGCAGGTGCTGCGCGCCTGCGCCGCGCGCGAGCGCAGCGTGGCTGAAATGCTGGCGGGCGTGCAGCTCTACCCGCAGCAACTCATCAACGTGCGCCTGCCCGAAGGCTTTGACTGGAGCGCCAACGCCGCCGTGCAAAGCGCCGTGCAGGACGCTGAACGCGAAATAACAGGGCAGGGCGGGCGCATCCTGCTGCGCGCCAGCGGCACCGAACCCGTCGTGCGCGTCATGGCCGAAGCGCCCGATGCGCAGCTTGCCGAACGCACCGCGCGCGCTATTGCAGAAGCCATGGAAGCCGCTGCTGCATAAGATACTGCCAGCCAATGCTATTGGTCACCCGTGTAAGTTACGGGTGACCAATCTATACCCATTGCAAACAGCGTGCTTCGTGCCACTGCAGAACGGCTGTTGACCGAGGCATGCGCCGGGTGCAACAATCCAGCACGACCTGGACACAGGAGAACGCCATGACCGCTGCGCTTACTCTGGACGCCGCCCTCGCGCCTTACTCAACAGCCGCGCAAAAGGCGGGCATGCCTTTGCCCGCCTTTCTGGTTGCCCTGACCAAGGAAACGGGCGTATTGCAGGCATTCGCCAGACTGTCAGGCGCAGAAAAAACTGCGCCCGCAAGCGAGCAGGAACTTCCAAGCATCTTTGACATGCCGCCTGAACAAGTGCAGGCCGAAGCGGAAGCTGCAATGCAGGCGATGCGGCAGTGGGAGGAAGCTGCCCACAACGGCGACCTGTCCAGCCAAGGGCGCAGCCTGCCCGTGACGAAAACCCGCCCGGGCGACCTTACAAAACTGCTCCGCATCATGCACGAGGAAGCCAAGGCAAGCGGCATGGCGGACATGACGATGGAAGAAATTGACGCGGAAATTGCCGCCGTGCGCCGCGAACGCAGGCAGCGCAAAGAGCGCCAGCAGCAGGCGTGTGCATGATGTTTCCGCTGTATATCGTTCTGGACACGAACATTCTGGTTTCTGCACTCTGGAAAAACCCATCGGTTGCCAGCCAGCTTGTTGAGGCCGTGGACAGCGGGCTGCTGGTTCCCGTTGTGAGCGATGGCATTCTGGATGAATATCACGAGGTGTTATCCAGAAGCAAATTCAAATTTGCGCCCGCCCGCTATTCGTCCTTGATTCAATTGATTTCGCAGCGCGCCGAGCGGGTTGTGCCGCTCGCAACTGTCGTGTCCATGCCCGACGCCGACGACGCCGTGTTCTACGCCACGGCGCTTGCCTCGCGCGCCGCTGGCAACGTCACCTACCTTGTCACCGGCAACCTGCGGCACTTCCCGCAGGAAGACTTCATCGTCAGCCCGCGCACCATGCTGGACATCATCGGGCGGGGCGCCTGAACTTCACCGCGCCGCCGCTTTCTTTGACGCAGGGCACTGCACAAAAGGCGCGCATCTTCATAGAATCAGCCCCCTTATGGCTGTCTGGGCACTGGGACTCAACCACACCACCGCACCTGTGGACTTGCGGGGGCGGTTTGCGTTCGCGCTCGACCAGATTGCGCCCGCGCTCTCGGCCTTGCGCGGCGCGCTGCGCAGCCAGCCGGAGGCGGCGATTCTCTCCACCTGCAACCGCACCGAGGTGTATTGCGCCGCCGACCAGACGCAGGCCGAGGGCACGCTGCACTGGCTCGCGCAGGCGGGCGACGTGCCGGGCGAGGCGCTGCGCGCGCACACCTATGTGCTGGAAGACGATGCAGCCGCGCGCCATGCGTTTCGCGTCGCCAGCGGCCTGGACAGCATGGTGCTGGGCGAGGCGCAAATCCTCGGCCAGATGAAAAACGCCGTGCGCGCCGCCGAGGACGCGGGTGCGCTTGGCGCCACGCTCAATCAGCTTTTCCAGCGCAGCTTTGCCGTGGCCAAAGACGTGCGCACCTGCACCGAAATTGGCGCGCACTCCATCAGCATGGCGGCGGCTGCCGTGCGGCTGGCGGGAAACCTGTTTGAAGACCTGCGCCAGATTCGCGTGCTGTTCGTGGGCGCGGGCGAGATGATTGAACTCGCGGCGGCGCACTTTGCCGCGCGCTCGCCCAAAGCAATCGTGATTGCCAACCGCACGCTGGAGCGCGGCGAAAAGCTGGCAGGCCGCTTTGACGCCTCCGTCATGCGGCTGGCGGACCTGACCGAGCGCCTGCACGAGTTTGACGCCGTCATCAGTTGCACCGCCAGCCAGTTGCCCATCATTGGGCTTGGCGCGGTGGAGCGCGCGCTGAAAAAACGCCGCCACCGCCCCATCTTCATGGTGGATTTGGCGGTGCCGCGCGACATTGAGCAGGAAGTCAGCCAGCTTGACGACGTGTATCTCTACAGCGTGGACGACCTCGCGGAAGTGGTGCAAAGCGGGCAGGCGAGCCGGCAGGCGGCCGTGGCGCAGGCCGAAGTCATCATTGACGCTGGCGTGCGCAGCTTCATGCACTGGATGGCGCAGCGCGACCCCTCGGGCGGCGTGGTGCCGCTCATTCGGCAGTTGAACGAACAGGCCGACGCCTGGCGCGCCGCCGAACTTGCGCGCGCGCGCCGCCAGCTTGCGCGCGGCGACGATGTGGAAAAAGTGCTGGAAGCCATGTCGCGCGCCCTTACGCAAAAAATGCTGCACGGCGCGCTGGCGGAACTGCACACCGCAGACGTGGCGCAGCTCGCGCACACGCGCGAAACCATCTCGCGCCTCTTCCTGCGCGGGCAAGAGCGGCGGCAGTGAGCGCGCTCCTCTGACGCTGCTTCATACTCTTGCAAAATACACATCATCGCCGGCTTATATTGCCGGTGACCAATTGATACCTTTGCTATTTCTGTTTTTCTCAGTGCGTTGTTTTGCGTTTGCGGTACAAACGCGCCCTGCGGGGCGGCTTGCCCCGCACATGTTTTTTTTCGGGTTTTGCTGATGGATGCCTTTTTTCCCGTGGTTGCGCCGTATGCGGCGCTGGTTGTTGGTCTGGCGTTGCTGGTGTGGAGCGCGGACCGTTTTGTGGAGGGTTCGGCGGCCACGGCGCGCCATTTCGGGGTGCCGCCGCTGCTCATCGGCATGGTGATAGTGGGTTTTGGCACCTCGGCGCCGGAGATGGTGGTCTCGGCGCTGGCGGCGCTGCAGGGCAGCCCGGGCATTGCGCTGGGCAACGCCTATGGCTCCAACATCACCAACATCGCCCTGATTCTTGGGGTGACGGCGCTGATTGCCCCCATTGCCGTGCATTCGCAGGTGCTGCGCAAGGAGTTGCCGATTCTGATGGCGCTCACAGCGTTGTCGGCGTGGCAGTTGCGGGACGGCGCGATTTCGCGCGTGGACGCCTGGGTGCTGCTGGCGGTGTTTGCGCTGCTGATGGGCTGGAGCATCTGGCAGGGGCTGCGCCAAGGCGATGATGCGATGGCGGGCGATGTGCAAAAGCAGGAGGAGGAGGCGGCGGAGATGCCGCTGCGCCGTGCGGTGTTCTGGATGGTCGCCGGGCTGGTGCTGCTGGTGGTCAGCTCGCGCCTGCTGGTGTGGGGCGCGGTGGAGATTGCGCACAGCTTCGGCGTGAGCGATGTGATTATTGGCCTGACGATTGTGGCGGTGGGCACGTCGCTGCCGGAGCTGGCCTCTTCCGTGGTGGCGGCGCGCAAGGGCGAGCACGACATTGCGCTGGGCAATGTGATTGGCTCCAACATGTTCAACCTGCTGGCGGTGGTGGGCATTGCGGGGGCGCTTGCGCCCATGCAGGTGGAAGCGGTGGTGCTGCACCGCGACGTGGCGGTGATGGCGGCGCTGACGCTGGCGCTGTTTGCGATGGGCATCGGCATTCGCGGGCCGGGGCGCATCAACCGCATCGAGGGCGCGCTGCTGCTGGCGTGCTACGTGGGCTACATCGCGTATCTGGTGATGGAGGTGCTGGGCGTGCCGCTGCCGTGGGCGCACGCCTGATGCCATTTTGATTGCGTGGGCATTGCAGCGGCGGCGCGCGCCGCTGCTGCCGGAAAAATACCATTGCGCCCCTGTCCGCTGCAAGGCGGATTTTTTTGCGCTGCGCGGTGTACGCGCCGGTGCAGCAAACAATCACCCACACACAGGATATGGATATGGAACCCATGGAACTGAAACAGGAAAAAATATCCCGGCTGCAGAATTTTCCCATCATGTTTTTTGCCGTCATCATGGGGCTGGGCGGGCTGGGTCTGGCGTACAAGGCGCTGCATGAGGCGTTTGGGCTGCCTGGCGCGGTGTTTGAGGTGCTGCGCTGGACGGCGCTTGGCGTGTTTTCCGTTATCACCGCGATGTATGTCGCCAAGGCGCTGCGCCACTTCGGGGCGGTGAAGGCGGAGTTTGCGCACCCCATCAAGCTCAATTTTTTTGCTGCGTTTCCCATCAGCCTGTTTTTGCTCTCGGCGCTGTTCATGGACATGACGGCGTTCCATGACGTGCTGTTTTACACGGCGCTTGTGATACAGACGTTTTTGACGCTGTATATCGTCTCGTTCTGGATACGCAACAACATGATGATTCAGCACTCCAACCCGGCGTGGTTCATCCCGATTGTGGGAAACCTGATAGTGATTCTGGCGGCGAGCAATGCGAAGTCGGCACTGTGCTGGTATTATTTCAGCGTTGGCATTTTCTTCTGGATGGCGCTGTTTACCATCATTTTCTACCGCATTATTTTCCACGACCAACTCGCGCAGAAGTTCATGCCCACGCTGTTCATCCTGATTGCGCCGCCGGCGATGGCGTTCCTGGGCTACCTCAAAATGGGTGGCGGGTTTGATGCCTTTGCCCACGTGATGCTCAACGTCACGATATTCTTTGTGCTGCTGATATTTTTCATGTTCCGCAGTTTCATCGGGCTGAGGTTTTTCCTCTCGTGGTGGGCCTTCATTTTCCCGACGGCCGCCGCCAGCATCGCTTTCACCAAGGCCTACGGGCTGACGCATGAAGTGACGTACGCCTGGATGGGCGCGGGCATGTTCGCCATTTTGTGCGCGCTGATTGTGGTGGTCGCCTGGCACACGCTCAAAAATATCGCGCGCGGTGAAATCTGCGTGGCAGAGTAGGGCGGCTCAGGTCTTGACCCACTGCACACCCGCGAGCGTGCAGTCGCCCAGCGCGCGGCGCAGTGCGGCGATGGCTTCGTAGCGCGTGAAGCTGCGCCGCCAGCAGAGCGCCACGCGCCGCGTGGGGGGCGGCGCGCCGTCGTCGTCGG